>NZ_JBQSWS010000011.1:0-95106 GCF_052377355.1 Corynebacterium sp. AOP40-4SA-5
CCCTTTAGCAACACGACCTAGTTGGGCGTTGGGGCGAACGGTCGCATCAGGAGGTCGGGCGGGGAGGTTGCCGGGACGCTGTGCGACGGAGGCCGGGTCCACTTCTTCCCCCGGCCCCGTGCAACTGGTGGTCCGCGGGGAACCACCACCAACAGCGAGGGGCACGGGGGTGACGGTGGGCAGGGGAGGGTAGTCGTCCTGGCGACATCCCCCGGTCATACTGTGGCTGAAGAGGCGGCTTCCCGCGTCCGAAGTACACAGGAACTCCAGGTACGCTCCGGTCCATGAATTTTTCCGTGAGAGGCGTTGTCGGAATCATCCTGTTTGTCGCGGTCAGCGGCTGGGTGATTGGGCTTCAATACGGTCTTACCGGAACACTTTCCGGAGCGGCAGTAGGACTCGTCCTGGGTGCGGTGTTCGCGTACATGGAGTCACCTCACAATGACTGGCGTCCACGTAACCCACTGTGGGTCATCGCCCCCCTGGTCGGCGGGATTTCCCTGGTGGCGGCAGTGTGGGGGTTACCACTGTCGCTGGGAGCCTTCGCTTTCCTGGCTGCTCTGTTCGCTTCTCCGCGTATGTGGGGGCGCTGGGTGTGGCTCACGCTAGCGAGTATCTGGATGGTGTTCATGGTGGGGTTTGTCGGCCTTGCACTATTGATAGCTTGGTGAACGAGAGGTGGAGCATTGGGCCTGGCTCTCGCCTCTTTCTCTTAACCCCGTGCAAATGTTGGTCTGGCGTGGGAAGACCAACAACTCAGCGGGGTACTGGGAGGGCGGACGCCTACCCGACGCGTGGGGTCACTCGCTCCGAGGCGTCTGCCGTCGGCGCAGTACCCCGGACAGGGCGATGACGGTGACCCCGGCAAGGGGGATCACCAGGAGACCCACGCGCAGGCCCGCGGCGTCCGCCACCACACCGACGAGCGGAGGCGAGGCCACGAAACCGAGCCTCATCAGCCAGGACACGACGGTGAGCCCGGTGCCGGGACGCAGTCCGGGCAGCTCGTCGGCGGTCTGCATCGCCGCCGGGATCAACGTGGCTACGCCGAAACCGGCGGCAGCGAAGCCCAGGATCGTGCCCGGGACCGTGGGGAACGCCAGTGCGAGTCCCATTCCCACCGCCGCCACCGCGCCGCCGAGACGCGCCACGGTGCGATGCCCTAGACGGTCGACCATGCCGTCGCCGAGGATGCGTCCCACGAACTGTGCGGCGACCAACGCCACGAATCCCGCCGCGGCGACCGAACCGGGCGCGCCGAGGGAGGTGATGTACAGCGACGCCCAGGACATGCCAGCGTCCTCGACGAGTGAACCGGCGATGGCGATGATGACCAGCGCGCCCAGCATCACGACAAGGTGGCCGGTCAGCGGACCACGGCGCGCAGCGTCCGGCCCCACGGACTCGTGGGTGGCGTCAGGGGAAGCAGTGTCCGGAGCAGCGTCCGGGCCGGATTCGGTAGCAGGAAGACAGAAGCGCAGCGCGACGACCGCCACCAGGGAGAAGACCACGGCGGACAGGCCGAGATGGATCTGACGGGGCAGGTCCACGGCGATGGCGGCCGCCGCCATCGCCCCGCCGAGTACCGCCCCGAGCGACCAGACCGCGTGGAACGAGTTGATGATCGTGCGGCCGTAGCGGCGCTGGACCTGCAGGCCGTGGTCGTTCTGGGCGACGTCGGTGATGGCGTCCATCGCCCCGCCGACGAGCAGCCCGGTCACGAACATCCAGAGCGTGGGGGACGCCCCGGCGCCGAGCACGCCCAGGGCGGTGCCGATCGTGCCGGCGACCGCGACGCGGGCGGACCCGAACCGTCGGATCAGCGGGGCCGCGGCCAGCCCGGCGAGGATCGCGCCGACGGGGAAGGCGATGACGGCGAGACCGTAGACGGCGTTGCTCATCCCCAGGTCGGCCTTGATCTCCGGGTACCGGGGGATGAGGTTGGCGAACACCGCGCCGTTGGTCAGGAAGAGCGCGGCGACGGCCCGGCGGGCGCGCCGGTCGGTGGGGGTGGGGGACATTGCGGCGAACTCTACAGCGACCTACCCCAGCGAGGACAGGTCCAGGGTTGCCGCGGTGTCGTTGAGCTCGGTGGGGATGGAGTTGTCGCTGACCTGCACCTCGGAGCCGTCCCAGTGGAACGTCGCGGAGGCGGACACCGTCTCGTTGGCGGCGGCAGGCTGGTCGCCCAGGAACTCGTAATTGACCTGCACGGTGCTGTCGTCGATGCGGTCCACCGACTCGATATACCTCGCCAGGATCGGTGCGGGCTCGGTCACCAGCTCACCGTCGGCGAACAGGGCGACGGTCTGGTTGCTGCTGCCGGCCGTACCGTTCGGGTTGTCCTGCGTTCCGTTGCCGCCATTGAGCACTACCCAGGACAGCGGCAGGCACGGGTCCATCTCGTCCTCGGAGACGGTGTAGTGGAAGAACACGTCTGAGTCGCCTGAGCCGTCAGAGTCCTCGCCGGCGAAACGCACCGGCAGCGGGTCGTCGCCGGTGAGAGGGTTGTCACCCGACTTGCCCGAGTCCTCCTCACAGTCCGGTGCGGCGGAGCTCGACGAGGTGGTCTCGGTCTCGGTCTCGGTCGGCGTCTCCGTCGGCGACCCGGTCACCGTCGACGTCGCGGTGTGCACCGCCGTCTCGGTCACGGTCGCCGGGTCGTCCTGCTGTGAGCAGCCCGCCAGGAGCACGGCCGCGGCCGCGGGGACGGCGACGGCGGCCACGAGGGAACGGGCACGGGTACGACCGCGTGAATCCATGGCCGCCAGGGTATCGCGGCCGTCATACCGCGGGCTGAGTCGCCCGCGCGGCCGTGCACCGATGATCAGACCCGGGGCCGATGTGGTCACCGCGGCGTCCGGCATAGTCTCCATAGGGTCAGCAATCATCACCCCTTCAGGAGAAACCCCCGGTGACCACCCCGAACGCACCCACCCGCTACGCCTTCCTGGACGTGCTGCGCGGCGTGGCGCTGTGCGGCATCCTCTTCGTCAACCTGCGTGACCTGCTCTACCGCTGGACGGAGCACGCCGACCTGCACCACCCCGTCCTGCGCTTCTACGACGTGGCGATCCAGGGACGGTTCGTGCCGATCTTCGCCTTCCTCTTCGGCGTCAGCGCCTGGCTGCTGTACAGCTCCTCGGCGCGGCGCACCACCGTACGTTCGGCACGCTGGCTGATGGTGCGGCGCTTCGTCACGCTGCTGCCCCTCGGGCTGCTGAACCTGTTCCTGCTGTACAGCGGCGACATCCTCACCATGTACGCGATCATCGCACTGGTGCTGGTGGTGCCGGCGATGTTCCTGCCCCGCGGCCCGGTGCTCGCCGCCGGGGTGGTCGGCACGCTGGTGGCCTACTGGATGTGGGGCAACAGTCCGCTGATCGCGGCCACGTTGATGGTCGCCGGTTTCGGTGCCGCCCAGTACGGGCTGCCGGGGTGGCTGGAGTCGACGCGACGCCGCGACCGGACGCTCGCCGCGGTCGTGTTCGTGCTCGCCGCCGCCGCGGGCGTCGCGCTCAGTGTCGTGCAGAAGGGCATGCTGGACGCCGCGACGCTGCCGGATCCGGACGTCCTCGACCGGGTGGCGGGTTTCGGTGGGTTGTTCACCGCCGTCGCCATCGTCACCGGGCTGTCGCTGGTCTGGCGCGCGCTCACTGCCCCTTCACTGCGTGCCGCGCTCACCGCCCCCTTCGCCGTGCTGGGACGCACCGCGCTGACGAACTACCTCGGTGCGTCCGCCCTGGCGCAGGTGCTGCTGCACGTGGCGCCGGACGTGGAGCTGACCAACCTGTGGCTGCTGCCGGTGGCCACCGTCGCGATCCTCGTGGTCCAGGTCCTGGCCAGCGCCCTGTGGCTGCGGTACTTCCGTTACGGCCCGGTGGAGTGGTTGTGGCGGTGCGCGACGAGGTGGGAGCCGGTCGCACTGCGCCGAAGTGCAGAACCAGCCACCGACCCGGCCCCGGAACCAATCCCTGCCACCGACGGTCAGGAGCGGGAGGTGCGCTCCTTAAGGTCGCGGGCGTAGAGGTCGGCGGCCCTGATCGCCTGGACGACGTCGGTGGGGGAGTACTCGCCGGGCATCTGCTTGAGCGTCTCGCCGTCGGAGCAGGCCAGCTCGGCGATGCGCAGCAGGTCGGCGTCGTCGGCGTCGCCGAGGTGGATCTCCTCCAGGGTGGTCGGCAGACCCACGGACTGCAGGAAACCGATGTAGCGGTCGGCGTCCGGCTCGGGGGCACCCTCCAGCATCAGCTGCACGCCGATGCCGAAGGCGACCTTCTCACCGTGGGTCATGTGGTGGATGTCGCCGTCCAACGCGGTGAAACCGTTGTGGATGGCGTGGACCGCGGCGAGGCCGCCGTTCTCGAACCCCAGCCCGGAGAGCAGGGTGTTGGCCTCGCAGATGTTCTCCAGCGCGCGGCTGACCACGTGCGCCTCGTTGTCGCGCAGCGCCTGGTGGGCGTAGTCGAAGAGGGTCTCCTCGCACTTCTCCGCCAGGGCCAGGCCGGCCAGGGTGGGCCGGGCGGTGTCGTCCATGCGCCGGGAGTTCGCCCGGTCCACCGCGCGGGCCTCGATGGAGGTGGCCAGGGCGTCGCCGATGCCGGAGCGCAGGGTGCGCACCGGGGCGTTGGCGATGACCCGGGTGTCGACGGCGATGAGGTCGGGGTTGCGGTCGTAGAAGAGGTAGGAGTCGAAGACACCGTCCTCGGTGTAGATCACCGACACCCGGGCGGTCGGGGCGTCGGCGGACACGGCGGTGGGGAACACCGCGACCGGCAGGGAGGCGTGGTCGGCGACCGCGCGGGCGGTGTCGATGGTCTTGCCGCCGCCAAGCCCGATGATCACGTCGTTGCCCCCGGAGCGGGCCTTGTCGGTGATCCGGTCGATCTCCTTGAGGGAGGCCTCGCCGCCGAAGATCTCGTGGGCGGCGTCCAGCCCGTCCCCGGAGAGGGACTCCTGCAGCTTCTCCCCGGCGATGCCCCAGACGACCTCGTCGGCGATGATCAGCGGGGAGGTGCCCAGGGGCCGCAGGTAGCCGGCGGCCCGGTCGATCAGGTCGATGCCCTGGACGTAGCGCGACGGGCTGGTGAACAGTTTGTCTGTCATGGGGACGTTCCTCCTGTGAGGGGTTCGGTTTTCGCCACCACCCTAGGCCCGCTTCCGGTCGCGTGTGGCGGCCGTGACCTTTGGCTACAGTGGCGTGCATGTCCGACTCTCACCCGCAGCAGGTTCCCCTCCGCTCCTTCCGCAACGACCCCGCGGACTTCCTCCCCGAGGCCCTCGGCGGTTTCATCGCCTCCCACCCGGACGCCGAGTGGCACGACAGCGGTTTCGTCGCCCGTTCGTCGGCGGTGGTCACCGACTCCGGCGAGCCGGCCGTGGCCGTGGTCTCCGGTGGCGGCTCCGGCCACGAGCCCATGCACGCCGGTTTCCTCGGCTCCGGCATGCTCGCCGCGGTGTGCCCGGGGCTGCTGTTCACCTCCCCGAACGCCGTGCAGATCGCCGAGGCCACCCGGTGGGCCGACCAGGGTGCGGGCGTGGTGCACGTGGTGAAGAACTACACCGGCGACGTCATGAACTTCACCGTCGCCCGCCAGGCGCTGGACGACGTCGACACCCGCGTCGTCCTCGTCGACGACGACGTCGCCACCGATCTCGCGTCCGGTGCGTCCGACTCGTCGGACGGCCCGGGACGCCGCGGCACCGGCGCGACGATCATCGTGGAGAAGGCCGTCGGTGCCGCCGCGCAGCGCGGCGACGACCTCGACCGTGTCGCCGACATCGGCCAGTGGGTGGCGGACAGCTCCCGCAGCATGGCCGTGGCGCTCGCACCCGGGCACCTGCCGACCAGCGGGCGTGACACCTTCGACCTGCCCGAGGGGAAGATGGAGGTCGGCGTCGGCATCCACGGCGAACGTGGCGTGGACCGCGTGGACGTGGAGACCGCTGACGAAGTCGTCGCCCGGCTGATCGACGGCATCGGCGGCTCGCTCTCGCTGGAGGACGGCTCCGAGGTCGTGTGCCTGGTCAACGGGCTGGGAGGGACCGCCCCGCTGGAGCTGAACCTGGTCTTCGGTGAGGTGCTGCGTCAGCTCGCCGACAAGGGCGTCGTGGTGCGCCGGGCCATGGTCGGCACCTACGTGACCTCGGTGAACATGGCCGGGGTGTCGCTCACGCTGACCTCGGTCGGTGACGCCACCGACCAGCTCGTGGAGCTGCTCGACGCCGCCACGGACGCGCCGGGCTGGCCGCGGGTGCTCGGCGGGCAGGACGCACCGGCGACCTACCGTCCCGCCGTGACCAGTTTCGACGACGACCTGCCGGAGTCCGGGGAGGAGAACCGCTGGCTCAGCGACTTCGTCGCCCGTGTACAGGGATCGGTCGACGACCTCACCGAGCTCGACCGGCTGGCCGGCGACGGCGACTTCGGACAGAACATGGACGCCGCCTTCGGCGGGATCGACCTGCCGCTCCTCGGCCCGGACGCCCGGGTGCTCGAGGCGCTGGGCCACCGCCTGCTCATCCGTGCCGGCGGCACGTCCGGCGCCGTGCTGGGCACCCTGTTCCGCGAGCTCGGCCAGGCGATGGAGGACGCCGACGACCCGGTCGCCGGACTGGCCGCCGGGCTGGACGCCGCCCACCGGGCCATCACCGACCTCGGCGGGGCACGGCAGGGCGACAACACGTTGATCGACGCGCTGGTCCCCGCCGCAGAGGCGGCGGCGTCGGCGGCGTCTGGGAAGGACGGTTCCTCCGACTTCGCCGCCGTGCTGGAGACGTGCCACACGGCAGCGGCCGAGGGCGCGGAGAGCACCCGGGAGATGGTCGCGAAGAAGGGCCGCGCCAGCTACGTCGGCGAAGCCTCCCAGGGGGTCGTGGACCCCGGGGCGATCCTGGTCTCCTGGATCTTCGGGGGCTCCGGGAACGTCAGCGACTACACCTGAGCGGTCAGGAACCGAGGGTCGGCAGGTTCGGGAGCTGCAGGCCCGAGGACCCCAGGTTCTGGTCACCGTTGCTGGAGCCGAAGCTGGACCCGAAGTCACTCGAACCGAAGTCCGTGGACCCCAGGTTCGCATCCCCGAAGGTGGAACCCAGGCCCGAGGACCCCAGGTCCACGGAGATGTCCCCGAACGAGGAACCCAACGGCGGGATGTTGATGACCGGCAGTCCGGCGGTGAACTCCACGTAGAGGTCGCGGATCGGGCCCGACACGATTTCCTGGATCTGGACGATGAACGACATGGGTTCCTCCGTGATGGTCAAGGGTCAAGGTGGTTGGGCAGGGCGTCTGAGCCGCTGCTTGCTCCGAAGATAGCCTGTTCTGGGGTCCGACTCAGGGGTGAATCCGCGAAAACCCACGGAAAGATGTCGTAGATCACCTTTCCGGGGGTAGGGGGCGCTGCGGTGCGGGCGCGACGGTGGCGGAGTAGAGTCGTCGTCGAAGAAGTTGTCAGATCAACTACATGGTTGACCTGCGCGCACACCAAGAAGAAGTAAGGACCTACCCCATGAGCCTCTCCACCACCATCCTGCGCGGCGTCAGCGGCGCGTACTTCCTGCAGTCCGGCATCGGCAAGCTCGGCATGCCCGCCGAAGCCGCCAGCGGTCTGCAGCAGTTCGCCGCCACCGGCGTCCCGCAGGTCTCCAGCCTCGAGCCGGGCGTCTTCGGCAAGGTCGTCTCCTGGTCCGAGATCGGCGTCGCGGCGTCCCTGCTGACCCCCGTGGTCTCCAACCGCGTGGCCGGTCTGGCCCTCGGCGCGATCAACGCCGGCTTCCTGTCGATCTACTTCCGCAACGACCAGATGACCCAGAAGGACGGCATCCGCCCGTCCGAGGCCGGCACCGGCCTGTCGAAGGACCTCTTCATCGCCGCCATCGCCGGCGCCCTGATCGCCGCGCCGAAGAAGACCAAGTAGTCTCGTCGGCGTGACTGAGCCCAACACCCGGATCAAGATCCGCCCGGCCGTCGAGTCGGACATCCCCACGATCACCGCCATCTACAACGACGCCGTGCGCACCACCGTCGCGGTGTGGAACGACGAGGTCGTCGACGAGGACAACCGCCTGGCCTGGTTGCGCAGCTACCAGCAGCCCGGCACCCGGGCCATCGTCGCCGAACAGGACGGCGAGGTGCTGGGCTACGCGACCTACGGGGAGTTCCGCCACTACGACGGATTCCGCCACACCGTGGAGAACTCCATCTACGTCGACGGCACGCGCCGTGCCGGAGGAGTGGGCACCGCCCTGCTGCAGGCGCTGGTGGCCGACGCCCGGGAGGCCGGCAAGCACGTGATGGTGGCCGCGATCGAGGGCGGCAACACCGCCTCGCTGAAACTGCACGCCAAGATCGGCTTCCAGGAGTGCGGCACCGTGCGTCAGGTCGGCACCAAGTTCGACCGGTGGCTCGACATGACGCTGATGCAGATCATCCTCTAGCCGCCTTTTCCTGGCCGCCTTTTTCTTAGCCCCGCACCCGCCAGGACGCCGAGGCGTCCCACTCGGCCACGAGCCGGGCGTACGCGCCGTCGGCGGCGGCGAGTTCGGACGGGGTCCCCTGCTCCACGATGCGCCCGTCGTCGAGGACCACCACCCGGTCGGCGACGGCGAGCGTCGCCGGGCGGTGGGTGACGACCACGGTGGTGTAGTCCGGACGTACCGTGCGGATCGACGAGACCACCGCGGCCTCGTTGTGCGCGTCCAGCGCCGAGGTCGCCTCGTCGACGAGCAGGACGTGGGAGGGTTTCGCCAGTGCGCGGGCGATGCCGACGCGCTGGCGTTCACCGCCGGAGAGCCGGTTGCCCAGCTCGCCGACGGGGGTGTCCCACCCGGTGGGGATCTCCTGCAGCACGCCGCGCAACCCGGCGGCGTCGGCCACCCGGTCCAGTGCGGCGTCGCCGAGGTCCGGGTTCACCGCCAGCAGGTTGTCCCTCACCGTGCCCGCACCCAGCGCGGTCTGCTGGAAGACGACGGAGGCGTTGCCGCGCAGGACGGAGGCGTCGGCATCCCGCCCGTCGAGGGTGACGGTGCCCGCGGCCGGCTCCACCAGCCCGGCGAGGGTGCGCAGCAGGGTGGTCTTGCCCGAGCCGGAGCGTCCGACGACCACGGTGACCGTGCCCGGGGTGAGCTCCAGAGACGCCCCGGACAACCCAGTGGTGCCGTCGGGGAAGCGGACGTCGACGTCCGCCACCCCGATGTGCGGCGCGACCGGGGCGGGGTGTGCCGGCACCACGTCCGGGGCGGTGACGACCTCGACGGCCTCGGTGAGGGTGCGGTCCAGGGAGCGCAGGCCGACTGCCAGCCGCGACACCCCGGTGACCTGCTCGACGACACGCAGCATCACGATCACGGTCACGGCGGCGGACACGGCACCCAACGTGCCGGCGTCGAAGGCCAGCCACACGGTGAGCCCGTAGCCGATGAGCACGGCCTGCAGCACCAGGCTGAACAGGATCTCGCCGGGGACCTGCCAGAACAGCAGGCGCAGGCTCCGGCCGCGCGCGTCGACCAGGGCGTCGTCCACCAGGCGGGCACCGGCGGAGACCTGCCGTGCGGTGCGTAGCGACGGCTGGGCACGGGCGTAGTCGGTGAGCCGGTCGTCGAGGTTCTCGTTCGCGGCGGTGAACTCCTCGTCGGCGCGGGTGACCATGCGGCTGGACGCCAGCAGCGCGAGCATCATCAGCACGCCCCCGGCCACGGTGACCAGGGCCGCCGGGACGGTGAAGAACGCCAGGCCCACGCCGAGGGCGAAGGTGAAGACCACCGCGGTGACCAGCGGGCCGACCAGCAGCACCGGCGCGGACGTGACCTCGTTCGCCCCGGTGGCCAGCAGGCTGCGCAGCCGGGCCGCCTTCGCGGTGGTGATCACCGGCGTCGGCCAGGACAGCACCGCGCCGGGGGCATGCCGTTGGATCGAGTGCATCAACGACAGGCCCACGGCCAGTCCCTTGTGGGCGGCGAGGATGTCGATCCCCCACGCGCCGGCGATGAGCGCGACCATGAGCAGCACCCACGGCCAGGCGTCGGCCGGGGCGCCGCCGAAGAGGTCGTCGAGCAGGGGGTAGAGCACGATCACCGCTCCGGCCTGGATGACCGAGGAGGCGACCGTGAACAGGATGAACAGGCGGAGGTCACGGCCGCCGCCGCTGATGGTGCGGATCTTGGTGAGCATCAGTGGGACTCCTCCCCGGTCATGTTGCCGGTCAGGCCGGCGTTCTCGTGGGCGTCCCACAGTCCGGCGTAGGCGCCGCCGTCGGCGATGAGCTGTTCGTGGCGTCCTGCCTCGACCACACGCCCGTGGTCCATGACCACGATCCGGTCGGCGTCGGCGACGGTGTGCAGCCGGTGGGCGATCATCAGCACCGTCTTCCCGGCGAGCAGGCGGTCGAGCGCGGTGAGGATGGCCCACTCGCTGTCCGGGTCGGCCGAGGCGGTGGCCTCGTCGAGCACGATGACGGGGGTGTCGGCGAGCAGGGCGCGGGCGATGCCGATGCGCTGGCGTTCGCCGCCGGAGAGCCGGTCGGAGTCGACCACGGTGTCGTAGCCGTCGGGCAGGGCGGTGACCGTGTCGTGGATGTTCGCCGCACGGGCGGCGGCGACGACCTGCTCGTCGGTGGCGTCCGGGGCGGTGAGGGCGATGTTGTCGCGGATGCTGGTGTGGATCAGCTGCACGTCCTGCAGCAGGATGGTGACCTTGGCGTAGAGCTCGTCCTGCGTCAGGTCGCGTATGTCGGTGCCGTCGATGCTGACCGAGCCGTCCAACGGGTCCCACAGGCGGGCGAGCAGCGCGCCGACCGTGGACTTTCCGGCGCCGGACGGCCCGACGACGGCGGTGACCGTGCCGGGGTCCAGCGCGAGGGAGAAGTCCGTGAGCACGTCGCGGTCAGGGGTGTAGCCGAACCGGACGCGGTCGAGGACCACGTGGCCGGCCGGTGCGCGGCGGTCGGCCGGGCCGGGCAGTTCCGGGGTGGTCAGCGCCAGGTCGAGGCCGGCGCGGCCGTCGAGGGAGACCAGCAGACCGCCGATGCCGCCGGTGATCGCCACGAGCTGGGCGCCGAAGGACGGGCCGAGCACCAGGAACGGGATGGCGTCGGCCACGCTGACCCAGCCGGGCAGCATCAGCAGCCAGGTGGCCACGACCAGCAGGCCGAGCACGGTGGTGGGACGGTTGATCATCACCGCCATGATCTTGGCCGCACCGGTGTCCTTCTGGAGTTTGTCGACGAAGGCGCCGACGCCGCGCAGGGTGCCGGGCAGGTCGACCACGCTGCTGTCCCCGAAGACCTGGGAGACCTCCCGCTGGGCGATGAAGCTCTGCGCCTGGCCGGTGACCGTGGAGATGTTGCGCTGGGCGATCACCACCCGGTCGCGCTCCTTGCGCTGGATGTTGACCATCACCGTGATGAACGCGGCGATCGGCAGCAGCAGCACCAGACCCAGCCGCCAGTCGACGGTGAAGAGGTAGACCAGTGCGGCCAGGGGTGTGACCACCGCGCCGACGAGGTCGGGTACGGCGTGGGTGACGATGTAGTGCATGCCGGCGACGTCGTCGGCCACGAGCTTGCGGACCTCCGAGGACTGCCGGTGGGTGAACCACCCCAGCGGCAGGCGGGCGAGCTTGTCCATGAGTCGTCGACGCAGCGCGGCGGAGTAGGTGGCGTCGTAGAAGTGCATGGCCAGCATCAGCAGCGTGGTGCCGACCGCGGAGACACCCATCACCACCAGGGCGGTGACCCCGGTGGAGAGCATCTGGTCGCGTCCGGCACCGTCGAGGAACTGGCGGCAGAGCTCGGCGAAGAGGATGAACGGAACGATGCCCAGCACCGACAGCAGGGCCTGGACCACCCCGGCGATGATCATCGGGGTGCGCGCCGGGGCGAGCACACCGGCGGACGGTGTGGGTTCAGACTGATCAGGCTGTTCAGCCTGCCCGCTCTCCTCCGTGTGTTCGGCCTCCGCGCGTTCGGCCTCCATCTCCTCCAGGACCCGCGACTTGCCCATCGCGCGTCCGGCGGCCCAGTAGCCCTGGGCGTGCAGCGTGGCCTTGTTCAGGTTGTGTTCGCGCTGCAGGACGGTCCGGGCGTGGCGGGTGGCGGTCACCTCGCCGGTGACCCAGGCGTACCAGCCGTCCCAGTCACCTCCGGCGCCGCCATTGTCAATTGCCTGCGCCAGCGCGCGGCCCTCGGGCAGTTCGTCGACCCACGCGGCGGTGATGTTCGGGCCCTGCGGCAGTGGCGCCTCGGCGTCGCTGGCATGGTGCTTCTCCAGGTAGACCACCACGGGTATGTCGGCGGGCACGGCGGCGGCGATCTGGGTGATCGCCGGGTAGGACGCCAGGTCGCCGAGCAGGAGGTACCCCTGCGGTGCGGGGTCGAGCAGTTCGAAGTCCTGCTCCCCGAACCGGGTGGCGACGAGGGTGTCGCCGGCGGTGCAGTTCTGCGCCCACCAGGACGCCGGGCCCATGGGGTGGTGGATCACGAAGTCCACGGCCAGGGTGCCGGCGACCGGGTCGGCGGCGGCGAAGGTGTAGCCGCGCTGGAACTGCTTCGACCCGCCGTCCGGGTCGGGGAACCAGGCGCGCATCCACGCGGCCGGTGCCTCGCCGTCCGGCGACAGGATCGTGTCGGACCGGAAGTGGACCCGCACCATGGTGCTGGTGCGCCATTCGGTGCCGGTCACGGTCAGGACGTGGTCCTTGGCGCCGAGCCCACGCAGCACGGCCCCCTGGAAACCTCTGCTCACGGTAAAGCCTCCTTCGGGTGAGATGAGGCTTACCGTACCTTACCGGGAGGGGGTACCGGCACCCCTCGCCTTGGTGAGCAGCAGCAGGCCGACGAGCAGCACCACACCGATGCCCAGGATGCCGAAGCGGTCCTCGCCGGTGATGCCGGTGAACAGGGAGAAGGCGGCCGGGGCCATCCAGCTCACGCTGCGTCCGGTGGTGGCGTACAGGCCGAACATCTGGCCTTCGCGTCCCGGCGGGCAGATCCGGGCCAGGTAGGAGCGCGACGCACTCTGCGCGGGGCCGACGAACAGGCACAGCAGCAGCCCGAAGATCCAGAACATCGCCGGGCCGTCCACGAAGAACAGCACGAAGGCGTCCAGCACCAGCAGGATCAGAGACACCATGATCACCGGTTTCGGCCCGACCTTGTCGTCGAGGTAACCACAGGCCAGGGCGCCGATCGCGGAGACCACGTTCGCACCGACTCCGAACAGCAGCACGTCGGCCGGACTGAGCCCGTAGACCGACACCGCGAGCACGGCGCCGAAGGTGAACACGCCGGCCAGCCCGTCGCGGAAGACCGCCGAGGCGATGAGGAACCACACGGCCGAGCGGTCGGTGCGCCACAGTTCGGCGATGTCGCGGAACAGACCGCGGTAGGACTCCGCCACCGAGGAGGTCTGCGCGGTGGGGTCGGGGGTGTTCTCCGGGACCTTGAACATCACCGGGATCGCCGAGGCCAGGAACCACACGGCGGCGATGACGGCGACGACGCGCACGTTCCAGCCGTCCTCGACCGGGACGTTGAACAGGCCACGGGTGTCGCCGTCGCCGGCGATGAAGCCGAGGTAGCAGAACAGCAGCAGGACGATGCCGCCGAAGTAGCCCATCGACCAGCCGAAGCCGGACACCCGGCCCACGTTGGCGCGGGTGGAGACCTGCGAGAGCATGGCGAAGTAGCTGACCTCGGCGAACTCGAAGGTCACGGAGGCCACGGACATGATCACGATGCCGGCCCAGAAGTAGCCGGGGGCGTCGTCGCCGATGCCGACCAGGCTGAACATCAGGCCCACGGTGACAAGCGTCCACACGGTCACGGAGCGGCGCCGGGTGCCGCGGGCGTCGGCGCGGCGTCCCATCACCGGGGCGACCAGGGCGATCGTGACCCCGCCGACGGCCATCGCCCAGCCGTACCAGGTCGCCGGGCTGGTGCCGTCGCCGAACCCGCCCTCGATGGAGCCGCCGACGGAGTCGGTGAGGTAGACGGAGAAGATGAAGGTCACGAGCACGGCGTTGAAGGCCGCCGACCCCCAGTCCCAGAACGCCCAGGCGAGGGTGGGGCCGCGGTAGATCCCGGTGAGCGCGGCGGTGTCGGTCGCGGTGTCGGTCGCGGTGTCGTGCGCGGTGTCGGGGCCGTGGCCGTCGTCGGGTGTCGTGGTCGCCATGCCAACAGACTATTGCCCAGGTGAACATACCGGGGACGCGGGTGTGGCGGGGTACTCTGTCTGTCGATGAATACACGCAGTCGCAGCACCGCCGCCGGGGCGTACGGGGCCCTGGCCGAGCACGTCTCGGCCACCGTGATCGGACGCTACTCCACGTCCTTCTCGCTGGCCACGCGGTTGCTGCCGGCCGGGGTGCGCGACGACATCCGCAACCTCTACGCCGTGGTGCGCATCGCCGACGAGATCGTGGACGGGGCCGCCGGCGTCGCCGGGGCTGCCGGGGGTACAGAAGGCACAGAGCGCACAGACGTGCGCGGCGTGCTCGACGACTACGAGGACCGCGTGCTCGCCGCGCCGGGCCGGGGGTTCCACACCGACCTGGTGCTGCACGCCTGGGCGTGCACCGCACGGCGCTGCGGGATCGACCCCGAGCACATGCGGGCCTTCTTCTCCTCGATGCGCAGCGACCTGGAGCAGGTGGTGCACGACCGTGACAGCCTGGCCCGCTACATCCACGGTTCCGCCGAGGTCATCGGCCTGATGTGCCTCGACATCTTCCTCGCCCACGCCGGGCCGGTGAGCGGGCGGCAGCGCGCCTGGCTGGAGGACGGTGCCGCCGCGCTCGGCGCGTCCTTCCAGAAGGTCAACTTCCTGCGTGACCTCGCCGACGACCGGGACGTCCTCGGGCGGCTGTACCTGCCGGAACTGCAGGACGGCCCGCTGACCGTCGCGGTGCGCGACCGCATCCTCGACGAGGTGGACGCCGGGATCGCCGAGGGGCGTCTCCGCATCCCCGCCCTGCCGTCGGGCTGCCGCGCCGGGGTGGCGTCCGCCGCCGCGCTCTAC
This sequence comes from Corynebacterium sp. AOP40-4SA-5, assembly GCF_052377355.1. Classification (NCBI taxonomy): domain Bacteria; kingdom Bacillati; phylum Actinomycetota; class Actinomycetes; order Mycobacteriales; family Corynebacteriaceae; genus Corynebacterium; species Corynebacterium sp. AOP40-4SA-5. The sequence goes on from NZ_JBQSWS010000011.1 coordinate 15,013, forward strand.
GCGGAGCTGTCCGCACGCCTGCGTCGTTCCACCCCGGAGCAGATCGTGGGTACCCGCGTGCGCGTGCCCGCCCCGGTGAAGGCCTCGCTCACCGCCCGCGCTCTCGCCGGGTCCGTCGCCGGGTCCGTCGCCGGCTCGGTCGCCGGCTCGGTGACGGGGGCACGTCGGTGAGCGCGCAACGCGCCGTCGTCGTCGGCGCCGGGGTCGCAGGTCTGGCCACCGCCGGGCTGCTGGCACGTCAGGGCTACCAGGTCACCGTGCTGGAACGCGGAGACACCGTCGGCGGGCGCGCCGGCTCGCTCAGCGTCGACGAGGCGCCGGGGTTCCGGTGGGACACCGGCCCGAGCTGGTACCTCATGCCGGAGGCCTTCGACCGGTTCTTCCACCTGATGGGCACCTCCACCGACGAGCAGCTCGACCTCACCGACCTCACCCCCGGCTACCGCCTGCTTCCGGAGGGCCTGGACCCGGTCGACGTACCGGTGGGGGAGGACGCCGTGGCAGCGCTCTTCGAGTCACTGGAGCCCGGTGCCGGTGAGACGGTGCGCGACTACCTGCACGAGGCGGGGGACACCTACCGCATCGCCGTGGAGCGTTTCCTCTACACCGACTTCTCCTCCCCGGCCCCGTTCCTCGCACCGGGTGTGCTGCGCCGGGCGGGGCGTCTGGCACGGTTGCTGACCGGCACGCTGGAGTCGCTGGTGGACGGACGTTTCGCCGACCGCAGGCTGCGCCAGATCCTGTCGTACCCGGCGGTGTTCCTGTCCTCACGTCCGTCACAGACCCCGGCGCTGTACCAGTTGATGAGCTACACCGACCTGGTGCAGGGTGTGAGGTACCCGGTCGGCGGGTTCACCAGCGTGGTCGGGGCGCTGCACCGGCTGGCCGTGGAACACGGCGCGCAGGTCCGCACAGGCGTGGACGTGACGGCGATCGTCACCGACACCGACCGGGCGAACCCGCTGCGTACGGTGCCCGGGCTCGGACGCCTCGGCGCGGCGGTGTCCTCGGCGCGGGCGCGTGGTGTCACGGTCGCCGGCGGGGAGTTCATCCCCGCCGACGTGGTCGTCAGCGCCGCCGACCTGCACCACACCGAGAACGTCCTGCTGCCGCCGGGGTTGCGCACCTACCCGGAGCCGCGGTGGCGGCGGGCGGACCCGGGGGTCGGTGCGGTGGTGGTGATGCTCGGGGTGCGCGGGGCGCTGCCGGAGCTGGCGCACCACACGCTGATCTTCAGCGAGGACTGGACGCCGGACTTCGCCGCCGTCTTCGACGGGGCTGGTACCGGCAAACCCGACTTCTCGCGCTCGGTGTACGTCTCACGTCCCTCGGCGACGGACCCGGACGTGGCGCCGGAGGGCCACGAGAACCTGTTCATCCTGGTCCCGGTGGCCTGCGACCCGACGATGGACGCCGCCACCGTGGAGGCGGTCGCCGATGCGACGGTGCGTCTCGTCGCCGAGCGCGCCGGCGTCCCGGACCTCGCCGAGCGGGTGGTGGTGCGCCGGACGTTGGGGCCGGCGGACTTCGCCACGCGCTACAACTCCTGGCGCGGCTGGGCGTTGGGTCTGGCGCACACGCTGGCGCAGTCGGCGTTCATGCGCGGCACGAACCGGTCACGGGCGGTGGGGAACCTGTACTACGCCGGCTCCACCACGACACCCGGGGTGGGGGTTCCGATGTGCCTGATCAGCGCGGAGAACGCCGTGCGGCGTCTCACGCGGGACTCGAAGGCGAAACCCCGCCCAACTAGAAGCGGTGCAGCATCACGTGGCACCGGCCGCTGGGGTCGAGACCACCGTTGACCTCGCTGTCCACGTAGCCGAGCTTGGCGTACACGTGGCGCGCGCGGTCGTTGCCGAGGTCCACGGCCAGGGAGACGCCGGGGTAGCCGGCCTGACGCGCGACGCGCAGCAGCTCGGCCATCAGTGCGGTACCGCGACCGTGACCGGAGTACTCCGGGCGCACCGCGATGGCGACCTCGGGGAACTCGTCGGCCACGTAGCCGGCACCCGGGTCGTCGGCGGTGAAGGTGCGCAACCACGCGCCGCCCACCGGCGTCCCCGCGTCTGGACCGGTGTCCGTCTCGAGAATCACCCCGCCCTGTTCCGGGGTCCAGCCGTCGACGTAGGCCTCGATCTCAGCCTCGATGCCGTCGCTGACGGGCTGGCTCTCGTCACCCCACTGGTCGGTGAGGATGTAGAGGGCCCGCAGGAACTCCCGGTCGGCCTCGACGGCCGGACGGTAGCGCAGAGCAGTGGTGTCGTTCATCAGTAGATGAAGACCTCGTCGCCCGGGTTCAGGGCGTCGAAGTAGGTGATCGCGTCCTGGGTGTTCAGACGCACGCAGCCGGCGGACAGGGCGTCCAGCGTGCCCTGGTGGAAGGCGTGGCCGTTGTTGGTGAAGTACACGGCGTAGGGCATCGGCGCGTTGTTGAACTCACGGCTGATCTCGTCCTTCACCTTGTACTGCACGGTGAAGTTGCCGCGCGGGGTGTCCTGCCCGGCCTTGCCGGGGGACATGCTGACCGGCCCGTAGGACGTGTCGCCGTCCCGCTGCAGCCAGGTGCGCTTGCCGTCGATGTCCACGCACACGCGGGCGGACGCCGGGCAGGGCGTGTTGTCGGTGCTGGCGGCACGCTGCTCGGCGGCGGCGCGGGCCTCGCGCTCGGCGGCGGCGGCAGCGGCGGCGCGGTCCGCGGCGTCCTGCTCGTCCTGACGGTCCTGGACCGCACCCGGGGCGACGAGGTCGGCCAGGTCACGCACGCCCTGCTCGTAGGCGTCGCGGAACTGCTCGGGGACCTTGCCGGCCTGCAGCAGGGCGGCGTCGTGCGCGTCGAGGACGCCGTCGCGGACCATGTCGTTGATCTCGTCCGGCCCGGGCAGCTCGATGTCACCGACCGACGGCAGGTTGGCGGCGCTCGGCGCGGCGACGGCGGGGGCGATGCCCGCGCCGCCGATGCCGATCGCGGCGACGGTGGCGACGCCCAGGGCGGCCACGCGACGACGGAAGGTCCGGGCGGTGCCCGTGGGGCGGGTGTGGTGTGCTGGCTCTCTCCGAATGTTCACGGGCGCTATCCTATCCCCTGGCAACGTAGGTGGGCCACTTTTGCCTGGGTGTGTGTTGGGGCGCGTGCCCGTCCGCGTTCACCGAACGGTTACGGGAGTCGCTAGGGAAGTCACAGGTATTCTGGATGTGCCGAGCATGAAAAATCCGGGAAGCCGGTCCAGACTAGGGAGATATGAACGTGCCTGTGTCGAACAATTCCAGCAACACCAGCGGTGGCGCCCACAGTGCCCACAGCGCTCACGGTGCCCACAGCGCCCACAGTGCCCAGCCGGTGAAGGTCCTCGTCGTCGACGACGAGGCGAACATCGCCGACCTGATCAAGGCGAGGCTGGAGTTCCAGGACTTCGAGGTCCGCACCGCCGCCGACGGGGCCACCGCCCGCGAGATCGCCAAGACCTTCCGTCCGGACGCCTTCATCCTCGACGTCATGATGCCGGGGATGGACGGCTTCACCCTGCTCAACAAGTTGCGCGAGGACGGCCACGAGGCCCCCGTGCTCTTCCTCACCGCCAAGGACGGGGTGGACGACCGCATCCACGGACTGACCATCGGTGCCGACGACTACGTCACCAAGCCCTTCGCCCTGGAGGAGGTCATCACCCGCCTGCGGGTCATCCTGCGCCGGGTGCAGCCCGCCGAGGAGGACGACCCCTCGCTGATCAGCTACGCCGACATCACCCTCAACGACGACATGCACGAGGTCACCAAGGCGGGCAAGGTGGTCGACCTGTCGCCCACCGAGTTCAAGCTGCTGCGCTACCTGCTGGTGAACTCCGAGGTCGTGGTGCCGAAGTCGCGGATCCTCGACGCGGTGTGGGAGTACGACTTCGGCGGCGACGGCAACGTGGTGGAGTCCTACGTCTCCTACCTGCGCCGCAAGATCGACACGAAGGACCCCCGCCTGATCCACACCGTGCGCGGTGTGGGCTACGTGCTGCGGCTGCCGCGTAGCTGATGGCGGTGACGGACAGGATCGCCGGGCGTGCCCGGCGTGCGGGACGCACCTACCCCGGTGTCTTTCTGTCCCACTACCCCCTGAGGTTCTCCCTGGTCCTGGTGATCACGGTGCTCACCGCCCTGGGGCTGGCGGTGTCCGGCACGGTGGTGACCGGGATGATGCAGCGCTTCCTCACCGAGCGCGTCGACGAACAGCTGCAGGACAGCGCCGCGTGGGCGGCGAGCATCACCGAGTCGCCGTGCCAGGAGACCTACCAGTCCCACGACCAGCTGGTGATGCAGCGCCCCCCGTCGAAGATGTACTGGGGGCTGCCGGGTGACGCCTGTCAGACCACCGGCCCGAACAGCGTCAATGACTCACTGCCGGACGTCTCGTCGATCACCGAGTCGACGCGTCCGGTGACGGTGCCGGCGGCGGACAACTCCGCCTCCCAGGCGCCGTGGCGCGCCGCGGCGGTGACGAACGAGGACGGCGGGGTGACCGTCTTCGCCCTGCCGATGGACGGCGAGTCGAAGATCATGGACGGGATGACGACGATGCTGATCGTCATCAGCCTGCTGATCCTGGCATCCGTGACCGCCGCCAGCCTCTTCCTGGTCAGACGCGCCCTGCAGCCGCTCTACCAGGTGGAGCAGACCGCCGGACGCATCGCGCGCGGCCACCTCGACCAGCGTGTGCCCAACTGGTCGCCGAAGACCGAGGTCGGCCGGCTGTCGGTGGCGCTCAACCGGATGCTCGCGCAGATCCAGGGGGCGTTCATCGCGGTGAACGACTCCGAACGCCAGGCCCGTGAGGCCGAGTCGTCGATGCGCCGGTTCATCGGGGACGCCTCCCACGAGCTGCGTACCCCGCTGACCAGCGTGCGCGGCTACGCCGACCTCTACCGCTCGGGTGCGACGAACGACCCGGACATGGTCATCGACCGTATCTCCGCGGAGGCCGGTCGGATGAGCCTGCTGGTCGAGGACCTGCTGACGCTGGTGCGTATGGACGAGGGACGTCCCATGCGTGAGGACCCGGTGGACATGCTGGAGATCTGCCTGTTGGCCGCGGAGAACGCGCGCGTGGGATTCCCGGGACGCACCGTGAGCGTGCGCAACGAGGCACGCTCGGTGCCGGTGACGCTGGGCGACAGCGCCCGGCTGCACCAGGTCGTGGGCAACCTGGTGACCAACGCGATGCGCCACGCCGGGGACGACGCCTCGGTCGTGATGCGGCTGAGCCGTCCGGACGACGACCACCTGTCCGTGGAGGTCATCGACGACGGTGAGGGCATCGCCGCCGAGGACGTCCCGCACCTGTTCGAGCGTTTCTACCGTGCCGACGTGTCGCGTTCCCGCCAGTCCGGCGGATCGGGCCTGGGCCTGTCGATCGTGAAGCGTTTGATCGAGCGGCACAACGGCACGATCACCGTGGAGAGCGAGCTGGGCGAGGGGACGACGTTCCGTATCCTGCTGCCGGTGTGGCGCGACGACGGCGACGACGGTGAGGACGACGACGACCTTGAGGACCTTGAGGACGCCGAAGACATCTCGGAGGAAGAACCGGACCAGGAGCCGGGCGGGGCTTCGGGCCGCGACACCTGGGGCGGCTGACACCGGTCGGCCTAAGCGCCGGGAGCCCCGGGTGGAGCGTCCAGTGCCTCGACGACGAGCGTGCCGACGATGCGGTGGTGGGGGATCACCGCGTGACTGACCCGGGCGTCCGGGAACCGGTCCTGCACGGTGACGAACCGCAGCGGGCCGCGGTGGGCGTCCAACCCGGTCAGCGGGTCGTGTGAGCCCAGCGCGAGGGCCCGGTCGCGCGGGACGATCCGGTCGCCACGGGTGATGACCTGGGTGACCGGCACCGTGGAGCCCACGGTGTGCGCCAGCACCTCGCGCAGCACCGGGGAGCCGGCGAGCTGGTCGGCCAACGCCGGGGAGAACGCCCGGTCCAGGCGGTGCAGGACGCGGTGCTCGGGCGGGCGGAACCACGGGCGCGCCACCCCGCGGAAGTCCGCCGCCAACCCCACGACGTGACGCACCGCGTCGGCGTCGAGCCTGCCGGAGGAGGCCAGCGCCAGCAGCCCGCCCTGGGAGTGCCCGACGAGGTCGACGGGACCGTGGGTCTCGACGATATGGGACACCTGTGCGGTGACCTCCTCGAGGGAGTCGTGTAGACCGCCGGTCCCGCGGTGACCGTAGGACACCGACAGCACCGGGCGTCCCGACTCCCGGAGGGCCGGGACGATGCGCTCGAAGTTCCCCCGGCTGCCGGCGGTGCCGTGCACGAGGACGACAGGACGCAGGGCGGTACTGCCGGTGCCGCCGGTGCCGGCGGTGCCGGCAGTGACGTCCGCGCCGGCCGGAGCGTCCGGAGTGTCCTTCCAGGGGTCGACCGCCTGCGGCAGGCGGTCGAGCAGGCGGCACAGCAGCGGGGGACGTGGTGCGGGCATCCCCCTACTCTGCCACCGGGACGGACGACATGGCGGACGGGGCGTGCGCCCCCGTCAGCTACCGCCGCCGGACCGGGGAGCGGTCCCGGGATGTGACCGCGCCGATGATCGAGCCGGTGATCCAGGCCAGCAGCGGTCCGACCACCGCAGTCAGGCCAAGGGCCAGCCACTGGGAGGAGGTCAGGAAACCGGTGTAGAACTCGGAGTGGCCCAGCACCTCGCGCACCGACTGACTGACCCGGGGGAGGACACCGACGACGACTCCGAACACGGTGCCGGGCAGGGCGATGAACAGGGCCTGTGTGGCGGAGAACCTGCGCAGCAGTCCCGGGCCGGCGCCGATCGCCGTGATGGTCGACATGTCACGCCGTGACTCCGTCGCCGCCAGCATCACCACCAGCAGCACCGTGCCCAGGGTGAGCAACCAGCTCAAGGCGACGGGAATGGTGACCCACATCGCCTGTTCTCCGTCTACTGCAGGCGTGTCAACGGTGACGTTGGGGAAGTTCGTCGGCCAGACTCCCATGGTCGTGCCGGCGGCCGCGAGGAGGGACGGCCGGGAATCGAGGAGGAAGACCTCGCCCTGGTACCGCTGTTCGAGGCTCAATGACTCGGCGGTGTCCGGGCTCAGCGCCACCTGGTCGGCTCCGGTGCCACCCGTGAGACCGGGGATGACGACAGCCGGAATCCGCAGCGTGTCATCCGGGGGTCCAGGGTCCTCGTCGGAGTAGCCGGGTGTGTAGCCGTAGTACGGGTCGTACTCGCGCAGGTCGAGGGGGAGCTCATCTCCCTCGAGAAGCTCCGGGTTCGAGACCACGGCCTTACCCTCGGCGAGGGCGTCGACCGCGGCGCTGACGTCATGGTCCTCGACGCCGGAGAAGGTGGAGTACAGGTTCCCGTCGGTGGCCCGGATGTCCGCCCAGTCGTAGAGCGGGTAGAAGCCGCCCGATTTTCTCCTGTCGTCGAAGCTCAGACTCACGCTGAAGGTGCGGCCGTCGACGGTACGGGACCCGATGTCCGCGAGCGGGTGGTGGGACAGCGCGCCCAGGCGTTCCCCGGCCTGGTCGATCTCGGTGGTGTAGAGCGACTCGTTTCCGCCCTGGTACGTCGACATCACCGCCACGTTGTCGCGGTAGTGCGTCTGGACCTGCGTGTTGTAGGACAACGTGAGCGCGGTGGCGGCGAGGAACGTCGTGCCCGCGATGGCGGCGATGGCCGGCACCGTCCGGTGGTTGTTGCGCAGACTGTCGCGCACCGCCAGCCGACCTGCGGTGGGCAGGATGTTCCCGAGCCGGGACAGCAACCACACGCTCAAACCACTGCTGAGCACGACACCGATGCCCGCGACTGCGATACCGAGCGGGACGAGGTTGTCGGAGGCTGCGATCAGGAACACTCCAGGGATCAGGAACAGCGGGCCGATGAGCATCCGCAGCCGGAAGCCTGACATGCGCTGGCTCCCACCGTCGGCCAGGGCCTGCACGGGGTCCTCCTTCCCCGCGCGGATGGCGGGAACCAGTGCCGACGTCACCCCGCAGACCAGGGCGACGACCGCGGTGAGCGCGGCAGCGACCCAGGACCAGTAGAACCCTCCCGTGCCGTAGAGGGATATCAGTGCGGCGCCGACTCCCACGGACATGGCGAGGCCCAGGACCGTGCCGATCAGCCCGACGATGATGCCCTGGGCCAGCATCGTCAGCCGTAGGTCGCGGGGAGAGGCACCGGTGGCGCTCAACAGGCCCATCGCGCGGCGTTGACGTCGCGCGGAGACGGCGAACACGGGGGTGACCACCGCAGAGACCAGCAGGATCCCGAGAGCGAGGAATCCGAGGAACGTCGCTGCCGTGGCGCCGTCGAGGTAACTCGATCCGTGGCTCGCCTGGTTGTCGACGCTCGGCAGGGAGGGGAGCTCCGCGGCGGAGGACATGACCGCGTCCTCGATCTCGTCGGCGCGCTCAGAGTCGTGCGGCATGTACCAGGTCACGTTCATCGCGGACCGGTTGACCGGGACGTCGTCGGCGTTGACGACGGACCCCTGGTGGTCGGCACCGAGGACGACCGTCAGCTCGGCGCCGTCCACGGTGACGGTGTCACCGTCCTCGGCGTCCAGCAGGAAGGCGGCCTGATTGTTGAGGTGTACGGTGCCGGAATCGACCTCGGGGCCGGTGCCGTCCGCAGAGGGGAGCACGGTGACGGCCGTGAGGTCGACCGTCCTGTCCCCCTTGCTGAACTCGGAGTCCTGGAAGATTCCGGCGGACAGTGAGTCCGTGAGGTCGCCGATGGCGCCGCGGAGCTCCCCGCCCTGGGCGTCCACGGTCTCCATGGTCGTGTCCTGCGCCTCCTCCCTCTCGAACTGCAGTGAACTGGCGCTGCTGATCGGGGAGTTCTGGTAATCACGGTCGTAGCCGAGCGCCATCGAGGCGAACCCGACGATCAGGGACACCGGAAGGGCGAACAGCAGGACGGCGACGACGGTGCGCACCTTGTGGGAGGCGAGGTCGCGCCGGGCGAGGCGGAAGGCCACGCCGGCCCGGGCGGTGGGGGAGGATCTGGTGGTGGAGTTGTTCATGGCAATCACTCCACGATCCGGCCGTCGCGCAGGTGCACGGTACGGTCCGCCCAGGCGGCGAAGCGGGGCTCGTGGGTGACGAGCAGGCCGGCGGCGCCGTCATTCACCCGGTCGCGCAGCAGCGACATCACCGACTCCGCGGTGACCGAGTCCAACGCACCGGTGGGCTCGTCGGCGAGGAAGAGGTGACGGTCGCCGATCAGCGCGCGGGCCACGGCCACGCGCTGCTGCTGGCCACCGGAGATCTCGGACGGGAACCGGTCGGCGGTCTGGGCGAGGTTGATCTCCTCCAACGCCGCGACGGCGGCGGCGCGGGCGTCCTTCCGCTTCGTCCCGTTGAGTTCCAGGGGAAGGGAGACGTTCTCCGCCACGGTGAGGGTGGGGATCAGGTTGTAGTCCTGGAAGACGTAGCCCACGTGGGTGCGGCGGACCTCGGCGCGGGCCTGCGGCGAGAGGTGGGAGACGTCCACCCCGGCGACGAGGACGCGTCCGTCGCTGACGGTGTCCAGCGTGCCGGCCACGTTGAGCAGCGTGGACTTGCCGGAACCGGACGGGCCCATCACGGCGACGAGTTCGCCGGGTTCGATGGTCAGGCTGACCTTGTCGAGTGCGGTGACGGTGGTGGGGCCGTCCTGGTGGAACCTGCTGACCTGGTCGAGGTACAGGGCGGCGGCGTTGGTCGTCGCGTCCTGCGACCGGTTGCCGGAGAGGCGCCGGGGGGACAGGGGTGAGGTGTCGTTGGGGCGTGTCATGGCGTCAGTTCTCCTCGGTAGTGGTGGCGGGCGGCAGTGACTCGACCTGGTCGAGCCAGCGGATCTGGGACTCCATGTCGAAGATCCGGCGCTCCAGCTGCAGCCGGTCGGCCGCGGTGGACGGTGGGACCTCCGCCTTGCTCCTCGTGAGCGTGCGGAGTTCGTCGAGGACGGCGAGACGTTGGTTGTGCAGGACGGAGGCGAAGTCCATGCCGTCCGGCAGGCGGCCGGTGGCGGACGCCGCCATCGCGGTCTTGATCACCAGGTCGTCGCGGTCGTTGGGTGGCGGCAGGATGGGGGAGTGCCACCAGGTGGTCAGCTCGGCGCGGCCGGTGTCGGTGACCGCGTAGACCTCGGTGTGCCGTCCGGACTCGCCGGTGTCGGACCCGGTGGGTTCGACGAGGCCGTCGCGGGTGAGGCGTTGGATCGTCTGGTAGACCTGTCCGACATTGACTGGCCAGGTGGCGCGCGTTCGGTCCTCGAAGTCGGACTTCAGCCGCCCGACGCTGCGGGGTTGCTCGGCCAGCAGGCTGAGCAGGGCGAACTTGATGGACATGATGCGTGTTCCCTTGCTGGAATCGGGGTGCTTACTCGGTAAGTTCCATTGAGGTTACCGGGTAAGTTACCGAGTAAGCAAGGGGGCGGGCACCGCCGGTCCACGGCGAGTGCGTTCCCCTGTGCCCCCCGCGCGACCTCAGTCGCGCAGCCCCTCCTCCAGGATCTTCACCACCAGCTCCTGGACCTCCGGGTGCGCGGGCATCTCGTCGTGGCGCACCCGGCTGACCCCCTGGTCCTGCAGGAACGCATTCCACACCCGTGCCGGACCGCCGGGGCCGTCACCCGAGTCCGGCTCCAGGAACGCGGTCTCGTAGGGGACCACGGTGGTGTCGTTGCGGGTGGCCAGGCACGAGTACCGGATCCCCGGGCGGGTCTCCGGCGCGGTCGTCATCGTGTCGATCAGCGGGGAACCCACCACCTGCTGCAGCCCCGCCGGCCCCATCATCTTGCTGATCACCGCCTCTGCCACACGCACGGTCGTCTCGCTGGCGGTGATCACCGAGGCCATCAGTCCGCGGACCGTGGTGCCGTGGTGCGGGGAGGAGAGCGTGACCAGGTGGTGGACCCGGTCGGCGCCACCCATCTCGTTGATCCAGTAGCGGGCGAGCAGCCCGCCCTGGGAGTGACCGACGATGTCGATCTTCTCCGCCCCGGTGGCGGCGAAGACCTGGTCGATGTAGGCGGCGATGTCCTTCGCCGAGGTGATCACGTCCTGCGTGCCGTGCACGCCGTAGTCCGGCGCGAACACCACCCACCCCTTGTCACGCAGCGAGACCACGAGGTTCTGCCACGCGTTCTTCGACGAGATCGTGCCGTGCAGCAGCACCACCGGGTACGGGTGCTCCTCGGTGGGGCGGGCGTGCCAGAGGTCGTCGACGAAACCCACCGTGTACTGGCGCGCGCCGATCGGCAGGGTGGTCGACCCGCCGGGCAGCTGCGGGGTGCGTGGCAGCAGCCGGGAGGGGAACTCCAGGGTGTTGCGCACCCCGTCGGTGAACTGGGAGAGCTGGTTGAGCAACGTCTTTCCCGGCGCCTCGAGGAACTGGCTCTGCTGCGCCTGCTGGGCCTCGTCCTCGGCCTCGGCGATCGCCTTGGCGATGGCCTCGATCTCGTCCTCCATCAGCCCGCGCTGACGTCCGAACCGGTGGTGACGCCGCGTGCCCGCAGTCCCGCACGGATCTTCTCCGCCGCCTCGTCCATCTTGTCGGCGTCGGTGTCGCCCATGCCCAGGGCGTTGGACAGGTCGTAGCCGGACATGTCGGAGGCCGGGAACACGTGGATGTGGGCGTGGGGCACCTCGAAGCCGGCGATGAGGTAGCCGGCGCGCGGCGCGTCGAAGGTGTCCACGATCGCCGCACCCACGTGCTGGGCGACCTCGTTGAGGTGGGCCCACAGCCCGGGCTCCAGGTCGGTCCACCGGTCGACCTCCTCCACCGGCACGACCAGGGTGTGGCCGTAGGCCACGGGCTCGATGGTGAGGAACGCCGCCACGGTCTCGTCACGGTAGACGAACCGGCCGGGGAGGTCGCCGGAGATGATGCTGCTGAATACGGAAGCCATGGCGTCGATCGTAGCGGCTAAACTGGTCAGCCATGCGCACACTCGTCATCGGCAACGGAGCCCGCGAACACGCCCTGGCCTATTCACTGTCCACCGACCCCGAGGTCAGCGAGGTGCACGTCGCACCCGGTAACCCCGGCCTCGCCGGGGTCGCCACGCTGCACCCCGGCCTCAAGGCCGACGACGGGGAGGCCGTCGTCTCCCTCGCCCGGGAGCTCGCCGCGGACCTGGTCGTCGTCGGCCCGGAGATCCCCCTGGTCGCCGGCGTCGGAGACGCCCTGCGTGAGGCCGGTTTCCCGGTCTTCGGCCCCTCGGCCGCCGCCGCCCGTATCGAGGGCTCGAAGGCGTTCGCCAAGGAGATCATGGCGTCCGCCGGCGTGAAGACCGCCCACGCGGAGTCCGTCCTGCCGGGCGCCTCGTCCGACGAGATCGCCGCGGCCGTCGACCGTTTCGGCCCGACGTGGGTCGTGAAGGACGACGGGCTGGCCGGCGGCAAGGGTGTCGTGGTCACCCCCGATCGGGAGGAGGCGCTCGAGCACGTGCGCCACGTCCACGCCGCCGGCAACCCGGTGCTGCTGGAGAGTTTCCTCGACGGGCCGGAGGTGTCGCTGTTCTGTCTGGTGGACGGGGAGACCGTGGTCCCGCTGCTGCCCGCGCAGGACCACAAGCGCGTCGGCGACGACGACGAAGGTCCGAACACCGGCGGCATGGGCGCCTACACACCGCTGCCGTGGCTGCCGCAGGACGGTGTGCAGACCATCGTCGACGAGGTCGTCGCCCCCGTCGCCGCGCAGATGGTGAAGGAGGGCTGCCCGTTCTCCGGCCTGCTCTACGCCGGCCTGGCCTGGGGGGCCGACGGCCCCGCCGTGGTCGAGTTCAACTGCCGCTTCGGCGACCCGGAGACCCAGGCCGTCCTCGACCTGCTGACCACCCCACTCGGCGGCGTGCTCAATGCGGTCGCCACCGGCACCCTCGCCGAGCTGCCCGCCCTGCAGTGGAAGGACGGCTACGCGGTCACCGTCGTGCTCGCCGCGGAGAACTACCCGGGCACCCCGGTCACCGGGGTGGAGATCTCCGGTGCCGCCGCGGGCGACGAGGCGCGCGGCATCCGCGCCGCCGGTGTCGCCGCAGGGCAGGACGGGACGTTGGTCTCCGCCGGTGGCCGCGTCCTGAACGTCATCGGCACCGGTGCGACGCTGGAAGACGCCCGCGCCGCCGCCTACGCCGAACTGGACAAGGTCTCGCTGCCCGGCGGGCACTTCCGCACCGACATCGGCCTCGCCGCGGTCGAGGGGCGCATCGCGGTGCCGGGGCGGTAGCCGGGGCAGTAACCGGGCACTGATCTGTGAGGGACGAGCGGATAGTCTGGACGGATGATCAACAGAACTCTCCGCCGCACCTGCGCGGCCGTCACCACGGCAGGTCTGCTGTTCGGTGCGTCCGCGTGCTCGTCCGACAGTGAGTCCGACTCCGGTGACGCCACGTCGGGCGACCCGGCGGACATGATGCTCACCGACTCCGACACCCCCGCCGGCTGGGAGTGGAGCGACGCGGCCGAGGTCTTCGAGGACGGCAACGACGACGACATGTCCGAACTGCTGGACGCCGCCAACGCCGTGGTCACCGACCCCGAGCAGTGCGCGTCCATCGCCCCGTCCGTGGTCTCGATGCTCGCTCAGCTCTACGACAACCCCGACACCACGGCCGCGGCCGGGTTCCTCCCGCAGGCGGACTCGGACCCCGGTGTGGTCAACGCGATGGTCTCCACCGACCCGGAGAACACCGGGATGGCGTTGCCGGACGACCTGTCGGAGTGCGAGTCCTTCACACAGCGTTCGGAGCTGGAACCGGAGCGCCCGACGGTGAACTTCCGGGCGGACGCCACCGACGCCGAGATCCTCGGCGCCGAGAACGTCCACGTCATCACCGTGGTCAACGACGCGGACTCGGAGCAGGGCGACAACCCGCTCTCGGTGGTCGTCGGCACCGTCGACGGGGTGGCCTTTCGCGTCGACGCCAGCGGCATCGACGAACCCCAGATCCTCATGGACCTCGCCGACCGCCAGGTCGACCGGATCCGCGGCACCGACCCGGACGCGCGGTGACCGATGCCTGAAGGTCATGTGATCCACCGGCTCGCCGACGAACTCACCACCCGCTTCGCCGGACGGCCCGTCAACGTCTCCTCCCCGCAGGGACGGTTCGCCACCGAGGCCGCCGCGCTCGACGGCCGTCTCTTCGCCGGCGCCGAGGCATGGGGGAAGCACCTCTTCCTGCACTTCGGCGACCCCTCCGCGCCGGACGCCCGGATCATCCACATCCACCTCGGCCTGATCGGGACCTTCACCCTGGAACCCTTCGCCGCACCCCGCGGCCAGGTGCGCCTGCGTATCGACGACGGGGACGTCGCCGCCGACCTGCGTGGCCCGCAGCGGTGCGTCGTCGTCGGACCGGCGGAGGAGGACGCCGCGCTGGCGAAGCTCGGCGTCGACCCGTTGCGTCCCGTCGACGGGACGACGCCGGACGCCGTCCTGAACGAGGAGAAGCGCCAGCGCGCGTTCGCGCGCACGCGGCGCTCCTCGAAACCGATCGGCGCGCTGCTGATGGACCAGTCGATGTACGCCGGGGTGGGCAGCATCTACCGCACCGAGGCGTTGTTCCGCGCCGGCATCGACCCCACGCTGCCGGGGTCGTCGCTGACCGGGGGCGAGCTCTCGGACATCTGGGACGACATGGTCGTGCTCATGGACTACGGCCTCGAACACGGCCGGATCGACACGGTGCGTGACGAGCACACCCCGGAGGCGATGGGGCGCGAGCCGCGCAAGGACGACCACGGCGGCGAGGTGTACGTCTACCGTCGCGCCGGCCTGCCGTGCCTGGTGTGCGGCACGCCGGTGGAGCTGGGGGAGATGGCCGCGCGCAAGATCTACTGGTGCCCGGTATGCCAGGCGGGGCGTTGACGGGTCCGATTGAGCTGGATTACTCGCCGTCGACGTCGAAGATGTCGGCGACGTCGGTGAGGATGTGGTCGGCGCCGATCGGACTGACCGAGGTCATCCAGGTCCCCTCGTCGACGTCGACCTTGCGTCCGGCGAAGGCCTTCCAGGTGGCGGTGTCGAGGACGGCATCCGAGATCGCCGCCCATTCGGCGGCCTTCGCGGTGCCCTCCTCGGGTACCGCGACAAGAAGGAGGTCGGCCTCGGCCTGGTCCAGGTTCTCCCGCGAGACCACGTACATCCCGTAGTCCTGACCGGGGTAGCCGGACTCCTGGTTGGCAGGACGGGGCAGGTCGACCATCGCCAGGACCGAGCCGGAGAACGTGTCCTCGCCGTACAGCCTGATCGTGTTCTCGTCCTTGATCCGCACCACGCTGACGTCCGGCACGCCGTCGCCGTCGCCGTCGCTGGCGGCGTCGCGGACGCGCTCGCCGATGCGTCCTGCGCGCTCGCCGATCGCGTCGAGCCGGTCACGTGCCTCCTCGGCCTTTCCGAGGGCCTCGCCGGTGAGCAGGTAGTTCTCCTGCCAGGTGTCGCCGGTGTCCTCGCTGAAGACGGTGGGGGCGATCTCCTCCAGCTGGTCGTAGTACTCGGCGTGCCGGACGTCGGACGACAGGATGAGGTCCGGGTCCAACGCGGCGATCTTCTCCAGCTGCGGTTCGGAGATGTCACCGACCGACTCCACGTCCGCCGCGCGTGCCGCCTGCTCGTCGTCGAGGTAGGACGGAACCAGGTCGGCGCCGATGTCGGAGACGCCGACGACCGTTCCACCGAGGTCCACCGCGTAGTCCAGGAAGGCGTTGTCCAGGGCGATGATGCGCTGCGGGGCCTGTTCGATCTCCGTCGTGCCGCGGAAGTGGTCCACGGTGAGGGGGAAGGCTTCCGAGGAGGCTGCTCGGGTATCTGTGCTGGTGCTGGCGCTGTCGGCGGCGTCAGAGGAACAGGAGGTCAGGGCCAGGCCGGCGATAAGGGCCGGGATCAGGGCTGCGCTGCACGCGCGGATCGTTTTCACGGGTTAAGGATAGCGTCACTTGACTAGCCAACGGCGGTGTTCCCGTAAGAACGCAAGCCGATTCTGTCGGCCGGGAACAACGGACATGACAGAATCGGCCCCAGTTGCTCCGCGAGGGTGTGGTTGCGGCGTCTCTTCCGCACCGCGGGTGTGGGATACTGGTTGCCGTGGCTGACAAAAAGAAGATCTCGAATGTCCTGGCGAACCGCTACGCCTCCGCTGAACTCACCGGCATCTGGAGCCCGGAGGACAAGATCCTCATGGAACGCCGCCTGTGGATCGCGGTGATGAAGGCGCAGAAGAACCTCGGTGTCGACATCGACGGTGCGGCGATCGCCGACTACGAGCGGGTCATCGGCACCATCGACCTGGCGTCCATCGCCGAGCGGGAGAAGGTCACCCGCCACGACGTGAAGGCACGCATCGAGGAGTTCAACGCCCTGGCCGGGCACGAGGACATCCACAAGGGCATGACCAGCCGGGACCTCACCGAGAACGTCGAACAGCTGCAGATCCACCGGTCGCTGACCATCGCCCGCGACAAGGCCATCGCCGTGCTCGCGCAGATCGGACGTCACGCAGGCGCCTACAAGTCCCTGGTCATGGCCGGACGCTCGCACAACGTCGCGGCGCAGGCCACCACGCTGGGCAAGCGCTTCGCCTCCGCCGCCGACGAGCTCATGGTCGGCATCGAGCGCATCGAGAACCTGCTGGACCGTTACCCGCTGCGCGGCGTGAAGGGCCCGATGGGCACCAGCCAGGACATGCTCGACCTGCTCGGCGGGGACGCCGCCAAGCTGGCGGCCCTGGAACGCACCATCGCCGACGAGCTCGGCTTCGCCCGCATCTTCGACTCCGTCGGCCAGGTCTACCCCCGCTCCCTCGACTTCGACGCCCTCTCCGCCCTGGTGGAGCTGGGTGCCTCGATGTCGTCGCTGTCGATGACGATCCGTCTGATGGCCGGCAACGAGACCGTCACGGAGGGCTTCAAGGAGGGGCAGGTCGGATCCTCGGCGATGCCGCACAAGATGAACGCGCGCTCGTGTGAGCGAGTCGGCGGCCTGCAGATTATCCTGCGCGGCTACATGACGATGGCCTCCGACCTCGCCGGCTCGCAGTGGAACGAGGGCGACGTGTTCTGCTCGGTGGTGCGCCGCGTGGCTCTGCCGGACGCCTTCTTCGCCTTCGACGGCATGTGCGAGACCTTCCTCACCGTCCTCGACGAGTTCGGCGCCTTCCCCGCGATGATCGACCGTGAGCTGGAGCGTTACCTGCCGTTCCTGGCCACGACCCGCATCCTCATGGCCGCCGTCCGTGCCGGCGTGGGTCGCGAGACCGCCCACGAGGTCATCAAGGAGAACGCGGTGGCCGTGGCGCTGAACATGCGCGAGAACGGTGGAGACCAGGATCTGGTCCAGCGTCTCGCCGCCGATGCGCGTCTGCCGTTGGACGAGGACGCGTTGGACGCTGCGCTCGCCGACCGGCACGCCTTCATCGGCGCGGCCGAGGACCAGGTCGCCCGCGTTCTTGCCCGGGTCAACGCGCTGGTGTCGGCCCACCCGACCGCCGCGGCGTACCGGCCGGACGAGATCCTCTAGAGCGCGAGAACGTCGAGCAGCAGCCACGCCCCGAAGCCGGTGAGCAGGATCCCGGAGAACGCCGTCACCACGGTGTTCAGGCGGGGCCGCCCGGTGAGCACGCTGCGTGCGAAGACCGCCACGATGAAGTAGACCACCAGCACCTCGGCGATGAAGATGCTCCCGAGCAGCCCGGTCTGTGCCGCGGAATTCCATCCGTCCGGCGTGAGGTACTGGGGCAGGAGGGCGAGCAGCAGCATCATCGCCTTCGGGTTGATGCCGCTGACTCCCATGCCGCGCAGGTACAGGCTCAGGTCGGTGGTACCGGCGGAGGACGCGGGGGACGCCCCGCCCGGGGCGTCCGTCACTGCGCTGCCGCCGGCGCGCAGGCTCAGCAGCGTGCTCACACCCAGGTAGGTGATGTAGCAGGCGCCGACGAGGGTGAGCACGCTGAGGACGTCCGGATGCGAGGACACCAGCGCGCCGACGCCCACGGCGACGACGGCGACGAGCAGGACGTAGCCGCTGGCGAGCCCGAGTACGGGCGGGGCCACCGACTTACCGCGGGGGCCGGCGCTGATGACGTAGGCCCAGTCCGCACCGGGCATCATCGTCAGGAGGGCGGCGGTGGCGGCGAACTGCAGGACTAGTGAGGCTTCCATGTGGTGAAAGCTTATTGCAGGTCGGCTGAAATGTGTTTCGAAGTTTCGGCGTTCAACCGCGCTGCTGTGGGATAATCTTCGGCATGGATGCCGTAGACCGAAAAATTATCTCATTGCTTCAGCAGGACGGGAGGATGAGCGTCACCGACCTCGCCGAGCAGGCGCGGTTGAGTGTGTCGACCTGCCACCGTCGCCTGCGCGACCTGGAGGGCAGCGGGGTGATCCGCGGCTACCACGCCGCGGTCGACCCGGAAGCCCTCGGACTGACCTTCGAGGCGCTGGTCATGGTGACGATGGGGCGGACGGACCAGGCCACGGTCGCCGCCTTCGAGGAGGCCGTCGCGCGCGAACCGGCCATCGTCTCCGTGGAACGGTTGTTCGGGGAGACCGACTTCATCCTGCGTACGCTCACCCGGGACCTCGCCGGCTACCAGGAGCTCTACGACGCGGTGCTCGGCACCCTCCCGGGTGTCGAGCGGTTGAACTCCACCATGGTGATGAAGCGCGTCGTGGACGGGACCAGGGGTCCTACTCCACGGTGACGAGGAGGTCGCCGCCCTCGACCTTCGTCGGCTGGCTCATCACCACGCGGGTGACCTTGCCGGCCACCGGGGCGGTGATCGTGGCCTCCATCTTCATCGCCTCGATCACCGCGACCGCGTCGCCGGCCTCCACCGAGTCGCCGACGGAGGCGTTGACGGTGACCACACCGGCGAAGGGTGCGGCGACGTGGCCGTCGACGCTCGGGTCGGCCTTCTCCGCGGCGGCGGTGACCGACTCCACCGAGCGGTCACGCACCCGCATCGGACGGATCTGCCCGTTGACGGTGCACACCACCTGGCGCATGCCCTTGTCGTCGGGCTCGCCGACGGCGTCGAGGCGCACCACCATCGGCGGATTGTTGTTGATGCGCACCACGGTCTCCTCGCCCTCGACGAGGCCGTAGAGGAACTGGCGGTCGGTGAGGATCGACACGTCACCGAAGGTGCGCTTGTGCTCGGCGAAGCCCTTGGCCTCCTTGGTGAACAGCAGGCGGCTCAGCGCGCCACGGCGCTGGTCGGACGTCCCGGCGTCGAGCAGTGCGGCCTCGTCGTCGGGCACCTCGACGGTGCGTGAGGCGGTGTCGCCGCGTCCCTCCAGCGCGCGGGTACGCAGCGGTTCGGGCCACCCGCCGGGCGGGGTGCCCAGCTCGCCGCGCAGGAAGGCGATCACGGAGGCGGGGATGTCGTAGCGCTGCGGGTCGGCGGCGAAGTCGGCCACCGACACCCCGGCACCGACGAGGTGCAGGGCCAGGTCGCCGACGACCTTGGACGAGGGGGTGACCTTGGTGGGCCGGCCGAGCAGGTCGTTGACCTCGGCGTAGGCGTCCTCGATGAGTTCGAAGCGATCGCCCAGGCCCAGCGCGGTTGCCTGGGTGCGCAGGTTGGACAGCTGACCGCCGGGGATCTCGTGGGTGTACACCCGTCCGGTCGGGCCGGCGAGTCCGGACTCGAAGGGGGCGTAGACCGCGCGCACGGCTTCCCAGTAGGGCTCCAGCGAGTTCACCGCGTCCAGCGAGATGCCGGTGTCGCGCGGGGAGTGGGCCATCGCCGCGACGATCGCCGACAGGGAGGGCTGTGAGGTGGTGCCGGCCATGGAGGCGGCGGCACCGTCGACGGCGTCGACGCCGGCGTGGGCGGCGGCGAGGTAGGTCGCCAGCTGGCCACCGGCGGTGTCGTGGGTGTGGAGGTGCACCGGCAGGTCGAAGTTCTTGCGCAGCGCGGTGACCAGGGTGTGCGCGGCGGTGGGGCGCAGCAGCCCGGCCATGTCCTTGATCGCCAGCACGTGTGCGCCGGAGTCCACGATCTTCTCGGCCAGGCGCAGGTAGTAGTCCAGGGTGTAGAGGTCCTCGGACGGGTCGGCGAGGTCACCGGAGTAGGCCATGGCGACCTCGGCGACGGCGGTGTCCGTGTCCAGGACCGCGTCGATGGCGGTGCGCATCTGGTCGATGTCGTTGAGCGCGTCGAAGATGCGGAAGATGTCCACCCCGCCAGCGGCGGCCTCGGCGACGAAGGAGCGGCACACCGAGTCCGGGTAGGGGGTGTAGCCCACGGTGTTGCGCCCGCGCAGCAGCATCTGGATGTTGGTGTTGGGCATCGCGGCGCGCAGCTTGTCGAGGCGTTCCCAGGGGTCCTCGTGCAGGAACTGCATCGCCACGTCGAAGGTGGCCCCGCCCCAGGCCTCCACACTGAGCAGTTCGGGGGTCAGCTGGGCGACGGCCTCGGCGGCGTCGACCAGCGGGTTGGTGCGCACCCGGGTGGCCAGCAGCGACTGGTGGGCGTCGCGGAAGGTGGTGTCGGTGACACCCAGGGCGTCGGCGTCGCGCAGCTGGCGGGCGAAGCCGGTGGGGCCGAGCTCGAGCAGCCGGTCGCGCGAGCCGGTCGGCAGGGCGATCTCAGAGTCGTTGCCGTTGCCGGTGGCGGTGGTGAGTTCGGGCAGCTTGCGGCGGGGCACGACCTCGGTCGGACGCGGCCCGTTGGGCTGGTTCACGGTGACGTCGGCGAGGTAGTCCAGGAGGCGTCCGGCCTCGTCGTCGGCCGGCGGGGCGGTGAGCAGGTGCGGGTGCTCGGCGATGAAGGACGTGGCGATGCGGTGGTGGCGGAAGTCGTCCTCACGCAGCAGCGCGCGCAGGAAGCCGATGTTGGTGGCCACCCCGGAGACGGTGAACTCCGCCAGGGCGCGCTGGGCGCGTGCCACGGCCTGGGCGAAGTCGGCTCCGCGGCAGGTCATCTTCACCAGCATCGAGTCGAAGTGCGCGGAGATCTCGCCGCCCAGTGAGGCCGCGCCGTCGAGGCGCACCCCGGCGCCGCCCGGGGAGCGGTAGGCGGTGATGGTGCCGGTGTCGGGCCGGAAACCGTTGGACGGGTCCTCGGTGGTGATGCGGCACTGCAGTGCCGCCCCGCGGGTGACGATGTCCTCCTGGCGCAGGCCCAGGTCTTCCAGGGTCGCGCCGGCGGCGATCTGGATCTGGGACTTGACCAGGTCGATCTGGGTGACTTCCTCGGTGACGGTGTGCTCGACCTGGATGCGCGGGTTCATCTCGATGAACACGTGGTTGCCGGCCTCGTCGACGAGGAACTCCACGGTGCCGGCACCGCGGTAGTTGATCGACTCGCAGAAACGTACGGCGTCGGCGCAGATCTTCTCGCGCAGCGCCGGGTCCAGGTGCTGGGCCGGGGCGATCTCGACGACCTTCTGGTGGCGACGCTGCAGCGAGCAGTCACGCTCGTAGAGGTGCACCACGTTGCCGGTGCCGTCGCCGAGGATCTGGACCTCGATGTGCTGCGGGTTGATCACGGCGCGTTCGATGTAGACCCGGGCGTCGCCGAAGGCGGCCTCGGCCTCGCGTGAGGCCTCGGCGGCGCGGTCGGCGAGCTCGTCGGGGGAGCCGACGAAGCGCATGCCGCGTCCTCCACCGCCGGCGACGGCCTTGACGAACAGCGGGTAGGTGCGGCCCTCGGCGAAGGAGACGAGTTCGTCGATGTCGGCGCTGGGTGCGGAGTCGTCGAGGATCGGCAGGCCGGCCTTCTCGGCGGCCTCCACGGCGGCGGACTTGTCGCCGGTGAGGTCGAGGGTCTCGGGGTCCGGGCCGATGAAGGTCAGGCCGGCCTCGGCGGCGCGGCGGGCGAGGGTGGCGTTCTCGGAGAGGAAACCGTAGCCGGGGTAGATCGCGTCGGCGCCGGTGTCGAGGGCGGCGCGGATGACTTCGTCGATGTTGAGGTAGGCCTTGACCGGTGAGTCGTCGGTGCCGATGCGCACCGCTTCGGAGGCGAAGGAGCGGTGGAAGGAGTTCCGGTCCTCGCGGGGGTAGACCGCCACGGTGGTGGCGCCGGTCTCGAATGCGGCGCGGAAGGCACGCACCGCGATCTCGCCGCGGTTGGCGACGAGGATCTTGGAGAACGAGTGCGGGCTGGCGTCGGCGAGGGTCGTGGAGTCGGCCATGTGAGGCGTCCTTTCCGAAGGGGGCTGGTGGGGCAAGTCGGTACTGTGTGGTCAGACCAGACCTAAAGAATACTGGTGATCTACGCCACTGTCGAGAGGGCAGGGGGAGTACGCGACGCGCCCGCGGCGACGGTGGGGACCGTCGGCGCGGGCGCGTGCGGGAGGCGGAGAGCAGGTCAGGCGCGGATGTTCTCCTCGACCGAGCGCTGCTGTTCGCCGTCGTAGGCACTGAGCGGACGGATCAGGGCGTTGGACTCGTTCTGCTCCACGATGTGGGCGGTCCAGCCGACGACCCGGGCCATCACGAAGATGGGCGTGAAGAACGGGATGTCGATGCCGAGCATGTAGTAGGTCGGCCCGGCGGGGAAGTCCAGGTTCGGCAGGATGCCGGTGCGCTTCTCCATCGCGGCCTGCATGTTGTCGTACATCTGGACCCACTTGTCACCGTCGTGGTTCGCGGCGGTGCGGCGCATCGCAGCCTCCATCGACGGCACACGCGAGTCACCCTTCTTGTACACGCGGTGGCCGAAGCCCATGATCTTCTGCTTGTTGTCGGCCTTGTCCAGCACCCACGCCTCGGCCTCCGCGGGGTCGTCGACCTCGAGGAAGTTGTGCATCACGGCCTCGTTCGCCCCACCGTGCAGCGCGCCCTTGAGCGCGCCGATGGCACCGGTGACCGCGGAGTAGACGTCCGCGGTGGTGGAGGTGATCACCCGTCCGGTGAAGGTGGAGGCGTTGAAGGAGTGCTCCGCGTACAGGATCAGCGACTGGTCGAACGCCTTGACGTCGTCCATGTTGTTGGCCGGGGAGTCCGGCCCGTCGCCGAAGCACATGTACAGGAAGTTCGACGCGATCCCACGGGTCCGCGACGGCGGGATGAACTCCAGGCCGCGACGCCGGCGCATGTCGTAGGCGATGATCGCCGGCAGCTTCGCCAGCAGGCTCACCCCGGTGCGGCGCACCGTGTCGGAACTGTTGTCCTCGTTGGTCACGTCCTGCGTGCCCAGCCAGCTCACCGCCGTGCGGACGACGTCCATGGGGTGGGCGGTCTTCGGCAGGGAGGCGATGAGGTCCAGCAGGCCACGGGTGACCGGACGCAGGGCGCGCTCGCGCTGCCCGAACTCCTGGTACTCGCGCCAGGTCGGCAGCTCCTTGTTCCACAGCAGGTAGGCGACGTCCTCGAAGCTGCAGTGCTCCACGAGCTCCTGGACGGGGTAGCCGCGGTACGTCAGGGAGTTGGTCTCCGGGACGACCTTGGACACGGCGGTGTAGTCGACGACCACACCGTTGAGGCCCTTGCGGATCTCCTGGGTGGTGTCTGCGTTCTTCTCGCTCATCGGGAAAGTCCTTTCGGGTGGTGCGGTGGTGGGGTGGTGTCAGGCCTCGTCGGGACGGGTGTAGGTGAACACGTCGTTGTCGAAGGCGTTGTACTCCTCGTAGCGCAGCAGTTCGTACAGGCGGGAGCGGTGCTGCATCCGGTCGACCCAGTCGGCCTGGGTGCCGGTCTCGGCGATGTCGGACAGGGCGGCCTCGACCTGCCCCATCGCGATGCGCAGCGTGGTGACCGGGTAGATCACCGCGTTGTAGCCGATGTCCTGCAACGTCTGTGCGCTGAGCAGCTCGGTCTTGCCGAACTCGGTCATGTTCGCCAGCAGGGGGGTGTCGACCGCGGCGCGGAACTTCTCGAAGTCCGCCGGGGTGTGCAGCGCCTCGGTGAAGATGAGGTCGGCACCGGCGTCGGCGTAGGCCTTCGCCCGCTCGATGGCGGAGTCGATGCCCTCGACACCGGCGGCGTCGGTCCGCGCACAGATCACGAAGGAGTCGTCGCGACGCTCGTTGACCGCGGCGGTGATCCGGCGCAGCATCAGTTCGGTCGGCACGACCTCCTTGCCGTCGAGGTGACCGCAGCGCTTGGGGTTGACCTGGTCCTCCAGGTGGCAGCCGGCGACGCCGGCGTCCTCCAGCTCGCTGACGGTGCGGGCGGCGGACATCGGCTCGCCGAAGCCGGTGTCGGCGTCCACCAGGACGGGCAGGTCGGTGGAGCGGGCGATCTGGCGGGAGCGTCCGGCGACCTCGGTCAGCGTCGTCAGGCCGATGTCCGGCAGCGCCAGGTCAGCGGCGACGACCGCGCCGGAGACGTACACGCCGTCGAGGCCGGCTTCCTGGATCGCACGGGCCACCAGCGGGGAGAACGCCCCGGGGATGCGCTGGATCGTGCCGGACGTCAGCCCCGCCCGGAACTTCTCCCGACGCTCGGTGGGGGTGACGTTGCTCGAGAACAGGCCCGGCACCTAGAACAGCCCCTCGGTGATCTTCGGCGCGCGGGCGAGCACGTCCTCGGAGAAGGTGACGGTGAGCTGGTTGAGGTCACCGGCGCCGAGCTCCAGGGTGTTCGTCGCGGCCTCGAGGAAGCGGTCCTGCTCCTTCTCGTCGACCAGGCCCTCGGCCAGGGTGCGGAACTTGCCGATGTACTGCTCACGGGTGAACGGGTGAGCACCCAGCGGGTGGGCGTCGGCGACGGCCAGCTCGTCCTCCAGGACGCTGCCGTCCTTCAGGGTGATCACGGCCTTCGCACCGAAGGCCTTCTCGGCCGGGTCGGTGGAGTGGTAGCGGCGCGTCCACTCCGGGTCCTCCACGGTGGAGATCTTGTTCCACAGCTCGATGGTCTCGGCGCGGCGCGCGCGCTCCGGGGAGTAGCTGTGCTCGTGGTGCCAGTCGCCGTCCTCCAGCGCCACGGCGAAGATGTACATCACCGAGTGGTCGAGGGTCTCGCGGGAAGCGTCCGGGTCGAACTTCTGCGGGTCGTTCGCACCGGTGCCGATCACGTAGTGGGTGTGGTGGCTGGTGTGCAGGACGATGGACTCGACCTGCGACGGGTCCACGCCCTGCTCGCGCAGCTGCGCGCCCATGCGGCGGGCCAGGTCGATCGGCGCCTGGGACTGGTACTCCGCGGAGTGCTGCTTGGTGTAGGTGTCCAGGATGCCGCGCTTCTCCTCGCCGGCGCCGGGCAGCGGCACGGTGTAGTCGGCGTCCTTGCCGTCCAGCATCCAGGCGATGAAGCCGTCCTCGCCCTCCCAGATGGGGGACGGGGCACCCTCGCCGCGCATCGCACGGTCGACGGACTCGATGGCCATCTTGCCGGCGAAGGCCGGGGCGAAGGCCTTCCAGGAGCTGATCAGGCCCTTGCGGGACTGACGGGTGGCGGTGGTGGTGTGCAGCGCCTGGCCGATGGCCTGGTAGATCGTCTCGGTGTCGAGCTTCAGCAGCGTGCCGATACCCGCGGCCACGGACGGGCCGAGGTGGGCGACGTGGTCGATCTTGTGCTCGTGCAGGCAGATGCCCTTGACCAGGTCGACCTGGATCTCGTAGCCGGTGACGATGCCGCGCACCAGCTCCGCACCGGACAGGCCCTTGTGCTGGGCCGTGGCCAGGATCGGCGGGATGTTGTCCCCCGGGTGGGAGTACTCCGCGGCGAGGAAGGTGTCGTGGAAGTCCAGCTCACGCACCGCGGTGCCGTTGGCCAGGGCCGCCCACTCCGGGGAGTAGGTGCCGGGCACGCCGAAGACGGTGGAGCCGGGGGAGTAGGGGTGGCTCAGCGCCTGGGAGCGCGCGGTCGACGGCGGGCGACGCAGCACGGAGGCCACGGCGACGGAGGCGTTGTCGATGATGCGGTTGACCGCCATGTCGGCGGAGTCCTGCGGGACGGCCACCGGGTCGGCCGCGACTTCGGCGACCTTCCAGGCCAGGTGCTCCTTCTTCGGGAACTCTTCAGCGGAAGGGTGGACGCGGACGGTGTGCTTCTCCACGGGGTGGGGCTCCTAGAGGCTCTCGGTGTGAGACGTGCCGACCGACCCAGGGCGTGCTGTGACTGCCGACACATCGTTTCCGCGTCCACTATGCCATCGGAGTCCGGGGTAAATGTTCTGTTTCGGAAAGGGTGCTCCGCGTGCGTTCCTCCGCCACCCCCGGCGTTGTCCGGTACCTCACCGGATACCGGCGGTGGCGGGGGGAGGGGGCGGATCAGGAGAGGTGGCGTAGGTAGCTGTCCGGGTCGCCGAGGAACCGGCGCCAGCTCTGCACCAGCGCCAGATCGTCGTAGTCGCGGCGGTGCAGGCCGGTCTCGTCGAGTTCGAGGATCATCGCCCCGGGGGCGGACGCCAGCAGCGGCGAGTGGGTCGCCATGATCACCTGGGAACCGCGTTCGAGCAGGTCGGCGATCTGGGCCAGGAGCAGCAGGCACCCGTTGAAGGAGAGCGCGGATTCCGCCTCGTCGAAGACCCAGAGTCCCCGCATCCCCGCGCGTTCGGTGACGAACTCTACGAAGGACTCCCCGTGGCTCTGGAAGTTGAACTGGTCCGGGCGTCCCGAGTCTAGGGAGATGCCGTCGAGATAGGCCAGGTGGCCGTGCATCGTCTCGGCGCGCAGGAAGACCCCGTTCTTCGGTGCGCCGCCCTCACGGATGAGCTTCATGTTCTCCGCGAGCCCGGACTCGGTGCGCTGCGTGTGGTGCATCGAGTTGTGCGTGCCGCCCTCCGGGTTGAGGCCGTACGCCTCGGCGATGGCCTCGACCAGGGTGGATTTACCGGAACCGTTCTCGCCCACCAGGACGGTGAGCTGCGGCAGGTCCAGTCCGTTGTCCAGTACCTCACGTACCGCCGGGATGTCCGCCGGCCAGGCGTTCCTCGGGGCGGGGTTGATCCCGAGCTCCTCGATCCGACGCACGGGCAGCGGGGCGGGACGCTGCGGGTAGTAGACCATGGCCTCCAGCCTAGCGACACGAAACCCCACGGGATTGTCGGTCCAGGCTCCCTGGACCAACAACCGCGAGGGGTTTCAGAGCGCTTCAGGGGGTTTCAGATCACCCCTGGTGCAGGGGGATCGACCCACCGGGGATCGAGTCGAGCAGCCGACGGGTGTACTCCTCCTGCGGGTGGTCGAAGAGGTCGTCGGTCTCGCCGCGCTCCACGATCCTGCCGTGCTGCATCACCAGCGTCTCGTCGGCGATCTGCTTGACCACCGCGAGGTCGTGGGTGATGAACAGGTAGGTCAGGCCCATGTCGCGCTGCAGCTGGTTGAGCAGGTCCAGGACCTGCGACTGCACCAGCACGTCCAGGGCGCTGACCGCCTCGTCGAGGATCAGGGCCTCCGGGCCCAACGCCATGGCGCGGGCGATGGCCACGCGCTGGCGCTGACCGCCGGAGAGTTCGCCGGGGAACCGCGACATCATCGACTGCGGCATCGCCACCAGGTCGAGGAGTTCGCGCACGCGCTTCTCGCGGTCCTTCTTCGACCCCACACCGTGGATCTTCAGCGGCTCGGCGATGGTGTTGAACACCGAGTACATCGGGTCGACCGAACCGTAGGGGTTCTGGAACACCGGCTGGACACGGCGCCGGAACTCCAGTTCGGACCTGCGGTCCAGGTCGGTGACGTCCGTGCCGTCGAAGGTGACGGTGCCGGAGGTGGGCTTGAGCAGCCCGAGCACCATCTGGGCCACGGTGGACTTGCCGGAGCCGGACTCACCGACCAGCGCCAGGGTGCGTCCGCGGCGCAGGAAGAAGTTGATGTCGTCCGCGGCGGTGAAGTCCTCCTTGCGCCACGGCTTGTCGCCGGGCACCTGGAAGACCTTGCTGAGCTTGTCGACGGTGATCAGCGGGTTCTCGTCCTTCGTTCCGGACGCATCGGCGCCGTCTGCGCCGCCTCTGGCGTCGGACGGCTCGGCGACCTGCACCTCGCTGCGGCGCGCACCGATCGACGGTGCCGCGGCGACGAGCTTGCGGGTGTAGGGGTGGTGCGGGTCCTGCAGGATCTCCAGTGCCGGACCGGACTCCACCACGTGGCCCTGGCTCATCACCACGATGCGGTCGGCACGCTCGGCGGCCAGGCCCAGGTCGTGGGTGATCAGCAGCACGGCGGTGCCGAGCTCCTCGGTCAGACCCTGCAGGTGGTCGAGGATCTGGCGCTGCACGGTCACGTCCAGGGCGGACGTGGGCTCGTCTGCGATCAGCAGGGACGGACGCGCCGCCAGACCGCAGGCGATCAGCGCGCGCTGGCGCATGCCGCCGGAGTACTGGTGCGGGTACTGGCTGATGCGCCGTTCGGCGTCGTCCAGCCCGGCCTCGCCGAGCAGCTCCACGGCGCGGGTGTGCGCGGCGGAACCGGTGGCGATGTTATTGGCCTTCAGCGCCTCCTTGACGTGGTGGCCGATGGTCCACACCGGGTTGAGGTTGCTCATCGGGTCCTGGGGGACCAGGCCGATGTGGTCGCCGCGCAGTTCGGTGAAGCGTTTCGGGCTGGCGTGGGTGATGTCCTCGCCCTCGAAGGTGATGGTGCCGGCGGTGACGTGCCCGTCTCCGGGCATCAGGCCCATGATGCTCATGGCGCTGGTGGACTTGCCGGAGCCGGACGCGCCGACCACGGCCACGGTCTCACCGGGGAAGATGTCCAGGTCGAAGCCGAAGACGGTGGGTTTCGGGTCCTTGGTGCTGCCGAAGGCGATGTCGACACCGCGCATGGACAGCAGGGGTTGGTCGCTCATCGGGTGCGCTCCTTCGGGTCGAGGGCGTCTTTGAGGGTGTCGCCCAGCAGGATGAAACCGAGGACGGTGATCGCGAGGGCACCGGCCGGGTAGAACAGGATCTCCGGGGACAGACGCAGGACGTCCTGCGCGGTCGAGATGTCGTTGCCCCAGGACACGGTGTCCGGCGGCAGGCCGACGCCGAGGTAGGACAACGTCGCCTCGGCGACGATGTAGATGCCCAGGTTGGTGGTCATCATCACGATGATCGGGGCGAGGCAGTTCGGCAGGATGTGGCGCACGAGGATCGCGCCGCGGGTCAGGCCCAGGGCGCGGGACGCCTGCACGTACTCGTTGTTCTTGGCCTGCAGCACCGCGCCGCGGACCATGCGGGCCATCTGCGGCCAACCGAAGGCGGAGAGCACCAGCACCACGGTCCACACGTTGCGCACCTCGAAGAGCTGCATCAGCACGATGGCGGCGAGCAGCAGCGGCACGGCGAAGAAGATGTCGGTCAGGCGCGACAGCACGGCGTCGATCCAGCCGCCGAAGTAGCCGGCGAGGGCGCCGACCACCACGCCGAGAAGGGCGACGATGAGGGTGGTCACCAGGCCGGTGACCACGGACGCCTGGGCACCGTAGATGGTGCGGGCGAAGACGTCGTAGCCCTGCTGGGTGAAGCCGAAGGGGTGCCCCTCACGCGCGGGTTCGAGGGAGTCCTCGAGGTTGGCGGTCATCGGGTCGGTGGAGGTGAACAGCCCGGGGAAGACGGTGACGAGCAGGACGGCGAGGATGATCACCGTGGAGATCCAGAACATCGGACGGCGCCTCAGGTTGCGCCAGGCCGTGCCCCAGAAGCCCGCCGGGGCGTCCTCCGGGAGGAGCTGGTCCCGGGTCAGGACGTCCTCCGTGGCGACCTCGGCGACCCAGCGTTCATTGCGGTTGTGGATGTCAGGCATATCGGATCCTCGGGTCGAGCAGGGCGTAGAGCAGGTCGATGATCAGGTTGGCCACCACGAAGATGACCACCAGGATCGTCACGACACTGACCACGGTGGGGGCCTCACCGATGCTGACGGACTGGAAGATCAGTCCGCCGACACCGTGGATGTTGAAGATGCCCTCGGTGACGATCGCCCCGCCCATCAGGACGGCGAGGTCGGCTCCGAGGAAGGTCACGACGGGGACCAGCGAGTTGCGCAGGACGTGGTCACGCACGACGACGCCGCGGGAGAGCCCGCGGGCCGAGGCGGTGCGCACGAAGTCGGCGCGCAGGTTCTGCGCCACCTCGGAGCGGGTCAACCGCAGGACGTAGGCGAAGGACACCATGCCCAGCACGATCGCCGGCAGCAGCAGACGGCTGAACGAGCCGTCCGAACCCACGGTCGGTGGGACCACGCCCCACTTGATGCCGAAGAGGAACTGTCCGACGAAGCCGATGACGAAGGTCGGCACGGCGATGATGAACAGGGACACGACCAGCAGGGTCGAGTCGAACCAGGAGCCCTTGCGCAGTCCGGCGATCAGGCCGAAGACGATGCCCATGACCGCCTCGATGACCAGGGCCATCAGTGCCAGCCGGATGGTGATCGGGAAGGTCTCGGCGAGGACCTCGGTGACGGCACGTCCGGAGAACGTGGTGCCCATGTCACCGGTGAAGAAGCCGCCGATGAAGAGGAAGTACTGGACCAGGAAGGGCTTGTCCAGGTTGTAGTCGGCGCGGATCTGGTCGAGGACGGCCGGTTCGGCGGCCTTGTCGCCGGCCAGCGCGAGCACCGGGTCGCCCGGCATGAGGAAGACCATCGCGTAGATGAGGAACGTGGCCCCGAAGAAGACGGGGATGAGCTGGAGCAGGCGTTTACCGAGGTACCACCACACGGTCACTCACCGTCCTTCGTGATGTCGGTGTAGACGGGCATTCCCTGCCAGTTCGTCTGCACGCCGTGCAGGTCAGGGTTCCACGCCGTGGTCGCGGAGTAGTACCAGAGCGGGATCTGGGGGAGGTCCTGCATGAGGACGGCCTGCGCCTGGTCGTAGTAGGGCTGGGCCGCGGTGGAGTCCGGGGAGGCGGACGCCTTGGCCAGCAGGTCGTCGAACTCCGGGTCGGAGTAGTCGCCGTCGTTCGAGCTGCCACCGGTGCGGTAGTTCGAGACGAGGAAGGACGAGATCGACGGGTAGTCGGCGTTCCAGCCGGCACGGAAAGCGGTGCCGACGGTGCGGTTCACGATCGCGTCGCGCTGGGCCTGGAAGGTGGGGTAGGCCTTGCCGGACGCCTTGATGCCCAGCACCTGCCGGATGCTGTTGGTCACGCCCTCGACCCACTGCTGGTGGCCGCGGTCGGCGTTGTAGGCGATCTGGAAGGTGTCGCCGCTGTAGGGGTTGATCTCGTTGGCCTGCTCCCAGAGTTCCCTCGCCTTCTCCGGCTGGTAGGTCAGGACCTCCTTGCCGGGGATGTCGGCGATGCCGCCCTCCAGGGTCGGGGCACCGAAGTCCTCGGCAACCTGGCGGCCGTCGAAGAAGAGCTTCTCGATGATCAGATCCCGGTCGATCGCCATGGAGATCGCCGCACGCCGCAGCCGGCCCTCCTCGTCGGTCTGGAAACCGGGGAGGTACTCGGGGATGGTGAAGTTCTGGATGGCGGCGTAGGGCGCGTCGTCGTTGCTGTCCGGGAAGTCCGCCCGGTAGCTGGGCATCGCCCGGGGACCGACGTTCTCACGCATGTGGTCCAGGTCGCCGGACTGCAGGTCGGCGTAGGCGGTGGCCACGTCGGAGTAGTGCTTGAAGGCGATGCCGGGGTTCTTCGCCTTGTTCTCCCCGGCGTAGGTCTCGTTGGCCTTCAGGGTGATGGACACGTTGTGCTGCCAGGCGCCGTCCCCGTCGAACTCGTAGGGCCCGTTGCCGATGGGGTGGTTGCCGAAGGCGTCCATGTCCTCGAAGGCCACCTGCGGCAGCGGGGCGAAGGCGATGTAGCCGAGCTGGGTGGGGAAGGAGGCGTCCGGTGCGGAGAGGTCGATGGTGAACTCGTGGTCGTTGACCTCGGTGAGCCCGGACATCTCCGTGGTGCTGGAGCCTTCCGCGGCAAGCTCGTCGTAGCCCTCGATGGCTGAGAAGAAGTCCGCGCCCAGCTGGGCGTTGGAGGAGTCCGCGCCGAAGTTCCAGGCGTCGATGAAACTGGCGGCGGTGACGGGTTCACCGTTGGAGAACTCCCAGCCGTCCTTCAGGGTCACGTGGAAGCTGGAGGAGTCCTCGTTGGGGTCGATCTCCTCGGCCACGGCGTTGTAGGGTTCGCCTTCCGGGCTGTAGGCGACGAGGCCGGTGTACATCATGCGTAGCACCTCACCGCCGTTGTTCTCGTTGGTGTTGGTCGTGAGCAGCGGATTCTGTGGTTCGCCGCCGAAGAACGTGATGTAGTCGGACGGGATGTCGTCCCGGTCCGGCACACACGCCGTCGTGGTGAGCACTAAAGCGAGCCCGGTGAGGGTCGCCGCCAGTGCCCGACGGGGTCGGATTCTCATGGATGGCACTTTCGTGAGGTGTACAGGAAACGTCAAGAAATGAATTCTAGTGAAACTGTGGCGTCTCGCATGGTGAAACAAAAATTTGTCACCTCCGGACCCACCCCGCCGCGGGCGCCACGGGGGCGCGTGGAGATTGACGGGGACGGGGGCTAGACTCTGCAGGCCATGCGACCTGACTTGTCCGACTACACCCACTTCTCCGCGGGGAAGGTCCGTGAGATCTACGAGATCGACGAGGACACCCTGCTCATGGTGGCCACCGACCGGATCTCCGCCTTCGACTTCGTGCTGGACACCCCCATCCCGGACAAGGGCCGGGTCCTCACCGCGATGAGCGACTTCTTCTTCGGACGGATCGACTTCCCGAACCACCTCGCCGGCGCCGCCGACGACGAGCGCATCCCGCAGAAGTCCCTGGGCCGCGCCCAGGTCTGCCGCAAGCTGGAGATGCTGCCCTTCGAGTGTGTGGTCCGTGGCTACCTCACCGGTTCAGGCCTGGCTGAATACAAGGACAACGGCACGGTCTGCGGAGTGGAACTGCCCGAGGGGCTGACCGAGGCGTCGAAGCTCCCCGAGCCGATCTTCACCCCCGCGACGAAGGCGGAGCTCGGCGACCACGACGAGAACGTCTCCTTCGACGTCGTCGTGGAGAGCCTCGGACGCGAGCGCGCCGAGGAGCTGCGCGACGCCTCGATCGAGATCTACACCCAGGCGTCCGGCATCGCCGCGGAGCACGGCATCATCCTGGCGGACACGAAGTTCGAGTTCGGTCTGGACGCCGCGGGCAACCTGGTGCTCGGTGACGAGGTCCTCACACCCGACTCCTCGCGCTACTGGCCGGCGGACACCTACGAGGAGGGCAAGGTCCAGCCCAGCTTCGACAAGCAGTACGTGCGC
This sequence comes from Corynebacterium sp. AOP40-4SA-5, assembly GCF_052377355.1. Lineage (NCBI taxonomy): Bacteria > Bacillati > Actinomycetota > Actinomycetes > Mycobacteriales > Corynebacteriaceae > Corynebacterium > Corynebacterium sp. AOP40-4SA-5. The sequence continues at coordinate 48,079 of NZ_JBQSWS010000011.1, forward strand.
AACTGGCTCACCGGGCCGAAGTCCGGGTGGGACCGCAACGCCGGCACCCCGCCGCCGGAGCTGCCCGGCCCGGTCATCGAGGCCACCCGCGAACGCTACGTGGACGCCTACGAGCGCATCTCGGGGGAGCGCTTCGCCGACTGGATCGGCACCTGCACCGACCGCTGAGTGAACGGCGTCGGGTGGGGCGTCTACCATCGTGTCCCATGGATGTGAACCCACCGGTAGCCAAGAAGAAGCCCGTCACCCGTAGCTTCCACGGCCGTGATGTCGTCGACGACTACGAGTGGCTGCGCGACAAGGACAATTCCGAGGTCCTGGCGCACCTCACCGCCGAGAACGCGTACACCGACGCCCGTACCGCCCACCTCAAGCCCCTGGAGGACGCGGTCTTCGAGGAGGTGAAGTCGCGGATCCAGGAGACCGACCTCTCCGTCCCGGTGCGGTCGGGGCAGTGGTGGTACTTCTCGCGTACGGAGGAGGGCAAGAGCTACGCCACGATGTGCCGCATCCCGGTGGACACCACCGACGCGGACGCGGCGTGGACGCCGCCGGAGATCGTGGCGGGGGAACCCGCCGCCCGCGAGGAGGTCCTGCTGGACTGCAACGTCCTGGCCGAGGGCGAGGAGTTCTTCAGCCTCGGCGCGGCGAGCATCACGCTCGACGGCACGCTGCTGGCGTACTCCACGGACACCGTCGGCGACGAGCGCTTCACCCTGCGGGTGAAGGACCTGGTCAACGGCGTCCTGCTGGACGACGTCCTGGAGGGCGTCGCCTACGGCGCGACGTGGGTGGGCGACGACCACCTCTTCTACCAGCGCGTGGACGACGCCTGGCGTCCCCACGAGATCTGGCGTCACCGTATCGGCACCCCCGAGAGCGAGGACGTGTGCGTCTTCCGCGAGGACGACGAGGCGTACTGGACCGGTGTCGGCGTGACCCGTTCGGAGCGCTTCCTGCTGGTCTCCACCGCCTCGAAGACCACCTCGGAGACGTGGTACCTCGACGTCTCGGAGGCCACGGGCGACCCCGAGGGCGAGCTGACCTGCATCCGTCCCCGCGAGAAGGACGTGCAGTACGACGTCGACCACGTGGTCGTCGGCGGCGAGGACGCCTGGCTGGTCGTGCGTGAGGAGCTCGAGGGTCTGCCCAACGGCGAGGTCGGACACCACCCGCTGGGGACCATCGACAGCTTCGACGGGGCGTCCTACGAGGTTGTCGTCGCCCACCGCGACGACGTGCGCGTCGAGGGAGTGGACTGCTTCGCCGACCACCTCGTGCTCGCCACCCGCGAGAACGCCATCGAGAAGCTGGCGCTGATGGACGTCTCCGACGCCGCCGGCGGCTGGGGCACCTTCGAGCCCATCGGGTTCGACGAGGAGATCTACTCCGCCGGCACCGTCGGCAACTCCGAGTGGGAGTCGCCGGTGCTGCGCATCAGTTACACCAGTTACGTCACCCCGGCGCAGGTGTGGGAGATCGACCTGCGCACCGGTGAGCGCACGCTGCGCCGCGAGCAGACGGTGCTCGGCGACTTCGACCGCTCCCGCTACACCGCCACGCGCCGCTGGGTGGATGCCCCGGACGGGGCGCGCATCCCCGTCTCCCTGGTGCACCGCACCGACGTCTCCCTCGACACGGGCAACCCGGTGCTGCTGTACGGCTACGGCTCCTACGAGGCCAGCATGGACCCGTACTTCTCGGTGTTCCGCCTGTCGATGCTCGACCGCGGCGTGGTCTACGCCGTCGCCCACGTCCGCGGGGGCGGGGAGATGGGACGCACCTGGTACGAGCAGGGCAAGGAGCTGAACAAGACCAACACCTTCACCGACTTCATCGCGGTGGCGGACGATCTCATCGCCGCCGGCATCACCACGCCGCAGCAGATGGTCGCCGAGGGCGGGTCCGCCGGTGGGCTGCTGATGGGCGCGGTGGCGAACATGGCACCGGACCGCTTCGCCGGTATCGAGGCCGTGGTCCCCTTCGTCGACCCCCTGACCAGCATCCTCATGCCGGAACTGCCGTTGACGGTCACGGAGTGGGAGGAGTGGGGCGACCCGTACCACGATCCGCAGGTGTACGACTACATGGCGACCTACTCGCCGTACGAGAACGTGACCGCGCAGGCCTACCCGCCGATCCTGGCGATCAGCGGGCTCAACGACACCCGCGTGCTCTACGTCGAGCCCACGAAGTGGATCGCGAAGCTGCGCGAGGTCGCCGGCGAGGTCGACGGCGAAACCGGTGACTTCCTGCTGAAGACCGACATGACCTCCGGTCACGGGGGAGTGTCGGGGCGCTACGAGAAGTGGCACCAGTCCGCCTTCGAGACCGCCTGGGAGCTCGACCGGATGGGTGCCACGGAGCTGCTGGACTGATCAGGTTTCCTGACCTGCTGTTCCGAGGGGGACCCCGCGCCCGCCGGTTCGCGATGTCCGGGCCACCCGGTATGGTGGTGCCTTGTTCCCCACCTACAGCTAGCAGCAAGGAAACAAGAGGAAACCCAGTGGCACGTGTCGTAGTCAATGTCATGCCCAAGGCCGAGATCCTGGATCCCCAGGGACAGGCCGTCGTTCGTGCCCTGGGACGCATCGGCGTCTCAGGCGTCGAGGATGTCCGTCAGGGCAAGCGTTTCGAGCTGGAGGTGGACGGCTCCGTCTCCGCCGAGGAGTTGGACCGCATCGCCTCCACCCTGCTCGCCAACACGGTGATCGAGGACTACGAGGTCGTATCCGCTGAGGTCACCGAGTGAGCGCGCGCATCGGGGTCATCACCTTCCCCGGCACCCTGGACGACGTGGACGCCGCCCGCGCGGTGCGCATCGCTGGTGCCGAGGCCGTGGAGCTGTGGCACGCGGACGCCGACCTGAAGGACGTCGATGCCGTCGTCGTCCCCGGCGGGTTCTCCTACGGTGACTACCTGCGTTCCGGGGCGATCGCCGCCCAGGCGCCGGTGGTGCGCTCGGTGGTCGAGAAGGCCGCCGCCGGCATGCCGGTGCTGGGCATCTGCAACGGCTTCCAGATCCTCACCGAGTCCGGGCTGCTGCCCGGGGCGCTGACCCGTAACCAGGGCCTGCACTTCCACTGCACCGACGCCGAGCTCGAGGTCGTCAACGCCGACACGGCGTGGACGTCTTCGCTGGACGCCGGGCAGCGCATCATCATCCCGTCGAAGCACGGGGAGGGCCGTTTCCAGGCCTCGGCGAACACCGTCGCCGAGCTCGAGGCGGAGGGCCGGGTGGTCTTCCGCTACACCGACAACTACAATGGTTCGGTCAACGGCATCGCCGGGATCAGCTCCGCCGACGGGCGGGTCGTGGGCCTGATGCCGCACCCGGAGCACGCCGTGGAGACCCTGACCGGGCCGTCGTTGGACGGCCTGGAGATGTTCCTGTCCGCCGTCGGCACCGTGGCAGCCTGAGGAGATACAGCACATGACTGACTTGAACGACACCGTCGCCCAGGCGTCCGCCACCCCGGACCTGGACCAGCCGTGGGCAGAACTGGGCCTGAAGCCCGACGAGTACCAGCGCATCCGTGACATCCTCGGCAGGCGTCCCACCGACGCCGAGCTGGCGATGTATTCGGTGATGTGGTCGGAGCACTGCTCCTACAAGTCCTCCAAGGCGCACCTGCGCTACTTCGGTGAGACCACCACCGAGGAGATGAAGTCGAAGATGCTCGCCGGCATCGGCGAGAACGCCGGCGTCATCGACATCGGCGACGGCAACGCCGTGACCTTCAAGGTCGAGTCCCACAACCACCCGTCCTACGTGGAGCCCTACCAGGGCGCGGCCACCGGTGTCGGCGGCATCGTCCGCGACATCATGGCCATGGGCGCCCGCCCGGTCGCGGTGATGGACCAGCTGCGCTTCGGCGCGGCGGACGCCCCGGACACCCAGCGGGTGCTGCCCGGCGTCGTCGCCGGCGTCGGCGGGTACGGCAACAGCCTGGGGCTGCCCAACCTCGGCGGCGAGACGGTCTTCGATGCGTCCTACGCGGGTAACCCGCTGGTCAACGCGCTGTGCGTGGGTACGCTCAAGAGTGACGACCTGAAGCTCGCCTTCGCCTCCGGCGTCGGCAACCGGGTCATCCTCTTCGGCTCGCGTACCGGGCTGGACGGCATCGGCGGCGTGTCCGTCCTGGCGTCCGACACCTTCGAGGAGGGTGCCGAGCGCAAGCTGCCGGCCGTGCAGGTCGGCGACCCCTTCGCCGAGAAGGTGCTCATCGAGTGCTGCCTCGACCTGTACAACGCCGGCGTGGTCGTCGGTATCCAGGACCTCGGCGGCGCGGGCCTGTCCTGCGCCACCGCCGAGCTCGCCGCCGCCGGCGACGGTGGCATGCACGTGAACCTGGACAAGGTGCACCTGCGTGCCGAGGGCATGACCGCCGCGGAGATCCTCTCCTCGGAGTCGCAGGAACGCATGATGGCCGTGGTCACCCCGGACAACGTGGACGCGTTCATGGCCGTGTGCGAGAAGTGGGAGGTCATCGCCTCCGACCTCGGTGAGGTCACCGACGGCGACCACCTGGTCATCGAGCACCGTGGCGAGATCGTCGTCGACGCCGACGCCGCCACCATGGCCGACGAGGGCCCGGTCTACGACCGCCCCGTCGCCCGCCCGGACTTCCAGGACGCGCTCACCGTCGAGCCCGGCCTGGCCCGTCCGACCTCGGTCGACGAGCTGCGCCGCACCGTGCTGGACCTGGCGGCGTCGCCCGCCCTGTGCTCGCGCGCCTTCATCACCGAGCAGTACGACCGCTACGTGCGCGGCAACACCGTGCTCGCGAAGGACGCCGACGCCGGAGTGCTGCGCATCGACGAGGAGACCGGCCGCGGCATCGCCGTGGCCACCGACGCGTCCGGTCGCTACACCAAGCTCGACCCGAACACCGGTGCCCGCCTGGCCTTGGCCGAGGCGTTCCGCAACGTCTCGGTCACCGGCGCGACCCCGGTGGCGGTGTCGAACTGCCTGAACTTCGGCTCCCCGGAGGACGCCGGCGTGATGTGGCAGTTCCGCGAGGCCGTCCACGGCCTGGCCGACGGTTGTGCCGAGCTGGCGGTGCCGGTCACCGGCGGCAACGTGAGCTTCTACAACCAGACCGGTTCCGAGGCGATCCTGCCCACCCCGGTGATCGCCGTGCTCGGCACCATCGACGACGTCGCCACCCGCATCCCCACCCGCCCGACCGGTGGCGACCACGTGCTGCTGCTCGCCGGCGCGGAGACCTCCGACGAACTCGGTGGCTCGATCTGGCAGCAGGTCGCCCACTCCACCCTGGCCGGAATGCCGCCGACGGTGGACCTGGGTGCCGAGCAGAAGCTCGGTACGGCCATGGGTCAGTTGCGGGGCGCCGTCGCCTCGGCCCACGACCTTTCCGAGGGCGGCCTGTCCCAGGCGGTCGTGGAGTACGCGGTGCAGTCCGGCGCGTCTGTCTCCGTGGACCCGCTGGCCGCGCTGGCGTCCGACGCGACCACCGGTGAGGCTGTCGCCGACGTGTTCACCGGGCTGTTCTCCGAGACCGCCACGCGCGTGCTCGTCGCCGTGGACGCCTCCGACCCCTCGGCCGTGGACAAGGTCGAGGCTGTGTTCGCCGACAACGGTGTGCCGGTCAGCCGCATCGGTTCCAGCGTCTCCGTGGAGGATTCGCAGGACGCCACGATCGCCGTGACCACCGCCGGCGCGGAGTTCTCGCTGCCGGTCACCGAGGCGAAGGCTGCCTGGGAGGGCACGCTGCCGTCCCTGTTCAGCCACGCCGTGGGAGCGAACTCCGTGGTGGAGTAGCTCGGCACCGCCAGGTTCTGAGACCCGCCGTGGGGAAATCTCCCCACGGCGGGTTCTTTTTATATGTGTTGTTGATAACCTTCCACTGACTTCACTGGGTGCCAGCATGGCATCCTACGTTTCACGAGGGAAGAATTCTCATGGCACACTATGACATCTACCAGTCCCTGGGGCTGGACCGGAGCGCTCCCACGGGGGAGCTGGACCGGGTTCTCGCCGACCGGATGGCCGCGACACCGCAGGACGATGCTGCGGCGCTCGACGAGCTGACCACCGCACGCGCGGTCGTCGGCAACGATACCCGGCGCTCGCTGTACGACCAGAGGCTCGGCGACCCGAACGCCGAGGACATCGACGTGGCGTCGCTGAAGGAGCTCGCTGCGCTCGACGTCGGACCTCCGGCGGGACAGCAGGGAGAGCAGGGGCAGCAGGGGCAGGCAGGCCAGTTCGCCCGCAACGCCGGCGACAAGGCGGGTGCCGCCGGCCGTCAGGTCCAGGACTCGTTCCGCCAGTCCAAGGGCCTGGCCATCGGCATCACCGCGGTGGTCACCGCCGTGGTCGTCCTGCTGGTCGGCTGGGGACTCGGCGCGTTGACGGGCGGGGACTCCGGGCAGCAGGACGATCCGGACGCCATCGCGCTGGTGGACGACATGCTCGACCACTCGGACTCCGACGAGCTCCGTACCTGGTTGCGGGAGAATACTACCTACCAGTACCGGGATGAGCTGATGCAGGCGATGAACGTCGGGGAGGGCCGCAGCAGTTCGTTCAGCGGTATGGACTCGCTGTTCTCAGGTGGCGGCCTTCACGCGCAGACCTCGATCAATCCGGAGCACATGGCGGTTCTGGGTGGTGGAGCTGACTTCGAGTCCTTCGTCGATGACGGGTTCTCCGAGGAAGAGGCCAAATCACGCCGGATCGTCGGGATCGCGGACAGCTCGGGCGACTACAAGGGAATGGTCGCGATCATCGAGCAGGGCGGGGATCTCAAGATCTTCAACGTCATCAACGCATCCAATTTCCGCTAGTCGACGCGCCCCACTCGAAGAAAGAGAAACCACTCATGGCACATTATGACCTCTACCAGTCACTCGGGCTCTCCCGGCAGTCCTCGCCGGCGGAACTCGGCACGGAGCTCGACGGTCGACTGGCGCAGGTGCCCGCAGACGATGCGGGACTCCAGGACCAGCTCTCCACCGCACGCGCGATCCTCGGCGACGAGACCCGGCGCTCCCTCTACGACCAGCGGCTCGACGATCCGTCGGCACCGGAGATCGACGTGGTCTCCCTCCGCGAGCTGGCCGCGCTCAACACCGGCGACGCGACAGCGCCTGCCGGCGCGACGTCCGGCGCAGCGTCCGGTGGGGCAGGACAGTTCCAACAGCACGCGGGCCAGTTCGCCCGCACCGCCGGCGGCAAGGCGTCCGCTGCAGGCCACCAGGTCCAGGACTCCTTCAAGCAGTCCAATATCCTGGCGATCGGCATCACCGCCGTGGTCACCGCGGTTGTCGTGGGCCTGGCGGGGTGGGCGTTGGGCCTGTTCGGCGGGGGTGACCCCTACAAGGCCTCGAAGTCGGTAGTCGACGACATGCTCTCGCAGGAGGGCGAGGAGGACCTGCGCGACTGGGTCACGGAGAATTCGGTCTCCCAGTCCCGCGACGAGGTAATGAACAGTTTCGGGCTCGAGGACGGTCAGTCCTTCGTCGGGCTCGACTCCTACTTTGGAGGCAGTGACTTCCGGGCAGGGGACACCGTGATCACCATCGACCAGCTCAAGCTGAACATCATGGAGGATCCGGAAGAGCTCTATGAGGGCATCGAGGAGGAAGGGTTTACCCGGGAAGAGGTAGACAGCATGAACGTGGTGGGTGTCGTGGACGGAGACGATGAGACCCGTGGAAACGTGATGCTGCTCGAGATAGACGGCGACTACCAGGTCATGGGAGTCGACTACTTCGTCTGATCAGTTCATCGGGTACTGGCTCTCGTCGCGCAGCGGGTCCACCAGGGGCATGGGCCGGTACTTGGTACGCAGTTCGCGCAGCGTGGCGGCGTGCTGGGACAGTCGCTTGTCCTCCGGCGTGGTGGGGGTGAACTGCCGGGCGGCCAGGGGGTTGCCGTCGATGTCGGTGGCGATGTACGTCATCGAGGCGTGGATGCCGACGGGGAGGTTGCCGGTGCCCTCACGCGGGTCGCCGGCGCGCAGGTGCACCGAGACCGACATGCTGCGCACGTCCGTGCGGATCACGCGGGCCTCGACCTCCACGAGGTCGCCGATGTGCACGGGACGGTAGAAGCGGAAACCGCCGGCGTAGACCGCCACGGTGCGCTCCCCGGTCCAGGCCGAGGTGCAGGCGGACGCCGCCTCGTCGATCCACTCCATCGCCGTGCCACCGTGGACGTTGCCGCCCCAGTTCACGTCGGTGGGCTTGGCCATGAAGCGGTGCGTCATCCGCGGGGCGGTGGTGGCGGCAGGGTCGGAGGAGTAGCTCTGCTTGAGCATCTCCTCCTCGATGGCCTTGCGCAGCTGCACGCGCGACAGGGCCGCCTCCTGCACCCGCAGGCCGGCCTCGGAGCCCGGCTCGAAGTGCGGCACGGGCATGGACTTCCGGTTCTCGTCCATGGCGACGAAGATGACCAGGCAGTCGCAGGCGCGGGTGAACACGCCCTCACGCGGGTCGGCGGAGAGCACCTCGTTGACGATGTGCATCGAGGAGCGTCCGGTGTAGACGATGCGTGAGCGCACCTCGACGATGTGGCCCGAGGGGATCGGCCGGGTGAAGTGGATGTGCCCCACGTAGGCGGTCACGCAGTACGCGCCGGACCAGCCGACGGCGCAGGCGTAGGCCCCCTTGTCGATCCACTCCAGGACACGACCGCCGTGGACGCCCCGTGCCCCCTGCATGAGGACGTCGGTCGGCGCAGCCATGAAGCGCAGCGTCGTCTCCGGCTGCAGCGCCCGTTCCTGCTCGTCTGCCCCTGTAACTGCCACAATCTGCCTTTCGTCTCACTGGTGAACACCGCCATACTACAGTCCCCGCCAGTGCCGCATTCCATCCCCGTGCACTCCCCGTATCATCGGGGGCATGTCACCGAGGCCGACGAAGACGACAGACCCCGCAGCGCTGCGCTCCGCGATGGTGGAGGTGTGGCCGTGGGCACGTGACCCGCAGGACGTCCCGCGCCCGTCGCGCAGCGTCGTCGCCGCCGCCGTGCGGCTGAGCGTCGCCCAGCTCGAGCAGGACGCCCCGGGGCACAGTGTCGAGGTCAGGGTGCCGCCGTTCGCGGCGGCGCAGTGCGTCGAGGGGTCGGTGCACCGGCGGGGGACGCCGCCGAACGTGGTGCAGTGCGATGCGCTCACCTGGCTGCGTCTGGCCGGCGGTCTCATCGACCTGGACGGTGCCGTGGCCGCGGGCGCGGAGGTGTCCGGGGCTCACGCGGGTGACGTATCGCACTGGCTGCCGGTCGTCCGGGGTGTCTGAGTACGTCGGTCGCTGGTGGCACCGGGTAGGCTGGGTTCGGTTCAACGCAAGAACTTCCTGCACGACGATCACCGCGAGTGAAGGCGAATTACTTTGACAGACCAGACCGATCCCCGCGACAGTTCCGGAGGCGCGAGCTACGCGGCCGCCGGCGTGGACATCGAGGCCGGCGACCGCGCCGTCGAGCTGTTCGCACCCATCGCCAAGAAGGCGACCCGACCCGAGGTCAGGGGAGGTCTCGGCGGCTTCGCCGGCCTGTTCGCCCTGGGGGACTACGAGAAGCCGCTGCTGGCCTCCGGGTCCGACGGAGTCGGCACGAAGCTTGCGGTGGCGCAGGCGATGGACAAGCACGACACCATCGGACGTGACCTGGTGGCCATGGTCGTCGACGACCTGGTCGTCTGCGGCGCGGAGCCGCTGTTCCTGCAGGACTACATCGCCATCGGCAAGGTCGTGCCCGAGCACGTCGCCGAGATCGTCTCCGGCATCGCCGCCGGTTGCATCGACGCCGGCTGCGCCCTGCTCGGCGGCGAGACCGCCGAGCACCCGGGCCTGATGGAGCCGGGCGAGTACGATGTCTCCGCTACCGCCGTCGGCGTGGTCGAGGAGGCCAAGCTGCTCGGCCCGGACCGCGTGCGTCACGGCGACGTGGTCATCGGCATGGCCAGCTCCGGCCTGCACTCCAACGGCTACAGCCTGGCGCGCCACGTCCTGCTGGAGAAGGCCGGCCTGGCGCTGGACGGCTACGTGTCCGACTTCGGACGCACCCTCGGCGAGGAGCTGCTGGAGCCGACGAAGATCTACGCGCTCGACTGCCTGGCGCTCGCCTCGGAGTGCGACGTGCACACCTACTCCCACGTCACCGGTGGTGGCCTGGCGGCGAACCTGGCCCGCGTGATCCCGGAGGGCCTCGTCGCCGAGCTCAACCGTGGGTCCTGGGAGCCGGCGCCGGTCTTCCGCACCATCGCCCAGCTGGGCAAGGTGTCGCAGGAGGAGATGGAGAAGACCTTCAACATGGGAGTCGGCATGGTCGCCGTCGTCGGTGAGGACGATGCGGAGCGCGCCCTGGCGATGCTCACCGCCCGCCACATCGACGCCTGGAAGCTCGGCCACGTCCGCCTGGCCGCCGAGGACGGCTCGGAGAACGGTGCCGCCGTGCGTGCCGAGCTCGTGGGGGAGCACCCGCGCACCTAAGCGCCCGCGCCCGCACCTAAGCGCCGCAGCCAGAGGGGCCAAGATCGAGCGTGGGATGGTTGAATCATCGGGTTCAAACATCCCACGCTCGATCTTGGCCCCTGACGCTTGTCCGGTGCTTGTCCGGTGCTTGTCTATCTAGGGCACGCGAAAACCGGCGACCGGGCCCGTCCACGTCATCGGTTCATGACGTGGACCGGGCCCGGGCACCGGCGTTCACTGCGGGGAGGGGACGGAGATGACCGTCAGCGGCCTTCGTCCTCCTCGGCGCTCCAGTCGTCCCACTCCTCGTAATCGTCCTCGGTGGAATGCCCACTCTCAGTGGACAGCTCACGCTGGAGACTCTCGAGATCCATGTCTGGAGAGCTGTACTTGAGCTGACGGGCAACCTTGGTTTGCTTTGCCTTGGCACGGCCGCGACCCATGGCCTGACCCCCTCGGGTTGTCAATGGAGCAGCCAGGGATTTGAGCTGCTCTCGCATCTTTCAGTGATTCTGTTCTGTCCCCACCATAGCGGGTGAGGGCGCAGTTGTCAGAAACAGACCCGCCCTGAATTGCCCGTCAGCATCGTCATCGCAGGTGAACGCCGGTCAGATTTTTCCCTTCAGCTTGTTCACGGCCGCGCGGCCGGGCCGGACCGTGTTGTCGACGACGATGTCGTCGGGGTCCACGGCCGCGTCCACCCCGTCCACACTCAATGCCGGGGTCTTGTTCTCCCCGGACTCCCGGTCGGCCGCGAGTTTCTCGATGACCTGGCGTTTCACCAGCGCCAGGGCCACCGGACCCTCCTCGGCGTCCTGCACGGTCAGCCCGATGCGTCCCACGCTGCGCCCGCCGGCGGTGACCGCCGCACCGACCTCTGGCAGGGAGTGGCCGGAGCCGTCGAGCTGCAGCACCACGAGCTGGCGCGGCGGGCGGCCGAGGTTGTGCACGCGTGACACCGTCTCCTGCCCGCGGTAGCAGCCCTTGTTCAGGTGCACGGCGGAGGACGTGGGCCCGTCGTCGGCGCGGGCGAGTTGGGTCGCGCTGTGGGCGCTGGGGGTGTCGCCGCCGATGTATCCGGGCACTTCGTGGGGGATGAGGCGTTCGTCTGTGTCGACGCCGAGCAGCGGCCGGCGGTCGCGGATGCGCAGGGCGTCCGCCGCCCAGCCGCCGACGGGGCGCGCACCGGTGGACGCCAGGGTGTCCCACACCTGCGTCACGGTCGACACGTCGACCCACAGGTCGGTCACCGCGTGGCCGCCGAGGGTACGCGTCGCCCAGTACCGGACCCCGGACGCGGCGCTGCCGTCCAGGCCGTCCAGTCCCTCCGGCGCGCCGGTGCCCGCCTGCGCGGCGGGGGAGGACGCCGGGTTGACCACACTGATCAGGGCCAGTTCCGGCGTGGTGACCTCGACCTGTGCCCAGAAGACCATCTTCGACAGGAAGTCGGCGAGGGCGGCGGGGTCGGAGTCGCCCGGGGCGTCCAGCAGGAGGGTGTCGGTGTCCACCGCGGCGATGCCGAAGGCGTGCTCCACGCGTCCCTGGATGTCCAGTATCAGGCCGTTGGTGGTCTGGCCGACGCCGATCGCGTCGACCTTCTGGGAGATCAGGTTGTTCAGCCAGGTGGCCGCCTCCGGCCCGGTGACCAGGACGGCGGTGTGCGACCAGCCGTCGATGAGGCCGGTGTCTCCCTCGTCCACCGTCGACTGCTCGATCAGTGGCCTTCCGTAGTGGCGCGCGGTGGCCGCCAGGAGGGGCCGGTGCGCGTCGAGACCTGAACCGTCTTCCGTGCTTGCCCCTGGGACGTGGTCGGCCAGGGGGCTGTGCGTCTGACTCACGTACCCCACCCTAGTACCGAAGTGCCCTCCTTGTCAGGCACACGGTCAGGCACACGGTCAGGCACACGGTCTGGCACACGGTCTGGCAGGCGGCATCTAGACTGGTCGCCATGAGCGCCGACAGCACCACAGAGAACACCATGGACGACACAAAGGACGTGGCGGTGGACGTGCGTCCGGCCTCCGACGCCCCGCCGCAGCTGATCGACCCGACGGTGCCGGTGATCCACCTCGACGACCTCGCCGCACGCCGCGGCGACGGCATCTTCGAGACCCTCATGGTGCGCTCCGGGCGGGTGCGCAACCTGGACCTGCACCTTGACCGTTTCGTGCGTGGCGCGGCGCTGCTGGACCTGCCCGCACCGGACACCGACCGGTGGCTGCAGGCCACCGACATGGCCTTGTCCTCCTGGGAGGACCAGGGGGGCGGGGAGGCCGCCCTGCGGTGGATGTACTCGCGTGGCCGTGAGTCCACCGGTCAGGTCACCGGGTGGGTGACGGTCAGCGGGGAGTCCGCCACCGCGGTACGTCAACGGCGGGACGGGGTGCGGGTGTTGACCGCGCACCGTGGTTTCAGCCTGAGCGTCTCCGAGGACTCGCCGTGGGCGTTGGTCGGGGCGAAGACGCTGTCCTACGCGATGAACATGGCCGCGTTGCGCCATGCGGCGTCCCAGGGACTGGACGACGTGATCTTCAACGGCGACGACGACCGCGTCCTGGAGGGGCCCACGTCCACCGTCGTCGCGGTGACGGGGCGCAGGATGGTGACGCCGACCCAGCAGGCCGGCGTCCTGCCCGGCACCACCCAGGCCTCGCTCTTCGAGCTGGCCGGCGAGCGTGGCTGGGAGGTGGCACAGGAGCCGCTTACCGTGGCGGACCTGCGGGAGGCCGACGGGGTGTGGCTGGTGTCCTCGGTGCGCATCCACGCCCGGGTCACCGAGATCGACGGGCGGTCGCTGCCGCGCCCGGAGCAGGCCGACGAGGTCGAGGCGCTCGCCGTGGAGGCCGCGACCCGGTGATTAACCGATCACGCGGCTGAGCTCGGCGGACATCCACGGGGTAAGTTCCCCGCTGCCACCGTTCTCGGCGCGCTCGTCGACCCAGCCGAGGTTGTTGTTCGGCATCAGGCCGTAGAGGCGCTTGCCGGGGCCGAAGTTGCGCGGGCCGGTCTCCGAGGCCAGCGTGGAGGCGCTCTCCAGCTGCCAGGCGCGCTCGTTGCGCGGGCGGCCGTACATCACCTCGACCACACCGGTGCTGTGCACGGTGAGGAACTCGATGTCGTCGTTGTCGCTGATGCGCAGGAAACCGGTCTCCCGGATGTCCTGGCCGGTGGCCTCGCCGTCGTCGTCGAGCCGCCAGATGCGGGAGCTGTAGCTGATGTAGTTCTCGCCGTCGTGGGCGAACACGATCTGCTGGCCGAAGGCGTAGTCCTCGGAGCCGCCGACGGGGGAGGCGTGGCCCTCGCCACGCCACACGCCGACCAGCGGCAGCAGAGCCAACAGCCCGTCGTGCAGGTTCGGGCCCTGACGCAGGTTGGCGGTGTCCTCGGCGACGGGCAGGTCACCGAGGGTGGGGATGTTGCGTCCGGCGGTCTGCTTGGACTGTTCCTCCGCGCGGGCGACGGCCTCGTTACCGGAGATGGGGTTCTCGCTAGTCATGTGTGACAGCGTACCGGTCCGCCCGCGGCGGGACCGGAAGCGGAGCGGGGATCTGGAGCGGGGGAACTACAGTCCGGCCTGCTCGTCCTCGTCCAACGGGCCGGAGCTCGGCGCCAGGTCGGCCACGCTCACCCGCGTGTAGTTCTGCTCCGCCTCGATGAACAGGGTGCCGCCGGCGGTGTACACGCGCCGCGGCGGGCTGCGGAACGGCAGGTTCTCCCCGGGCATCTCCAGGGTGAAGGCGTCGAGGACCTGCTCGGTCAGCTCGTCGTCGAGATCCTCCGGCGCGGTGGAGTGCGGGGTGTCGGTGATCTCGGTGGGGCTGAGGTACACGTCGCCCTGCCACACGCGCAGGCGGACACCCACCTCGTAACGTCCCGAGTCCTCCTCGGACAGCCCGTCGGGGGTGCCGGAGAGGTAGCCCTCGGTCTCCCAGCCGCCGGTGGGCGAGGAGTTGTCCTGCGAGGCCAGTCCGAGGTCGTCGATGCCCATGCGCTCGCCGAGTTCCACGGTGTCCATCTGCACACGGGTGAACACCTCGCGGGCGGGGGCGTCGGTGAAGTCGCCGGAGAGCACCGCGTCCTTGCCGAGGGTGATCTTCGTGGCGGACGACGACACGGTGACACGGCCGAAGCCGGGGATCTCCACGTCGGTGGACTCCACCTGGATCGACGGCACCTCGTGGGTGAACACGGCCGCGAGGTAGGGCGTCCCGGTCACCTGCACGTGCGGCGGGGTGGCCAGGTTCGCCTCCTCGAAGATGCGGTCGGAGATCCTCTTCTCCACCCGCGCGGCGACCAGGCTGTCGGCGACGACGGCCGCGCCCACGGTGGCGGCGAGGACGGCGACCACGACGAGCAGGACGGTGACCGCGCGGCGGCGCGGGCTGCGACCCTGACGACCCTGACGGCGCTCGCTGCGTCCTGCGTCCTGTCCTGCGTCCTGGCCGTCGTCTCGTCCTGAGGCGGGGGTTTCGGTGGTCTCGGTCACCGCCCCAGCATACAAAGTGGCGGGGGTGGGGCCGAATGTGCGAAATGTTACGGATTCGTTTCGAGGCTGTTGCGGTGGTCGGTCACCGAGATTATGCAGGTCCGGCCGGTGTAAAGTGGTGACGGTGCCGGGACGCAACGGTCCCGGCGAAGTCACACCGAAGGAAGGACGACGGCCTTGAAACTGACCGTGCTCTCTGACAAGGACGACGTTTCAGAGGTGCTTCCGTCGCTGGCACTGCTGTCCCACGAGGTGGTCATCCTGCGTCCCGCACCGTCCTCGGTGAAGGAGATCAGCGGCGCGGAGGTCGTGATGATCGACGTCACCGGCGCCAACCTGCTCGGCGCCCGCGACCTGTGCCGTTCCGTCGCCGCGGCGTACCCCACGCTGCCGGTGTCCGTGGCCATCGAGGAGACCAGCGTGATCGCGCTGGACGGCTCCTGGGCGGTGGACGACTTCCTCCTCCCTTCCGCCACGCCCACCGAGGTCGACGCCCGCCTGCGCATGCTGATGACCCGCCGTCCGGTGCCCGTCGAGGAGGCCGAGGACAGCCAGGTCGCCACGATCGGCGGGCTGATAGTCGACGAGGTCACCTACGTCGCCCGGGTGGAGGGTCGCCCGCTGGACCTGACGTACAAGGAGTTCGAGCTGCTGTACTTCCTGGTCAAGCACGCCGGCAGGGTGTTCAGCCGCGAGCAGCTGCTGCAGGACGTGTGGGGCTACGACTACTTCGGCGGCACCCGCACGGTGGACGTGCACGTGCGTCGCCTGCGCGCCAAGCTCGGCCACGAGTACGAGAAGGTCATCGCCACGGTGCGTAACGTGGGCTACAAGGCAGTGGAACTGGATGGGGCCTGAGACAGCCCCGAAACAGCCCCGAAACAGTCCGAGGAGAGGACGACGATGAGCACGAACGAGACCGACCAGACACCGGACACAGGCAGGGTGGACCCCGTACACCGCGAGTTCGTCCCGGGGCAGGACGCACCGCTGCGCGAGGGCATCGACGCACTGCTCGCCGCGGTGGAGGACGCCGACGGTGTGCCCGCCTACAGCGAGGCGTTCCTGCGCTCGCTGGACGGGACGGAGGGTTATCGCCACCTCGTCGCCGAGGTCGCCGGCGGGGACGGCGGGGAGAACACGGTCGTCGGCGTGGTCTCCGTCAACTCGTCCTACGTCGCCGAGCTGGCGGTGCGTCCGGACGTGCGCCGGCGCGGCGTGGCGACGGGCATGCTGCGCGAGATCGCCCGGCACATCGACGTGGAGCTTCAGCTCAGCGTCTGGTCGCACGGCGACCTGGAGTCGGCGAAGGGGTTCGCCGACGGGCGGGGTGCACGGACCACCCGTGAACTGCTGAAGATGTCGGTCGACTGCTCTGGTGCCGAGCGCCGTGAGGCGTTGCTCGCCGGGCGCGACGAGGCGCTCGCCACCGTCGGGGAGGAGGGTCTTCAGGTCCTGGACTACACTGCGGCGGCCGAGGCCTTCGGTGCCGGGCACGTCGACACCGAGTGGCTGCGCGTCAACAACGAGGCCTTCGCCTGGCACCCGGAGCAGGGCGGCTGGGACCAGGGCGCGCTCGACGAGGCCCGGGAGGCGGACTGGTTCGACCCCGCCGGCGTCCTCTTCCTCTTCGACGGGGAGGAGTGCCTGGGGTTCCACTGGACGAAACGTCCGGACGGCGACCCCCACGGCGAGGTGTACGTGGTGTGTCTGGCGGACGCCGCCCGTGGCCGTGGGCTCGGCGGCCCGGTGACCCTGGTCGGGGTGGGGTACCTGATCGACGGGGGAGCGCAGGCCGTTGACCTGTACGTAGAGGGCGACAACGCCCCGGCCGTGGCGACCTACCGCCGTCTCGGTTTCGAGGTCGTGCACCGCGACGTGGTCTACCGCGGCATGGTGTAGCTGGGGTGCGGCGGCGGCTCACATCCGCCGTGAATATATTCATCTTCCGTTCACCTCCAGGGTGTCTCACGTCCACCACCGGTGGCTAACGTACGGTGCGTCGTCAACCCACAACGCATGTGTAAGGACTACCCACTGTGAAGATCTCGACCTCCCGCCGCCGCACCCTGACCGCTGCGGCAGCGACCGTCGCCGCCGGCTCGCTCGTCCTCACCGGTTGCTCGAACTCCAACTCCGGTGACGGGGACGGTGCCTCGACCGACAGCTCCTACGAGCTCTCCGACACCCAGGGCGAGCTCCGCGGAGAGGGAGCCAGCTCCCAGCAGAAGGCGATGGAGCAGTTCGGCGTCGCCTACTCCTCCGCCGTCCCCGGTGCCGTGCTGGCGTACAACGCCACCGGTTCCGGCGCGGGCCAGAAGCAGTTCATCGCCGACCAGGTCGACTTCGGCGGTTCCGACTCCGCCCTCGACGAGGAGCAGGCCGCGGCCGCCGCGGAGCGCTGCGAGGACAACCCCGCCTGGCACCTGCCGATGGTCGTCGGCCCGGTCGCGGTGGCCTTCCACCTCGACGGTGTCGACGACCTGAACCTGTCGGTGGAGACCGTCGCCAAGATCTTCAAGGGCGACATCCGCAACTGGAACGACGAGGCCATCGCCGCCGAGAACGAGGGCGTGGACCTGCCCGACATGCCGATCGACGTGCTCTACCGCGCCGAGGAGTCCGGCACCTCCGACAACTTCCAGTCCTTCCTGAAGACCGCCACCGACGGCCTGTGGGAGGACGAGGGCAAGACCTTCCCGACCCGCGTCGGTTCCGGTGCGCAGGGTTCCTCCGGTGTGGCCGACCAGGTCAAGGCCACCAACGGCTCGATCACCTACGTGGAGTCCGGTTTCGCCACCGCCAACGACCTGGGCATCGCCAACCTCGACTTCGGTGCCGGCCCGACCGAGCTCAACGCCGAGACCGTGAACAAGGCCCTCGACGAGGTCGCCTTCTCCGGTGAGGGCAACGACCTGGTCGTGGACTCCGAGGCCCTGTTCTCCATGAAGGAGGAGGGCGCGTACCCGCTGGCGCTGACGACCTACGAGATCGTCTGCTCCGCCGGCTACGACGAGGACACCGCCGCCAAGGTCAAGGACTTCCTGCACACCATCCTCGACAACCAGAACGACCAGCTCGAGGAGTCCGGCTACATCCCGCTGAGCGGTTCCTTCAAGGAGAAGCTCGAGACCGCCGTGGACGCGCTGCAGTAGCATGACCAACTCCCACCCCGAGACGGACCCCGAGACGCCCGTGGCGGCAGACGGCGGGCAGGACGGCACGACGCAGGACGCCGCGGCGTCCGGCACGTCCGGCACTGACGGTGCCGCCGGCGCATCCGGCGCGTCCCGCCGCGGTTCCGACGGTGCGGTGAAGCGCACCGGGGACCGCGTCTTCGAGACGCTGTCGACCGGTGCCGCCGCGCTGATCACCGTGATCATCGGCGCCATCGGACTGTTCCTGCTGCTGCAGGCGATCCCCGCGCTGTCGCGGGAACGCGACGGGTTCCTCAGCTTCTTCACCTACGGTGACCGCTGGGACCTGAACCACAGCACCAACGAGGGCGGGTGGATGCAGTTCGGGATCCCGAACATGTTCTTCACCACCGTGATGGTCTCGGTGCTGGCACTGCTGATCGCCATGCCCGTCGCCCTGGGCATCGCCGTGTTCCTGTCGAACTACTGCCCGAAGCGGGCGGTGCGGCCGCTGGGATTCGTCATCGACCTGCTCGCCGCGGTGCCGTCCATCGTCTTCGGCATCTGGGGCATGCAGGTGCTCGGCCCGGCCCTCGGCGGGTTCTACGAGTGGCTCACCGGCTGGGCCGGCGGGTTCATCCTCTTCAACTGGGAGCAGGGCACCTCACCGGCGTTCTCGACCAGCCGCAACATCTTCACCGGTGGCATCGTCCTGGCGATCATGATCCTGCCGATCATCGCCGCCACGGCGCGCGAGGTGTTCGTCCAGACCCCGCGGGGTCAGATCGAGGCGGCACTCGCCCTCGGCGCGACGCGCTGGGAGGTGGTGCGCATGACCGTCCTGCCGTTCGGCAGGTCCGGCTACATCTCCGGCGCGATGCTCGGCCTGGGCCGCGCGCTCGGTGAGACGATGGCGCTGTACATGGTCATCGCCTCGGCCCCCGGCTTCCGCGGATCGTTGATGGACGGCGGCACGACCTTCGCCACCGCCATCGCCAACGCAGCCCCCGAATTCAACGACGACCTCAAGGCCGGCGCCTACATCGCCGCCGGACTGGTGCTGTTCGTGCTGACCTTCCTGGTCAACGCCGCCGCCCGGTCGCTGGTCAACAACACCAAGTAGCGGAAAGGACGACTGCGATGGCCACGTCTGTGCCCACTGACCCCACCGAGCTCGACAACCGCCCGCACTCCGCACTGGCGCCGAGCGGCTTCACCGACATCTCCACCGGCCGTAAGGCCCGCAACGTCCTGGCCACCGTGGTCATCTACGCGACCATGGGCCTGGCGATCCTCCCGCTGGTGTGGGTCCTGTTCGTGCTCGTGCAGCGCGGCATCCCCGCCCTGCTCAGCGTGGACTGGTGGATCTACGACATGTTCGGCCAGCTCTCCAACGTCGCCGGCGGCGGCATCGTGCACGCCGTGATCGGCACGCTGACCCAGGTCGCGGTGACCACCGTGATCTCCGTGCCCGTCGGCATCTTCACCGCCGTCTACCTCGTGGAGTACTCCCGTGGCGGCTGGCTGGGACGCACCACCACGTTCATGGTCGACATCCTCACCGGTGTGCCCTCCATCGTGGCGGCCCTGTTCGTCTACGCCCTGTGGATCACCATGTTCGGCTTCGAGCGCTCGGGCTTCGCCGTGTCGCTGTCGCTGGTGCTGCTGATGGTGCCGGTGATCGTGCGCAACACCGAGGAGATGCTGCGCATCGTGCCGATGGACCTGCGTGAGGCGGCCTACGCCCTGGGCGTGCCCAAGTGGAAGACGATCGTGCGCATCGTGCTACCCACCGCCCTGTCCGGCATCGTCACCGGCGTGATGCTCGCCGTGGCCCGCGTGATGGGTGAGTCCGCCCCCGTGCTGATCCTCGTCGGCGCGACCCCGGTGATCAACTGGAACGTCTTCGACGGCAACCAGAGTTCGCTGCCCCTGTTCATGCTGGAGATGTACAAGCTGCAGGCCAGCGACGAGGTGCTGCTTCGACTGTGGGGCGCGGCCCTGACCCTCGTGGTCCTCATCGGCGCACTGAACATCGGGGCGCGGTTCATCTCCAACAAGTTCTCGATCAAGTCCAGCTAGAGACCAGCCAGAAAACCAGCTAAGGAAACAGACCATGGCCAAACGCCTCGACCTGCACGACGTGAACATCTACTACGGGGACTTCCACGCGGTGAAGGACGTCAACCTGGAGGTTCCGCCGCGCTCCGTGACGGCCTTCATCGGCCCGTCCGGTTGTGGCAAGTCCACCGTCCTGCGCACGCTCAACCGTATGCACGAGGTCATCCCGGGCGCCTACGTGGAGGGCGACGTCCTGTTGGACGGCGAGAACATCTACGGCCGCAACATCGACCCCGTCGGCGTGCGCAACACCATCGGCATGGTGTTCCAGAAGGCCAACCCGTTCCCCACGATGTCCATCGAGGAGAACGTGATCGCCGGGCTCAAGCTCGCCGGCGAGAAGAACAAGAAGAAGCTGCGCGAGGTCGCCGAGAAGTCCCTGCGCTCGGCGAACCTGTGGGAGGAGGTCAAGGACCGCCTCGACAAGCCCGGCGGCGGGCTCTCTGGCGGTCAGCAGCAGCGACTGTGCATCGCCCGGGCGATCGCCGTGGAGCCGGAGGTGCTGCTCATGGACGAGCCGTGCTCGGCACTGGACCCGATCTCGACGCTGGCGGTGGAGGACCTCATCCACGAGCTGAAGGAGGAGTTCACCATCGTGATCGTCACGCACAACATGCAGCAGGCTGCGCGCGTGTCCGACCAGACCGCGTTCTACTCCCTGGAGGCCACGGGTAAGCCCGGCAAGCTGGTGGAGGTCGGGCCGACGAAGAAGATCTTCGAGAGCCCGGAGCGCAAGGAGACCGAGGACTACATCTCCGGGCGCTTCGGCTAGATTCCCCACTCCCACCCCCGACGACGGTTCTGTGCCAGAGTGGGGGAAAGTGAAAGGAGTCGGTGATGGCACCGGTACATATCGTCCTGATGGGGGTGAGCGGCAGCGGCAAGGCTCCGCTGGCCGCTGAGCTGCAGCAGCGCACCGGGTTCACCGGGGCGACGGCGGAGGGGCTGCAGCCCGAGGAGGTCCGCAGCCGGATGGAGGCCGGCGGCTTCCTGACACCGGAGGAACGCCTGCCGTGGGCGTACTCCATCCGCGACTGGCTGACGGAGCAGGCGCAGCAGGGGAACTCCACGGTGGTGGTGAGCCTGGGGCTGGGGCGCCGTGCACGCGACATCTTCCGCGAGGCCGAGGGCTTCGTGTTCTTCGTGCACGTGCACGGCACCGCCGACGTGATCCGCGACCGCTCGCTGAAGCGGACCGGCGAGTACCCGGACGAAGAGGTGCTCACCGCCCAGTACGCCGAGCTGGAGCGCCTGCGCGCCGACGAGGCCGGCGTGCGGGTGGACGCCGCGCAGTCCCCGGAGGTGCTGGCGGACGCGGCACTGGCGGCGTTGACGGCACTCACCGCGCAGGACTGACCGCGCAGGACTGACGCGCCCCGGACGAACAACCCCCCAGGTCGGTGATGCCGACCTGGGGGGTTGTCCGCGCGTGGACGTGGGGGAGGGGGACCTTTAGAACGGGTCGGCGCCGTAGCGGCGGCGGATCTCGTCGAACTGCTCGCGCATGGTCTCCTGCTGCTCCTCGGAGCGCCGGGACACCTCGTATTCCTGGGGACGCTTGCCGGTGGCGAGGTACACCACGCGGGTGCCGATGTTCACCGCGTGGTCGGAGTAGCGTTCGAAGAAGCGGGACAGCAGGGTCACGTCCACGGCGGCGGAGACCGGGTAGGGCCACTCCTTCTTGCCGGTGATGTGGAACATGTGCTCGTGGAGGTCGTCGACGGCGTCGTCGTCGAGGGCGAGCTCCATGGCCTTCTCCGGGTCGTAGGTGACGAGCACGTCGTGCAGCTTCTCGCCGATGCCGTCGACCAGGCGCGCCATCTCGCGGAAGTAGGGCTGGGTGATCTCCGGCACGGCCGACTCCGGGTGGCGGCGCCGCGAGGTGCGGGCGATGTGCACGGCGAGGGTGGCCATGCGGGCCAGGTCCTCGACGATGTAGGTGCCGGAGACGACCTGGCGGAGGTCGCGTGCCACGGGGCCCTCCAGGGCGAGCAGCTCGAAGGAGCGGGACTCGGCACTCTGACGGAGGTCCTCGATGGCGGTGACGGAGCTGAGAACCTGCTCGGCGGTGTCGATGTCCTGGTTGAACAGGGCGTCGCACGCCTGAGACATCATCTGCCGGACCTGGTCGGCCATGAGTGCGAGCTCATGGGCGAAGATCCGCATCTGTTCCTGGTACACGGTGCGCATGGCGCCAGTGTACGGCCGGTACGCCCGTTCTGCTCGGTGAACGGAGGGTACGTTCGTAAAAGTTATTAACCGCCGTTGAGTGCTGCCCCGTCGGCCTCGGGATCCTCGGCAACGGTGCTGGTCAGATCCTCGGGATCGTCCAGCCAGCGGTCGGGCAGCGCGACCTTGCCGGGCGAGCCCTGGCGGCCACGCGCACCGTCGGCGTCCACGGCGGTGGCCGTCGACTCCCACATCGGGTCCAGGACGCGGCGCAGCGACTCCAGGTCGGTGATCTGGGACAGCTGGCGGCGCACGTCACCACCGGCGGGGAAACCGCGCATGTACCAGGCCATGTGCTTGCGCATCTCGCGCACGCCGTACTGCTCGCCCTCGTGGGCGGAGAGCAGCTCGGCGTGACGCATGATGATCCGGCACACCTCCGCCAGGGTGGGCTCGGCCGGCACGGGCAGCCCGCGCAGGTTCGCCGAGAGCTCGGCGAACAGCCACGGGCGACCCAGGCACCCGCGTCCGACGACGACGCCGTCGCAGCCGGTGCGCTCCATCATCGCCGCGGCGTCCGACGCCTTGAAGATGTCGCCGTTGCCGAGCACCGGCACGCCGGTGCCGTCCATGTGCTCGACGAGCCGGGCGATCTCGTCCCAGCTCGCGGTGCCGGAGTAGCGCTGCGCGGCGGTGCGGCCGTGGCAGGCGACGGCGGCCGCGCCCTCGTCGGCGGCGATGCGTCCGGCGTCGAGGTGGGTGTGGTGGTCGTCGTCGATGCCGACGCGGAACTTCACGGTGACCGGGATCTCCGGGTGCCCGGCGTCCTGCACGCCCTTGACCGCCGCGCGCACGATCGAGGCGTAGAGACGCCGCTTGAACGGCAGTGCCGAGCCGCCGCCGCGGCGGGTGACCTTGGGGACGGGGCAGCCGAAGTTCATGTCGATGTGGTCGGCGAGGTCCTCCTCGGCGATCATGCGCGCGGCCTTGTAGGTGTACTCCGGGTCGGTCGTGTAGAGCTGCAGGCTGCGCGGGTCCTCGTCCGCGGCGAAGGTGGTCATGTGCATCGTCTTCGGGTTGCGCTCCACCAGGGCGCGGGCCGTGACCATCTCGCACACGTAGAGCCCGGCGACGCTGCCCATGCGCTCGCGCTCCTGCTCGCGGCACAGGGTGCGGAAGGCAACGTTGGTGACGCCGGCCATCGGTGCCAGGACGACGGGGGAGTCCAGGTCGAAACGTCCGATGGACAGGGCGGGTGTGGTTGAGGTGGTGATCACCCCCCGATTCTCACACCACGGTGGGGGAGGTGCAAAGTCCTGTGATCTGAGCGGTCACTACAATCAGCTGTGTGCGGCCACACCCGCACCTGACTGCTCGCTGCCGTCGTAGGACGCTCTTGTGCTATCAATGGTGGCAGAGGTCACGTTTGCTACAGAAACAATCGTGATATTTGCAGAGATACTTCCGAAAACAACGGGACAAAACATGAGGAGAGAAAGTGTCTGAGCGCATCGCCCACACCGGACTGAAGTCGAAGGTCATGTCGGCCCAGGAGGCCGCTGAATTCGTCAACAACGGCGACAAAGTCGGGACCTCCGGCTTCACCGGCGCCGGCTACCCGAAGGTCCTCCCCACCGCCATCGCGGAGCGGGCCAAGGCCGCACACGACCGGGGCGACGAGTTCCAGATCGAGCTGTTCACCGGCGCGTCCACCGCGGTCGACTGCGACGGGGTCCTCGCCGAGGCCAACGCCATCAGCTTCCGCACCCCGTACAACTCCGACCCGGTCCTGCGTGGGCAGATCAACGCTGGCGAGTCGAAGTACTGGGACATCCACCTGTCCCACCTGGGCAAGCAGGTCCAGGAGGGCTTCTTCGGCAAGTTCAACGTCGCCATCATCGAGGCCGTCGCCATCCGTGAGGACGGCACCGTGGTCCCGTCGTCGGCGGTGGGCAACAACATCGAGTTCATCGACGCCGCCGACAAGGTGATCATCGAGGTCAACGACTGGCAGTCCCGCGACCTCGAGGGCATGCACGACATCTACCGCATCGAGCCGGCCGGGCAGCGCACCCCGATCAACATCACCTCCCCCGGTGACCGTATCGGCGGTACCGCCCTGGAGTTCGACACCAGCAAGATCGTGGCGATCGTCGAGACCGACGCCCCCGACCGCAACGCCCCCTTCACCCCGGCGGACGAGACCTCGAAGAAGATCGCCGGTCACTTCCTGGACTTCCTGGAGGGTGAGGTCGCCGCCGGCCGCCTGTCCTACGACCGTTACATCATGCAGTCGGGTGTCGGTAACGTGCCCAACGCCGTGATGGCCGGCCTGCTGGACTCCAAGTTCGAGAACATCACCGCCTACACCGAGGTCATCCAGGACGGCATGGTCGACCTGATCGACGCCGGCAAGATGACCGTCGCCTCGGCGACCTCCTTCTCCCTGTCCCCGGAGTACGCGGAGAAGATGAACGCGGAGGCCGCGAAGTACCGCGAGAACATCATCCTGCGCCCGCAGCAGGTCTCCAACCACCCCGAGGTCATCCGTCGACTCGGTCTGATCGCCACCAACGGCATGATCGAGGCCGACATCTACGGCAACATCAACTCCACCAACGTGTCCGGCTCGCGCGTGATGAACGGTATCGGCGGCTCGGGTGACTTCACCCGCAACGCCTTCATCTCCTCCTTCATCAGCCCGTCGGTGGCCAAGGGCGGCGACATCTCCGCCATCGTGCCCTTCGCCTCCCACATCGACCACCACGAGCACGACGCCATGGTCGTCATCACGGAGAACGGCTTCGCCGACCTGCGTGGCCTGGCACCGCGTGACCGTGTGAAGAAGATGATCGCGGTCGCCGACCCGTCCTACCAGCCGCTGCTGGAGGAGTACGTGGAGGCAGCCTCCAAGTCGAAGTTCCAGCAGACCCCGCACGATCTGACCAAGGCCTTCGAGTTCCACACCCGGTTCCTCGAGACCGGTTCGATGCGCAAGTAGCGTCCGCTCTGCTGCGCCGGTCGCGACACCTTGAGCCCTCAGGTCGATTCTCTTCGTGAGATTCGACCTGAGGGCTCAAGGTGTCGCCGGAGAGTGTGCCGGGGCAGGTTTCCGGCGCCGTCCGGACATGCACTAGACTCTAGGACGCACCTCACACGTGGGGTGCGTACGTGGGCCTTTAGCTCAGTTGGTAGAGCTACGGACTTTTAATCCGCAGGTCGTGGGTTCGAGCCCCACAGGGCCCACAGTGGAACCCCGGTCGTCGATCACCTCGACGGCCGGGGTTCTCTGTTGTCCCGGGGGAGTGGGGGGTTACTCGGGCCAATTCAGCTGCGGGTGGTCCAAGGGGTCGCCGTTTTCGTTGCGGGGGCCGTCGTAGTCCCAGGTTGAGGGATCCCCGCCTACCGGGGGCGACTCGGAGTCAGTAGGACTGCCTCCGCATTCGGACGGGTCGTAGACGTAGAAGTCCGTCTGGGGACAGCGGTAGTCGCCCCGATTGGCAGTCAGTGTGTCAAAGCAGTCCTGGGAGAATCGCATTTCGCCGTCAGACCATATCGCTGGTCCCGGTGTGCCCTCGGAGCAGTAGAGAACGTACGGCTCGGAGGGAGTCGGCGTAGAGGGCGAAACGTACTCGGCCACTTGTTCTTCGACATCAGGGGTGGGTTCTGAGGTGGTTGCCGGAGGTGTGGGGGTCGGGAGTCGAGGCGAGGCAGCGCTTGTGGTGGTCTCGCTGGTTGGCGTCGACGTAGTCGACGTGGAGGCCTGATCGTTGTTGCCGCACGCTGTGAGAGCGAATGAGACGGTGAGGACTGATGTGAGCAAGAAGCGCCGCAGGGCCATGAGGTTCCTTCAGGGGGTGTTGTGCCTAACGTGATGTTGGCTGTCCCGATCGCGGGCGCAACCTCCAAGACGAATACTATCCCGAAGGAAATCATGAAGGGGGGCAGGTATCGGTTGGAGCTCGACGGTGCGTTTGTGAATGCCCTGCGCGTCGGAATCGATGCCGGTGGGGCCTGTCCGATCCAGTCGCGGCCCGCTATGTCCGACCATTTCGGGGTAGTCGCGAGCTGATGCGCAACACAGATCGCTGGTGCTTCTGGTCGATCGATCGCACCCAGCGGACATCGGTCGGGGCCCGATTCTCGAGGCGAGACTCGAAGCTGTTGCATCCTTTCGCAGTGACAGCAAGGCTGCCAGCACCCGGAGAATGTCGTTAGTCCGCACCTGTTCGGCCTGCGATCGCAGCTTGACCTGTACTACCTTTGCCAGTCCAAGATCATCAGTGAGACTCGGTGATACTTCACGGTGCAGCGCTATCCCGCGGGGGTTTTGCTACTGACCTTGCGTTCCATGCCCAAGACCCCGACGGGCCCCAGTTTGCGTTGGCATCGTCCTCGACGTTTATGACCTGGCAGAAGCCCCTCGGCGGGCGATTGAAGTCAGACATCCGATTCGTATCTACCTTGATCTGGAACACTTTCCCCGTTCCTGGACTTGACTACAAGTTCCGGGAGGCGATTATCATCGCTGGTCAGGGCATCCTCGATGCGAGGGCGCTGTATCCCGAGCGTAGTCTCGCCGACGCCTACAGCCCCCTGGCTATGGATCCGGCCCTGCTGAAGGCCCACGATAAGTGGGATCGAGCCGTAGACAAGGCTTTCGGATCCTAACGGAAGATCACTTCAGATAGTCAATTCCTGGAGATTCTCTTTACCAGGTACGTCGAGATCACGGCGGTCGACTAGCGTAGCGAACCCCCTCGTCCATTCACAGAGGTCCGACTGAGTACACCGACAACGCCGCCCACCGCGGCGCCGGCGCAAACCCCGCACATCGGTCGCAGGTCTGCCAGTCAGCGCGCAGGTTTGCAGACATTGCGCCGGGGCGTCCCGCTCCCACCGCACGGCCACGGCAGGAGAGGGGAGTTGGCCAGCCGGCTGGCTACAGTGGAAGCATGTCAGCCCCGGCCGTGATCCAGCGCCTCCGCCTCGAGGACATCCTGCCCGCCGTCATCGCCGCGGCGGTGGCCATGGTCCACGTACTGATCGCCCTCGATGGCGGGAACGACGGTGTCACCGGTGTGCACAGCTCCATCGCCGCAGTCCTGGCCGTGATGTTCGTCCCGGTCCTGCTGTTCTGGCGCAGACGACCGCTGGCCACCGCCGCCGCGGTGATCGTGCTGCTGGTGTTGTGGGAGGTCAACTGGTTGTGGGCGCTGCCCGGCAACATGGGGGTTACCCCGTTGCTGTTGGCTTCGCCGTTGGTCGTCTACTCCGCTACCCGGCACGGCCGGCCTGCACGCGCCGGGGTGGTGGTGCTGCTGGTCATGCTGGTCGGTGCGATTCTGTCGCCGCTGCTGTGGCGCTTCGAGGACGGCGTCGCCGGCACCACGATGGTCTACGATCCGCTCGCCACCCTGGACTGGCTGCTGATCCAGTGGGCGCTGCTGGTCATGGTGTTCTTCGTGGCGCGTTCGCGCAGACATGCCGCGGCTCAGGCCCGTGAGCTGGAGGATGCTCGGATGCGCATCGCCGAGGACCGGCAGGTGGCGGTGCGCGAGCGCGAACGCGCCCTGATCGCCCGTGAGATCCACGACGTCCTGGCGCACAGCCTCACCCTGATCAACGTGCAGGCAGGTGCCGGTCAGGTCTCCGGGGCGCAGGACGCCGCGCTGCAGGGCATCCGGGAGACCAGCTCGGCCGCGCTCGCGGAGGTCCGTGGCATCGTCCGCGCGCTGCGCTCGAGTGATGGCCCCAGCGATGGTTCCGGCACCGAACCGACGGCCGGCCTTGCCCAGGTCCCTGACCTGCTGCGTAGGTTCACCGAGGCAGGCCTGGTGATCGAGGAACAGCTGCCGGACGGTGCTGGTACGGACGTACCGCAGATCGTTCAACTCGCCGTCCAGCGGGTACTGGCGGAGTCGCTGGGCAATGCGCTGCGCCACCAGGGGGCGGGGACACAGGTGGGCGTCGAAGTGCAGGTCATGGACGATGCCAACCGGGTGGCACTGACCGTCGTCAGCCGCGGCTCTGTCACGGGAGAAGGAGCGCAGGAGGGCTCGGGCACGGGCATCGTCGGGATGCGAGAGCGGGTCACCAGCCTCGGCGGCGACCTCGACGTGGTTTTCGATGCTGCCTCCGACGTTGTCACGGTGTCCGCCGTCCTGCCCATCGACCCGGCGCGCCCCGTCCGCCCGGTACAGAGGAAAGGGAACGGACTGTGAGTGTGACCAGTGATCCGGGGCGTCCTGTGCGCGTTCTGCTCGCCGACGACCAGGCGCTGATCGTCGCGGCGTTGACCACGATCCTTCAGTCGCGGGGCGACATCCGGGTCGTGGCCACCGCGTCCACCGGCTCCGAGGCGGTCGACAAGGCAGGGGAGCAAAAGGTGGATGTGGCGGTGCTCGACATCCGCATGCCCGGCGGCGACGGCATCGACGCCGCCGCGGCGATCCGTCGCAGCCACCCGGAGGTGCGCATCCTGATGCTCACCACCTTCGACGACGAGGAGCTCGTCGCCCGGGCGCTGCGCGTCGGGGTGCAGGGCTTCCTGCTCAAGGACACCGCGCCGGACGCACTGATCGACGCGGTCCACCGGGTGCACGCCGGGGCGTCCGTGCTGTCGCCGGAGGTCACCGGCTACGTGATCGACGCCTTCCGCCGCAACAGCGAGCACCCTGAGCACTCCGCGCAGCCGTCCGGTTTACTGGGCACGCTCACCCCACGCGAGACCGACGTGCTCGCCGGGGTGGCCCGCGCCGAGACGAACGCAGAGATCGCCGC
Organism: Corynebacterium sp. AOP40-4SA-5; assembly: GCF_052377355.1. Lineage (NCBI taxonomy): Bacteria > Bacillati > Actinomycetota > Actinomycetes > Mycobacteriales > Corynebacteriaceae > Corynebacterium > Corynebacterium sp. AOP40-4SA-5. Next base: position 77,218 of record NZ_JBQSWS010000011.1, read on the forward strand.
GCACCTGTTCATCGGGGAGGAGACGGTGAAGACCTACGTCTCGCGCCTGCTGGCGAAACTCGGGGTGCGCGACCGGGTGGGCCTGGCCGTGCGCGCCCACGAGTGTGGGGTCGGTACCGGCGGCGTTCCCCCGCGCGGGGGACAGCCCCCGCACTGAATCCACCCCGGGGCCGATGTGCCCGGCATGCCCGCTGAGCAGCATGGAAGGCATGGACAACAACAGAGACAACAACAGAGCCACCCGACCACAGCAACCCTCCCGCAGCACCGCGCCGGCGGTGAGCTGTCGCGGGCTGGGCGTCACCTACGGCGAGCACCGCGTCCTGCAGGACTTCTCGATGACGGTGCACCCGGGGCGGGTGCACGCGCTGCTGGGCACCAACGGTGCGGGAAAGTCGACGTGCTTCCGCGTGATCCTCGGACTGGAGGACCGCCACTCCGGCACCGTGGAGATCCTCGGGCGTCCGCGCGACAGGGAGTCGTTGATCAACATCGGTGCCTCGGTCAACGGCCCCGCGCTGTACCCGCACCTGTCGGCCCGGGAGAACGCGCGCGTGCACGCCCGCCTGCTCGGGTTGGACGACGCGGCGGTGGACGATGTGCTCGCCACCGTGGGCCTGGCTGACGTCGGACGCAAGAAGGTCCGGTCCTTCTCCACCGGCATGAAGGCGCGTCTGGCGCTGGCGATCGCGATGCTCGGCAACCCGCCGGTGCTGCTGCTGGATGAACCGCAGAACGGGCTCGACCCGCAGGGCATCGCCGACCTGCGCACCTTCCTGCGCGCGTGGACCGCACAGGGCGGCACGGTGCTGGTCAGCTCGCACCAGCTCGGCGAGGTCTCCCGCCTCGCCGACGACATCACCGTGCTGGTCGCCGGGCGGGCGGCCTACTCCGGGCCGATCGGCGACTTCGCCGCGCCGGGACACCTGGAGGACGAGTTCCTCCGCCTCACCCAGGGCTACCCGGCGGAGGCGGGACGATGAGTGCCGCGACGTATACCGCGACGTACACCGAGACACGCCACCGCGCAGCTCGGATCGGCACGTGGGGCGGTGTCCTGCGCGCCGAACTGCTGCGCACCCGGCACTCGGCGGTGCAGTGGTTCCCGCTGGTGGGGCTGCTGCTCGGGGTGGTGAGCTCCGGGCTGGCCACCGCGGTCGCCGGGGCGCCGGACGTGGACATCATCGTCTCCTGGCAGAGCATGTACGTCACGGGCATGGCGATGCCGCTGATGGCGTTGCTCGCCGCATTGGCGGAGGGGCGGGAACGCCGCGCGCGCTGCGGTGGCACGGACCTGCGTCCGGTGTCGCCGCGCCGGGTGCGTCTGGTGCGGCTGCTGGTGCTGTGGGCGGTCTCGGCGGTGTTCCACCTGGCGAACTACGGGGCGACCTGGCTCTTCGTGGTCGTCGGTGGTGGTGCAGGCGGCGGCTTCTCCGGCTCTGGCGTGGTGGTGTCCACCGGGGCACTGTCCTGGGTCGCCAGCCTCGGGGTGCTCGCCGTGGTCAGTGTGCTGGCCCGCTACCTCACGGTGGTGCCGGTGCTGGTGCTCGCGGTCGTCGCGCAGGTGTCCGGCACGTTGGCGGCGGAGTCGGGGAGCTGGTTGTTCTACCCGCCGTCCTGGCCGATCCGGTTGCTGCTGCCCGTCCTCGGCATCCACTCCAACGCCGTGCCGTTGCAGCCCGGCGAGATCCTCGGCGGGCCGGAACCGTTGGGCGCGGCGACGGCCGCGGTGCTCAACCTGCTGCTCATCGTGGTGGGAACCGCGTTGGCGGTCACCGTCAGTGGACGCCGCACGTGGCGGCTGCGCCTGGCCGGACACCGGGCAGGACGCGCTGCGTCCGTAGCGTCGCCGACGTCCCCCGCGCCGGTGCCGGCGGCAGGCGCGCTGGCGCGGCCAGGCACCTGCCGGCGTCCTGCGTCCCCGCGTTTCTCGGACGCCCTGGCCGGGGTGGCGCTGGCGCTGCGCGGCACGCTGGCCACCCCCGCGGTCCTTGCCGCGGCGGTGCTGATGCTGGTGGTCGGGGTGGTCTACCCGCCGTCCTACGCCACCCAACTGTGGACGTTCGTGCTGCTGCCCCTGGGCGCCGGCCTGCTGCCGGTGATCACCTGGCCGGTCATGGCCGCGGCGTGGCGGGTGAGCGTGCTGGAGAATCACCGCTCGCCCGGCGCCTACCTGGTGTGGCAGGCCGCCGTGGTCGCGGTACTCACGGTCGTCGCCGCGGTCGCCGCACTGCTCGCCGGGGCGGACGTTGCCCAGGTGCTACGCTCCTCGGCGCTGTCCGTGCTGGTCGGAACGGTGCTGGTGCTGGTGGCGACGGCACTGTGTGCCCGCGTCGGCACCGGGGCGGCGGTGGCGGCGACGGTGCTGTGGACGGTGGTGTCGTTGACGCTCGGCGGCGACGTGCTCGCCGACACCGTCCTGTGGATCCTCGCGGTGCCGGCGTGGCCGCTGACCGCACTGGGCGCCGGACGCACCGGCGTGGCGCTGGTGTTGCTCGTCGTGCTCCTCGTGGCGGGCGCGCTGGGTGCGCGCCGGGAGTTCCGGACCGTCGGACGCCGAGGATAGGGGGTTACCCGGCCGGGGGCACCGAGCCGTGGGGCGGGAGGGCCCCGGTGTGCTCGACACCCTGCGGGTAGAGCACGAAGTGCGAGGTCGCCGACCCACTCGGGGCGGCGGTCGCGTCACCGGGGAGCAGGAACCGGTAGTCGACCCGGATGATGTTGTCGGCGACCCGGCTCACGTGCTGGAAGGGGTAGCTGTCCGTCACGGTGGTGCCGATGTAGACCCCGTGGTCGAACAGGGCGACCTGCTGGGGTGAACTGCCGGTCGCCCCGTCGATGTCGAGGACGACCGTGGACAGCGCCAGGGTGGGGTCGTAGGCGCTGGTGTCGGCGCCCACCTCGCTCCACGGGCCGAGGGCGGTGGCGGGTGTGCGCTCCGCGGCGATGCGGACCGCCTCCTCGGGGGACGGGGCGGACGGTGCCGACGGAGCGGACGGGGCCGTCGGTTCAGCGACGGTGACTGCCGGTACTGCCGGTTCTGCCGGTGCCGCCTGTGCGGCACCTGCCCCGCCGAGGGCGAGGAGGGCCGCGGTGGTGAGCGCCAGGGCGCGGGGGCGGCGGGGCAGGCGGGGCAGGTTGGGATGGTTGCTGGAGGTGTTCCGGGGGTACATGGTCTGTCTCCTTGTCCGGAGGTCTCGGTGGTGGTGATGGTGGTGGTGCTGGTGCAAGGCCCTGCATAGGGTGCGACCGACCCGCGGTGCCGCAGCGTTACGTTCATGCTCCACCTAAGTAGGGGTGAAAGCAGACATGGGTGGAAACCGCGGTGTTAGTGTCGGGTGGTCTCACAGGTGGTGCCGCACGGTGTACACCGAACTACACAGGAGGTGGGGACATGGCGGAACGGCCCGTCTTCTTCGTGTCCGACAGCACCGGCATCACCGCCGAGACCCAGGGCAACGCCCTGCTCGCCCAGTTCCCCGCCTTCAGTTTCCGGCGCCGTGTCCTGCCCTTCGTCGACTCGGTCGAGGCCGCGGCGCGTGCCGTGACCGTCATCGCCGAGGACCGGAGCGAGGGCGACGTCCTGCCGCCGATCGTGTTCGTCACGATCCGCGACGCGGCGGTCGCCGACATCGTCTCCGGGGCGTCCGGCGAGGTCATCGACCTGCTCGGCGCGCACCTGAGTCACCTGGAGGGTCTGCTGGGTGAGCGGCGTACCGGCGCGGCCACCGAGTACCACCGGGTCGGCGACCCGGGCCGCTACCACGCCCGTATCAACGCCGTGGAGTACACCGTCGAGCACGACGACGCCGCCAGCTTCCGCGGCCTCGACCGTGCTGACCTGATCATCCTCGCCCCGTCACGCTGCGGGAAGACCCCCACCGCCATGTACCTGGCATTACAGCACGGACTGCGGGTGGCCAACTACCCGCTGACCGAGGACGACACACCCGGAAGCCTGCCCGACGCCGTCGCGCCTCACCGCGAACGGCTCTTCGGGCTGACCACCACCGTGCAACGCCTCAGCCAGGTCCGTGGCGAACGCCGGCCCGGCAGCAGCTACGCCAGCGCCACCCGGTGCCGGGCGGAACTGCGACAGGCCGAACGTCTCTACAAGGCGCACCGCATCCCCTACATCGACTCCCACGCCATGAGCGTGGAGGAGATGTCCAGCGTCATCCTCACCCGGATGAACCTACGCAACCCCTGAGTAAACCACCCGGGACAACCCTCCCAGAACAGGAACCCACACCATGACCAGGCAGTCACTCTCCATCCTCTGGTTCACCGAGATCGGCATGGGCGACGTCGCCCAGGTCGGCGGCAAGAACGCCTCCCTCGGCGAGATGGTCGTCAACCTCGCCGACGCCGGCGTGCGCGTCCCCGGCGGCTTCGCCACCACCGCCGACGCCTTCCGCGACTTCCTCGCCGTCGACGGCCTCGACAGCCGCATCGCGGAGGTCCTCGAGGGTCTCGACACCGACGACGTCGCCGAGCTCTCCCGCCGCGGCGAGCAGATCCGCGCCTGGATCCTCGCCCAGCCCTTCCCGCAGAACCTCGAGCGCGACATCCGTGACGCGTACGAGGAACTCGTCGCCGCCGACCCGCTGCCCGACGAGGTCACCTGGGCGGTGCGCTCCAGCGCCACGGCGGAGGACCTGCCCGACGCGTCCTTCGCGGGCCAGCAGGAGACCTTCCTCAACATCGGCGGTATCGACAACGTCCTGGAGGCCGTCAAGGCCGTCTTCGCCTCCCTGTACAACGACCGGGCGATCTCCTACCGGGTGCACCACGGTTTCATCCACGCCGACGTCGCCCTGTCGGCCGGCGTGCAGCGCATGGTGCGCACCGACGTCGGGGCGTCCGGCGTGATGTTCACCGTGGACACCGAGTCCGGGTTCGACCGCGCGGTGTTCGTGACCTCCTCCTACGGCCTCGGCGAGGCGGTGGTGCAGGGTGCGGTGAACCCCGACGAGTTCTACGTCTCCAAGCCGGCGGTACGCGCAGGACGCACCGGCGTGGACGCCGTGTTGTCGCGCACGGTGGGGGAGAAGGCCGTGGCGATGCGCTACGCCGCGGGCACCGGCCTGGAGTCCGCCACCCGCTGGGAGGACGTGGAGCCGGAGCAGCGCGTGCGCTTCTCCGTCGACGACGACGAGGTCACCGAACTCGCCCGCCACGCCATCGCCATCGAGGACCACTACGGCCGGCCCATGGACATCGAGTGGGGACGCGACGGGGTGGACGGCAAGCTGTACATCCTGCAGGCCCGCCCCGAGACCGTGGTCTCCCGGCGCGGTGAGGCCGGCCAGGTCCTCACCCGTTTCGAGGTCGACCGCGGCGCCGCCGACGCCGCCGAGGTGCTCGTCGAGGGACGGTCCATCGGCCAGCGGGTGGGCAGCGGCCCGGTGCGCGTCCTGCGCTCGGTGCGCGACATGGACGCCATGCGCACCGGCGACGTGCTCGTCGCCGAGATCACCGACCCGGACTGGGAGCCGGTGATGAAACGCGCCTCGGCGATCATCACCAACCGCGGCGGACGCACCTGCCACGCCGCGATCATCGCCCGCGAGCTCGGCATCCCCGCCATCGTCGGTACCGGTGACGCCACCGCCGTGCTGCCCGACGGCGAGCAGGTCACCGTCTCCTGCGCCGAGGGCGACACCGGCCGGGTGTACCGCGGTGCGGTGCCCTTCGAGGAGAAGGAGACCCGGCTGGACGCGATGCCGCAGATCCCGACGAAACTGATGATGAACGTCGCCACCCCCGACCAGGCGTTCTCCTTCTCCTCCCTGCCGAACGCGGGCGTGGGCCTGGCGCGCATGGAGTTCATCATCAACCGGCAGATCGGGGTGCACCCGCGCGCCCTGCTGGAACGCGACACCCTGCCGGACGCACTGCGCGACGAGGTCGACGCCACCACTGCCGCCTACCCGTCGCCGAAGGAGTTCTTCATCCGGCGCGTCGTGGAGGGCGTGGCGACCATCGCCGCCGCCTTCGACCCGAAGCCGGTGATCGTGCGGCTGTCGGACTTCAAGTCCAACGAGTACGCCAACCTCGTCGCCGGTGAGCTGTTCGAGCCGCACGAGGAGAACCCGATGATCGGCTACCGCGGTGCCGCGCGCTACGTCTCCGAGGACTTCCGCGAGTGCTTCGCCATGGAGTGCGAGGCGCTGCGCCGTGTGCGCGAGGACATGGGCCTGGCCAACGTGCGGGTGATGGTGCCGTTCGTGCGTACCGTGGCGGAACTGCAGGACGTGCTGGACGTCATGGCGTCCCACGGGCTGGTGCGCGGCGAAGGGGCCACCGGGGCGTCCGACGCGAACGGCGCCGGGCTGCAGGTGGTGATGATGTGCGAGGTGCCGTCGAACTACCTGCTCGCCGAGGAGTTCCTCGACCACGTCGACGGGTTCTCCATCGGCTCCAACGACATGACCCAGCTCGTGCTCGGCGTGGACCGCGACTCCGACCTGGTGGCCCATGATTTCGATGAGCGGAATCCCGCGGTGCTCAAGGTCATCGGCTCGGTGATCCGCACCTGCGTGGAGCGCGGCAAGTACGTGGGCATCTGCGGACAGGGCCCGTCCGACCACCCTGACCTGGCCGAATGGCTGGTGGAGCAGGGCATCGGGTCGATGTCGCTGACCCCGGACACGGTGGTGCGCACCTGGCTGCGACTGGCCGGGGAGGCCGCCGAGTAGCACCCGGGTACGGGGCCGGCCGCCGGGACCGCCCCGGCGGAATACCGGGTGCACCGTACCGCGCCGGGTACACTGTCCGGGTCCCCTCACAAAGATCCGAACTCTCCAGGAGCCTCCAGTGAAACTCACCGACCCCACGTCCGACGCCGTGCTCAAGCGGCTACGGCGCGCCCGCGGCCAGCTCGACGGCGTCATCACGATGATCGAGAACGACCGCGAGTGCCGCGACATCGTCACCCAGCTCGCCGCCGTCTCCCGCGCGCTCGACCGCGCCGGGGTGAAGGCCATCTCCGGCGGCATGCGCGACTGCCTCTCCGCCCCCGAGGGCACCGCCCCGGAGGACTGGGAAGAGGAGATGGAGAAGCTCTTCCTCTCCCTCGCCTGACCCCTGTACGACCCCTGTACGACCCCGGCCCAGCGGGTTCCGGGCGGTAAGGTGTTCCCGGTGAACAGCACGTCTCTCCACACGCCGCTCCGAACCCTGCTGGTGGACAACCACGACTCCTTCACCTGGAATATGGTCCACGACCTGACCAGTGTGAACGGGGTTGAGCCGGTGGTCGTCCCGAACGACTGGGACCGGTGGGACACCGAGGGGCGTCAGCTTCTCGCCACCGTGGACAACGTCGTCATCTCCCCGGGGCCGGGCACCCCGCTCATCCCGGACGACGTCGGCATCTGTCCCGCGGTGGTGCGCGCCGCCGTGGCGTCCGGCATCCCGGTGCTGGGCATCTGCCTCGGCCACCAGCTCATCGCGCACATGTACGGTGCGACGGTGGCACCTGCGCCCGAACCGGTGCACGGCCGGGTCAGCGCGGTCGAGCACGACGGCCGCGACCTCTTCCACGGCCTGCCCACCCCCGTCGACGTGGTGCGTTACCACTCCCTGGCGGTGTCGGACGTCCCGTCCGGCATGACGGTCACCGCCGGTACTGCCGGTACAGACGGGGTGGTGATGGGCGTCAGCGTCGTCGACGACCTGCTGTGGGGTGTGCAGTTCCACCCCGAGTCGGTGCTCTCCGGCCACGGCCGGGAGATCTTCGCCAACTTCGCCGCCCTGACCCGCACGCACGGCCGGGCACGCACCGTGAGGAACAGGGTGCTGGCCCTGAGCGTCCGGGACACCCGGGCCTTCTCCGGGGAACTCTTCGAGCGTTTGTATGGCCGTACCAGCGACACCTCCACCCACTGCGTCTGGCTCGACGGCAACCGGGCGGACGACCCGCGCGCCCGTTTCAGCGTGATGGGCGCCTCGCGTACCAGCGTCACCGCCGTCGCCGGCGGGCAGGACGCTCCCTCGACGGTGACCGTCCGCGACGCGGACTCCGGTGACGGCGCCGAGACCGTCGAGACGGACGTCTTCACCTGGCTGCGCGGTGACCTCGCCCGCTGCAGGATCACCGGCGACTCCGCGTCCGTGCCCGGCTGCGGGTTCCGCCTCGGCTGGGTCGGCTACCTCGGCTACGGGCTCAAGGCGGACTGCGCGGTGGGGGAGGGGGCCGCCACCCGCCACGCCGCGCGCATCCCGGACGCCGGCCTCGTCCTGCTCGAACGCGCCGTCGTCGTCGACCACGGGACCGCGCAGGTGCACCTGCTCACGCTCGACGGCGCGCCGGACGGAGCGCAGGACGCCGCCTGGCAGGACCACGTCGCCGGCGTCGTGCGGGAGCTGGAGAACCTGCAGGACGCCACGGCGTCCGGGGCGTCCGGGGCGTCCTGCGCGGTTCCGGCAGCCGACACCAGCCTGGCGGTGACCCTGCACGGGCGCGCCGACTACACCGCCAGGGTGCGCGAGATCCAGCGGCTGATCAGCGCCGGGGAGACCTACGAGGCCTGCCTGACCACGACCCTCGAGGTCACGCCGGGGAAATCGATGCAGGAGCAGGGGACGCCGGACACGCTGGGGCTCTACCGCCGACTGCGCGCCGACAACCCCGCCCCCTTCGGTGCCTACCTGCGCCTGCCCGGGGCGACGGTCATGTCGACCTCCCCGGAACGCTTCCTCAGCGTGGACGCGGCCGGACGCGTCACGTCCTCCCCTATCAAGGGGACCCGGCCGGTCGGCGCCGACGCCGCGCACGACGACCGCATCCGCGCCGAGCTGCGCGCCAGTGAGAAGGACCGCGCCGAGAACCTCATGATCGTCGACCTGGTGCGCCACGACCTGGGACGTGTCGCCGCGCCCGGGACCGTGGAGGTGCCCGAACTCTTCGCCGTGGAAAGCTACGCCACCGTCCACCAGCTGGTCAGCACCGTCACCGCCGATCTCGCCGCCGGACGCGACGGTCTCGACGCCGTGCGCGCCGCCTTCCCGCCCGGGTCGATGACCGGGGCGCCGAAGGAACGCACGATGCGCATCCTCGACGAGCTCGAGGACGGACCGCGTGGCGTGTACTCCGGTGCGGTGGGCTACCTCTCGCTCGACGGGGCGGTGGACCTGTCCGTGGTGATCCGCACCCTCGTGGCCGAGGACGGTGACGGGGCCGGTGACGGGGCCGGTGGCGCACGGCTGACCTACGGCGTCGGCGGGGCGGTCGTCGCCCAGTCCAGCCCGGACGGCGAGTACGACGAGACCGTGGTCAAGGCCGCCCCCGTGCTGCGGCTGTGTGACTGACTGCAACTGATCGCGACGACTGTGTCCGATAGTCTGGACGCCATGGATACCGTGAATGCAGACGGCGAGAATCAGGACGTCCGGACGTTGCGCGAGGCCGTCGCCGAGGTGCGCGCCCAGGTCGACGCCGCCGCGCTGGCCGCCGGGCGCGACCCGGCCGCGGTGCGTCTGCTGCCGGTCAGCAAGACCGTGCCCGTCGACCGGCTGCGCCACGCCGTGGACGCCGGCATGCACGAGTTCGCCGAGAACAAGCCCCAGGAGGTCCAGCGCAAGGCCGTGGAGATGGCCGACCTGCCCGTGCGCTGGATCGCCATCGGCCACCTGCAGACCAACAAGGCCAAGCTCGTCGCTGAGCACGCCCACGAGTTCCAGGCGCTGGACTCCGTGCGTCTGGCCGAGGCGCTGCAGCGTCGGTTGGCCACCGCCGACCGCACGCTCGACGTGCTGGTGCAGGTCAACACCTCCGGCGAGGAGGCCAAGACCGGGGCGGACCCGCAGGACGTCCCGGCGATCCTCGACGCCGCCGCCGGCTGCGACCGGCTGCGCGTGCGTGGGTTCATGACCGTGGCGACCAACACCGGTGAGGAGCGGGAGGTGCGCCGCTGCTTCGGCCAGCTGCGCGGCATCCTGGAGACCGCCCGGGAGGCCGCGGTGGTCGACCCGGAGTTGCTGACCGAGCTGTCGATGGGCATGTCCGGGGACTTCCGCACCGCGATCGAGGAGGGGGCCACGTGCGTGCGCGTGGGCACGGCCATCTTCGGCGCCCGTGACTACCCCTAGAAATGTGCCCTGACATGGTGGTTTCACCCCGTGTTGGAGTTTGGGCGGTCGGTAGTTTATTCTGAACGGGCTGCCGAACAGGAGCGGATGCGGGGACGATGTCACCGTGCACACTTCTGCTTGAGGTAGGGCTCCCATCGTCTAGTGGCCTAGGACTCCGCCCTTTCACGGCGGCAACACGGGTTCGAATCCCGTTGGGAGTACTGCGTAAGACCGGTTCTCTCATGATTCGTCTTCCGTACAACAAGATAATGGCCCTGTGGCGCAGTTGGTTAGCGCGCCGCCCTGTCACGGCGGAGGTCGCGAGTTCAAGTCTCGTCAGGGTCGCAAGTCACAGCGGGCGCACACCATCACGGTGTGCGCCCGCTGTTCTCGTGCGCGGGGTCTCTAGGGTGGGGGACATGCGATACTCCCTGCTCGACCGCGCCAACACCGTCGTCGGGACGTCGGACGCTGCGGCGCTGCGCCGCGTCGTCGAGCGCGCGGGACGCGCCGAGGCGCTCGGCTACCACCGCTTCCTCGTCGCCGAACACCACGGCGTCCCGGGTATCGCCGGCAGTGCGCCGGGCGTGCTCGCCGCCGCCGTCGGCCAGGCGACGTCCACCGTGCGCGTCGGTACGGCCGGCTTCATGGTGCCCGACCACGCGCCGATCGTCGTCGCCGAGCAGGCCGCCGTGCTGGCCGCGTTGTTCCCCGGACGCGTCGACATCGGCCTGGGGTCCTCCGTCGGCTTCACCGGTGCGGTACGCCGGGCGCTGCGCCAACCGCAGGACGCCGCGACGGCGCGCGAGGGTTTCGCCGGCGACCTCGACGAGGTGCTGGGCTACCTGCGCGCCGGCGGGGACGGCGCGTATGCGCCTGAGGTGACGATGCGTCCTGCGCTCGCCACCGCCCCGCCGGTGTATCTGCTCACCGGTGGATCGCCGCGCAGCCTCGCCCTGGCGGCGCGACACGGCCTTGGGGTGATCCTCGGCGGGCCGGACCCGGGCAGCGTTGGCGGCGGGGAAGACGTCACGGTGGAGGAGACGGTCGTGTCGCGCACCGTGGCCGTCGCGCCCACCCGGGAGGCCGCACGCGACCTCGTCCTGCCGGAGGTGTGGGCACAGGTCATGTCGCGCAGCACGGGCGCCTTCATGCCGCTGCGGCCCGTGGCGGAACTCGACGAGGCCGAGCTGACCGCGCAGCAACGCCGGCGCGTGGGCCGGGCGTTGGAAAACACCGTGTTCGGCACCGCGCAGGACGTCTCGGCGGCGCTGCACGCGCTGGCGGAGCGCACCGGTGCGTCCGAGATCCTGGTGACCGGGGGAGCGTCCGACCCGGCGGGGCAGGAGCGCAGCGATGCTCTGCTCGCCGGAATATTCGCCTGACCTGGGCATTTGTCTGATTGTGGTGGTGCTGTGTACAGTATCCCATCGTGCACAGCGATCGGCTCCGGCCGGATCGCTGGTAGTGCACGGCCCTGTGGCGCAGTTGGTTAGCGCGCCGCCCTGTCACGGCGGAGGTCGCGAGTTCAAGTCTCGTCAGGGTCGCCAGATCGTCCGAAGGTCCAACCTCCGGGCTTTCTTGCCCAGATAGCTCAGTTGGTAGAGCGTACGCCTGAAAAGTGTAAGGTCCCTGGTTCGATCCCTGGTCTGGGCACACTCAACATCCCCCTCGGTGAAGTCACCCGAGGGGGATGTCGCGTATGCGGGGGCGGGTTACACTCGGTGCTATGAGTACTGAAGACAACCGGAGCATCACGGTCACCCACGACGTCGACGGCGCACGCTACGTGCTGCAGGTCGACGGGGACACCGCCGGCGTCGCCGAGTACGTCCAGGTCGGTGCCGTGCGCGACTTCAACCACACCGTCATCGACCCGCGGTTCCGCGGACAGGGCCTGTCCGCCCCGCTGATCTCCGCCGCGTTGGACGCCACCCGCGCCGAGGGGTTCGGCGTCCTGGCGTCCTGCTCGGCGGTGGAGGGGTTCATCGCCAAGAACCCGTCCTACCAGGACCTGGTGCGCTAGAGACGGTGCGCTAGATGTTGTTCTGCATGTCGTTGACGTAGCCCGCCGGGTCGACCAGCGGGGTGCGCTCGTCGGCCTTGCGGTGACGGACCTTCGCCGGCGCGCCGATGAGGATGGAGTCCTCCGGGGCGTCCTTGGTGACCACCGAGTTCGCGCCGATCGCCGAGCGCGCGCCGATGGTGATCGGGCCGAGGACCTTCGCGCCGGCACCGACCATCACCCCGTCGCCGATGGTGGGGTGGCGCTTACGCTGCACCAGCTCGGAGCCGCCGAGGGTGACGCCGTGGTAGAGCATCACGTCGTCGCCGATCTCGGTGGTCTCACCGATGACCACGCCCATGCCGTGGTCGATGAAGAACCTGCGCCCGATGGTGGCGCCGGGGTGGATCTCGATACCGGTCAGGAAGCGGGTGAACTGGCTCAGGATGCGGGCCGGGCCCTTCGCGCCGCGGCGCCACAGCCGGTTGGACACCCGGTGGCTCCAGATCGCGTGCAGCCCGGAGTACACCAGTGCGTTCTCCAGGTCGCCGCGGGCGGCGGGGTCGTGCGTCCTGGCGTTGTCCAGGTCTTCCTTCATGGTGCTCAGCAGACTCACCGGTGGAGTCCTCCTTCTTCTTCTCGTACTTGTCGTACTTCTCGTTCTTGACGTCGGTGTGGCGGGCCGCGCGGAAGGTCGCGGTCGGTCGCTGCACGCGAAACGGCCCCGGCGCCGGGGCGCGTCCGTACAGGCGTGATGTCACCTGATGATACGGACGTTTCCGTGCGTCGGGGCCGTGAGGGTCGGGAGCGGTTCGCCCCGACCATGCTCCTGACTAGTCGCGCAGGTCGTCGAACAGGAGGGTGGAGACGTAGCGCTCACCGAAGTCGGCGACGACGGCCACGATCAGCTTGCCCTCGTTCTCCGGCTTCTTGGCCTCCTCCAGGGCGGCCCAGATGTTCGCACCGGTGGAGATGCCGACGAGGATGCCCTCCTTGGCGGCGAGCTCGCGGGCGTACTTCACCGAGTCCTCGATGGAGGCGTCGTACACGTCGTCCAGGATGTCCTTGTTCAGGTTGTCCGGGAAGAAGTTGGTGCCGATGCCCTGGATCTTGTGCGGCCCGAAGGTGCCCTCGGTCAGCAGCGGGGAGTCCTTGGGCTCGACGCCGACGATGCGCACCGAGTCGCTCTGCTCCTTGAGGTACTTGCCGGCACCGGAGATGGTGCCGCCCGTGCCCACACCGGCGATGAAGACGTCGACCTTGCCGTCGGTGTCCTCCCAGATCTCCGGGCCGGTGGTCTTGTAGTGGACCTCGGGGTTGGCCGGGTTGGCGAACTGGCGGGCCAGCACGGCGTTCTCGGTGGACTCCACGATCTCGTTGGCCTTGTCCACGGCACCCTGCATGCCGGCGGGCGGCGGGGTGAGGACGAGCTCGGCACCGAGGGCGCGCAGCATGATGCGACGCTCGAGGGACATCGACTCCGGCATGGTCAGGATGACCTTGTAACCACGGGCGGCACCGACGGTGGCCAGGGCGATACCGGTGTTGCCGGAGGTCGCCTCGACGATGGTGCCGCCGGGCTTGAGGGTGCCGTCCTTCTCGGCGGCCTCGATGATCGCGACGCCGATGCGGTCCTTGACGGAGTTACCGGGGTTGGCGGACTCGAGCTTCACCGCGACGGTGCCGGGGAGGCCCTCGGTGAGCTTGTTCAGCTTCACCAGAGGGGTGTTGCCGATCAGGTCGGTGATGTTCTCGTAGATCTTAGCCATGCTGGTGAATGGTCCTTTCGTGTCCCTCAGTCCAACAGACCGATCGGTCTGTCTGTATACCGGGGCCAGTCTACACAAAGCCACGGTCCACCGCCATGCCCGACGACCTGCTGAACCGGGGCGCAGGGGTACCCGGCTGTGACACAATCGGGGCATGAGCGAACACACAGTGCACAACGACGAGACGTCCTACGAGACCATCACCACCGCGACCGGCGGGGCCGACGGCGCCGTCGCGACGATCACGTTGAACCGTCCCAAGGCGCTCAACGCCCTGAACCAGACGGTGATGGAGGAGGTCGTCGGCGCGCTCGAGGCCTTCGACGCCGACACGTCCGTCCGTGCGATCGTGATCACCGGTTCCGAGAAGGCCTTCGCCGCCGGCGCCGACATCACCCAGATGAAGGACCAGACCTGGCCGGACATCAAGCTCAACCGCTTCTACGCCATGTGGGAGCGGGTCACCACCGTGCAGACCCCGATCATCACCGCCGTCTCCGGTTTCGCCCTGGGCGGCGGTTGTGAGCTGGCGATGATGGGCGACATCATCCTGGCCAGTGAGAAGGCGAAGTTCGGTCAGCCGGAGATCACCCTCGGCGTGATCCCCGGCATGGGTGGCACGCAGCGCCTGACCCGGGCGGTAGGCAAGTACAAGGCCATGGACCTCATCCTCACCGGACGGACGATGGGCGCCGAGGAGGCCGAGCGCTCCGGCCTGGTCTCCCGGGTGATCCCGGCCGAGGGCTTCCTCGACGAGGTCGCCACCGTCGCCGACACCGTCGCGGCACAGTCCGCGGTCGCGCTGGCCGCGGCCACCGAGGCGGTCGACGCCGCACTGAACACGCCCCTGACCGAGGGGATGCGTCAGGAGCGCGAGGCCTTCTGGGGCCTGTTCGCCACCGAGGACCAGAAGGAGGGCATGTCCGCCTTCGTCGAGAAGCGCAAGCCCGAGTGGAAGCACCGCTGACATGGCCAAGAGTGTGGAGCTGACCAGGACGGTCGACCTGCCGCTGGAGACGGTGCACGCCGTGGCGTCCTCCGAGGAGTACCTGCTGACCGTGGACGACGCATCGACCTCGAAGCTCGTCGTCACCGAGGCGGAACGGGAGGTCGACGCCGACGGCACCGTGCGCGCCCGCGTCGTCGCCGCCCGCCAGAAGGACGACGGCAGCCCGGGGTTCGCCATGGAGCAGACCACCGACGTCACCGTGATCGTCGACGACGGGTTCACCTCGAGCACCGTCACACCGCTGCCCAAGGGGATGGGCACGATGACCGTCGTGATGGCCTACACCCGGGACGGAGAGGGGTCGGTCCACGTGGACGCCGAGATCATCGCGGAGGTGGGGATCCCGCTGGTCGGGGGAAAGATCGCGCGCAAGCTCGTCGACGGGGCGGACAAGACCGTCGACAACGGCCTGGACCGGATCGTCCGACTGGCGGGTAGGTAGGGAATCGGGGGTATCCCCCTTTTGTTCGCGGGGGTGGGTATAAGCTCCCCGAGGGGGAGGGTGGTCTCCGAGACCTGCAGGTTTTGGGGGAATACGCTGAATTTTCTATACTCGGACCCTGTAAAGCCCGCGTTCCCCCGCACTCGGGTGTGACCTGATCGGGGGGTGACATCCGATCACAACAGAAAGGTGCGCCGTGGAGCAGCTGCGTCACCGAGATGATGACGACGCCATCCGTTCAGCACTGTCGTCCCTGAAGAACTCGACGGGGATCCCCGTCACGATGTTCGGGTCGTGCCAGCCGGACGGACGCATGGTGATCAACCAGTGGGTGGGGCTCCGGACCCCCGCACTCAACAACCTCACCATCGACTCCGGCCAGGGCGTCGGCGGCCGGGTCATGGCGACCCGCCGGCCGGTCGGTGTCTCCGACTACGCCCGGGCGAAGTCGATCTCGCACGAGTACGACCGTCCGGTCCGCGACGAGGGACTGCACTCGATCGTCGCGGTGCCCGTGATCGTCGGACGTGACATGCGCGGCGTCCTGTACGCCGGCGTGCACTCGCCGGTGCGCATGGGGGACAAGGTCCTCGAAGAGGTCACGATGACCGCCCGCGTCCTGGAACAGGACCTGGCCGTGAACATCGCGATGCGCCGCACCGACGGCGGTGCGTCCCGCGAGAGCTCGGCGAAGCCGCCGCGCGCGATGACCGGCGCGGAGTGGGAGCAGGTCCGCGCGACCCACTCGCGCCTGCGCATGCTCGCCAACCGCGTCGTGGACGACGAGATCCGTCGTGACCTGGAGATCCTCTGCGACCAGATGGTCAGCCCGGTGCGGGTCGAGCAGACCACGAAGCTCTCCGCCCGCGAGCTCGACGTGCTCGCCTGCGTCGCCCTGGGGCACACCAACGTGGAGGCGGCCGACGAGATGGGCATCGGCGCCGAGACGGTGAAGAGCTACCTGCGCTCGGTGATGCGCAAGCTCGGCGCACACACCCGCTACGAGGCGGTCAACGCGGCCCGCAGGATCGGTGCACTTCCCTGATCCGTAGGTAGGATGTGAGGGGTGAAAGATCATTTCCTCGTAACTGGTGGTGCCCGTCTCGACGGTTCGGTCCGTGTGGACGGCGCCAAGAACAGCGTCCTCAAGCTCATGTCGGCGGCACTGCTGGCGGAGGGGACGACCGTCCTGCGGAACTGTCCCGACATCGCCGACGTGCCTTATATGGCCGACGTCCTGCGGGGGCTGGGATGTGAGGTGGAGCTGGACGGGGGGACCGTCACGATCCACACCCCGGCGGAGATCTCGCCGAACGCCGACATCGACGCGGTGCGGCAGTTCCGCGCCTCGGTCTGCGTCCTCGGGCCGCTGACCGCACGGTGCCACCGCGCCGTGGTCGCCCTGCCCGGCGGCGACGCCATCGGCAGCCGCCCCCTCGACATGCACCAGTCGGGGCTGGAGCGCCTGGGCGCGAAGACCCGCATCGAGCACGGTTGCGTGGTCACCGAGACCGAGCGCCTCACCGGCGCGAAGATCATGCTCGACTTCCCCTCCGTCGGCGCGACCGAGAACATCCTGACCGCCGCGGTGCTCGCCGAGGGCGTGACCGTCCTGGACAACGCCGCGCGCGAGCCCGAGATCGTGGACCTCTGCCACATGCTGCGCGACATGGGCGCGCACCTGGAGGGGGAGGGGAGCAACACGATCACCGTTACCGGTGTCGACAAGCTCAACCCCGTCGAGCACGAGGTCGTCGGTGACCGCATCGTGGCGGGCACCTGGGCCTACGCCGCGGCGATGACGCGCGGCGACATCACCGTCGGTGGCATCGACCCGGCACACCTGCACCTGGTGCTGGAGAAGCTGAAGCTCGCCGGGGCGAAGGTCGAGACCTACCCGACGGGATTCCGTGTCACCCAGGACGAGCGACCGACCGCCGTGGACTACCAGACCCTGCCCTTCCCCGGGTTCCCCACGGACCTGCAGCCGATGGCGATCGCGCTGTGCGCGGTGAGCGCGGGGATGAGTGTGATCACCGAGAACATCTTCGAGTCACGCTTCCGCTTCGTCGACGAGATGACCCGGCTGGGATCCGACATGACCATCGACGGTCACCACGTGAGCATCAGGGGAGTGGAGGAGCTGAGTTCGGCGCCGGTGTGGTCCTCGGACATCCGGGCCGGTGCCGGCCTGGTGCTCGCCGGGTTGTGCTCGGACGGCGTGACCCAGGTCAACGACGTCTTCCACATCGACCGTGGTTACCCAGGGTTCGTGGAGAAGTTGGTGGACCTCGGCGCCACGGTAGAGCGGGTCACGGCCGGCGAGGGACGGCATTCCCGGCACTGAGCGCTGTGACCAGGCGTTTTGTGTGTGCCGGTCGTCGTGTGTAGATTAATGCGAGTCAGAGCGACCGACACCGCAGAGAATGCGGCAGGAAAACGGGCCTGACGATCTACACGAAGTTCGCTTCCTTCCTGGAGGATGCGGCGCCGACCGGCCGATTTGCACAGCAGAGCGGCGAGGTTGTAGAGTACAGGGCCTGCCACGAAGTGAGACACCGACCGGATCGGTTGTTGTCAGTGCTGC
>NZ_JBQSWS010000012.1:0-93232 GCF_052377355.1 Corynebacterium sp. AOP40-4SA-5
TTCCGCTCGGATGATGGCTTCGCAACTCTCATCTTGTACCGGCAAGGGCCTCTGTATGTTGTGCCACACCGCAGCAGCCCCGCCCTCATCTATTCACTCCGTATCGCGAAGAGCCACTAATTCGATGAAACTTAGGAACAGTGGCTAATTATACAGCTGAGGACGCTGACCTCATTTCATTCACCCACCAAAGGGAAATCCGCTTCGCCTCAGGATATTATCCTAACCGCACCAGACACGGGAGATTTTACGATACTTAAATACGTCCATGTCAGACCGAGAATTATACTGACTGCCTTGAGGATGAGAATGTGAAGATCTCGAATTTCTATAAACTCGAGAGGGCGGGATGCTGATACCGCTTTCCAGTTTAAATCAATGAAAGCGTCAAAAGGTAGATACATAGAAGAGAAGATACTGAAGAGAAATCCGAAGATCGCGGCTGGACAAAATCGCGTGACAGCACTGCGACCTTGAGCAACTATTGTTTGCCTTTCCGATTCGCAGAGGGCGTATATACCCCCCATCCCATCATCTTTGCGATTCACCAGAACGGCCCTCATCGACAGGCATTCCAGAAAAGAAACCGCGATATACGGGAGCGGGATTAGGAGATTTATTATTACAGAAAGAGAAGTAGTAGTCACACCCCAGTCGACCAAAGAACTGCTGACAAATATCATCGCAGCCGGACCAAATAGAACTAAACCAAATTTCGTAGATTTTTGGGTAATGTTAAAAAATAATGTACTGCGCTCTGAATATGTATATAAAGGGCCCTTGCGCGAGCTGATGAACCGCCTCTCACTCAGGCCCATCCACACACTCTTGTCTGAACGTACGCAAAACTTCAATATCCCCCGCGGACGATTCACTACATATGACTCGCCGATCGATTCTTTGATATTATTCAGATCCCTCTCCATTCCGAGATGGAAACTACCCTCGAAGCCTCGTCATCCTTCGTCAGTACTCAGCGCAGCAACAAACGCTTCTTGTGGGACCGAGACTGACCCGATGGACTTCATGCGCTTCTTGCCTTCCTTCTGCTTCTCCAGCAGCTTCTTCTTGCGGGAGATGTCACCACCGTAGCATTTGGAAAGCACATCTTTACGCAGAGCGCGGATATTCTCACGCGCGATCACCTTCGAGCCGATCGCCGCCTGCACGGGCACCTCGAACTGCTGGCGCGGGATGAGCTCCTTCAGTTTCTTCGTCATCTTGTTGCCGTAGTGCAGCGAGTGGTCCCGGTGCACGATCGCGCTGAACGCATCCACCGGCTCCCCCTGCAGCAGGATGTCAACCTTCACGAGATCAGCTTCCTGCTCGCCATTCTCCTCGTAGTTCAGCGACGCATAGCCCTTCGTCCTGGACTTCAGCATGTCGAAGAAGTCAAACACGATCTCGCCCAGCGGCATACGGTAGCGCAGCTCCACACGGTCCGTCGACAGGAAGTCCATGTTCTTCATCTGTCCGCGCTTGGACTGGCACAGCTCCATCGTCCCGCCCAGGAACTCCTCCGGCACGATCACGGTGAGGTCCACCATGGGTTCCCAGATCTCCTTGAGCTTGCCTTCCGGCCAGTCAGACGGGTTCTGGACGTGCATCTCCGTGCCGTCCTCTCCCACCACCCGGTAGACCACCGACGGCGCCGTAGAGATCAGGTCCAGGTCGAACTCGCGCTCCAGGCGGTCACGCGTGATCTCCATGTGCAGCAGTCCCAGGAAGCCACAGCGGAAACCGAATCCCAGTGCAGTGGAGGTCTCCGGCTCGAAGGTCAGGGAGGCATCGTTCAGCTGCAGCTTCTCGATCGCCTCACGCAGCTCCGGGTACTGGTTCGCAGAGATCGGGAACAGACCCGAGTAGACCATCGGCGTCGGCTCGCGGTAACCCGTCAGCGGCTCCGTTGCCCCGTTTACGGCCCAGGTGACCGTGTCACCCACCTTCGACTGGCGGACGTCCTTCGCGCCGGTGATGATGTAGCCCACCTCGCCCACACCGAGGCCCTTGGCCTTCTCCGGCTTCGGGGAGATGATGCCGACCTCCTGCGCCTCGTGTGAGGCACCGGTGGACATCATCTGGATCTTCTGGCGCGGCTCCAGCGTCCCGTCCATCATGCGGATGTAGGTGACCACGCCGCGGAAGATGTCGTAGACGGAGTCGAAGATCAACGCGCGTGCCGGTGCGTCCTGATCGCCCTCCGGGGCCGGCACAAGTTCACAGACCTTGTCGATCATGTCCGGGATGCCCTCACCGGTCTTCGCCGAGATCCGCATAACCTCCTCCGGCTCACAGCCGATGATGTTGGCGATCTCCAACGCGTACTTGTCCGGGTCCGCGGCCGGCAGGTCGATCTTGTTCAGGACCGGGATGATCTCCAGGTCCTTCTCCATCGCCAGGTACAGGTTCGCCAGCGTCTGCGCCTCGATGCCCTGGGCGGCGTCCACCAGCAGGATCGCGCCCTCACACGCCTCCAGTGCGCGGGAGACCTCGTAGGTGAAGTCCACGTGACCGGGAGTGTCGATGAGGTGGAGCACCAGCTCCTCATCCTTGTGCGCGCAGGTCTTCGGCACCCACGGCAGACGCACGTTCTGCGCCTTGATCGTGATGCCCCGCTCGCGCTCGATGTCCATGTTGTCCAGGTACTGGTCGCGCATGTCGCGGTCCTCGATGACACCGGACATCTGCAGGATGCGGTCGGCCAGCGTGGACTTGCCGTGGTCGATGTGCGCGATGATGCAGAAGTTCCGGATCCGCGAGGGGTCAGTGAACGTCTCGCGGGCGTAGTTCTTCTGCTTGGGGGCCATGGGTGTCGTCCTCCTGGTGGTTTGATGCCGAACGTGTCGAGCCTACCTTGTCCGGCCCCTGGCTCTGGTGCTGTGATGCCTACGGACCGTGCACCGACGGAGTGCTCGCCGCCGCAGCGGCTTGACCTTACCCTCGGGGTCAACGTCTAGCGTTGGTTCCGGAGGTACCTGATGAGAATCACCGAACTCGCCCGGCTCACCGGCGTCACGGTCAAGGCGGTGCGCTACTACGAGCGCATCGGCCTTCTGAGCCCCACACGCCTCAGCAACGGCTACCGGGACTATGACGACCACGACGTCCGGATCGTCATCGAGATCCGCGAACTCAGCGAGTTCGGCATCGCCCCGAGCAAGGCAGCACCGTTCATCGACTGTCTGGACCTCGGTCACGCCAGCGGCGACGAATGCGTGTCCTCACTCGCGGTCTACCGGGACACCATCGCCGAGCTCGATCGCACCATCGCCTCCCTCACCACCCGTCGGCACAAGCTTCAACGCCGGCTGGACACCAGCGCCGCTGGTACGGAAACTGCATCGCCTCCAGCACCTACCGAAGGAACCACCATGACAGACTTCACCTCACTCCCCCAGGATCTTCCTGTACCTGAGGACGACGGCGCAGCCACACACCTCCCCGGTACCGCCATGCCGTCCGTCCTCCTACCGACGAGCGGCGACCGCCATGTCGATCTCGCAGATCTCGGCACCGGGAGGACCGTGATCTACCTCTACCCACTGACCGGACGACCTGGCGAAGATCTTCCCGATGGCTGGGACAACATCCCCGGGGCCCACGGGTGCTCCACCGAAGCGTGTAGCTTCCGCGACCACTTCTCATCGCTACAGGATCTCGGCGTCAACCAGGTCTTTGGTCTCTCCAGCCAGACTCCCGGCTACCAGGACGAGGTCGTATCGCGCCTGGCGCTGCCGTTCGAGATGCTGTCTGATCAGTCCATGTCGCTCGCGGACGAACTACGGTTGCCGACGTTCACCGCACCCGGGCACACGCGCCTCTACTCCCGGCTCACCCTCATCGTCCGCGACGCCGTGATCGAGTACGTCTTCTACCCGATCTTCCCGCCGAACACGCACGCAGAGCAGGTACTGGACTGGCTGCGGAACAACCCGGTCAACGAATAGGAGCGGCCGGCTCTCCGGAGTGCGGGGCTACTCGACCAGAGTCCAGGTCCCGCAGTCTGTGGAGCTGAAAGCGACGTCCGTGGGGGCAATTGTCACGACAGACTGACTCTCCGTCAGCTCGTTGGCGATGATGTCGTCGATTTCCCCGCTGTGCCCCGAGAGTCGCTCCCAGTAGCACATGTTGCTGCTGTCGCTGTTCCTGTAGGTTCCCGGCTGGATGTCGCTCCCGACCAGCTGGGGCCCCGAACCGAAGGTCCCTGCGGATCCGCTCGTGCTCGCCGCAGGCTCTTCCGCAGCGCTTTCCGCTGTCCGGGTCGGCTCTGGCTCGGCCTCGGTGGTTTCCGTGACGGTCGTCGTACGCTCCACTGTCTCCGTGACGGTAGACGTCACAGTGGACGTCACAGCTTCCTCTGCCTCAGACTCACCGCCGCAGGCTGCGATAGACATACAGGTCAGGGCAACGATCGGCACTATAGTTAGTTTTCTCCAAGTAATTTTATGATCATATATCGCACTTCATTGAAACACAGCATCCTGCCAGGCTCATGACCGAGCCCACGACGCCCTGGGCGCAGCCTGGATGCGACTCGTACCGCACGGACCGAACCCACCGCCAACCCCACGCCGAAACCCCTCCCACCTGGCTGTTCGACTGCCCTGCTTCCACGTCCGTCCCCCACGCTAGAGTGGTTCCCATGAGTTCCGCCCGGAATCCCCTGCGCCGCGTCATCGAGCGCTACTTCCACCACAGCGGCCACCTGGACGCGGGCCTGGCCGAGCTGCACGCCAACCTCGGCCTCGACCAGTCGTCCCACACCGAGACCGCGGTGCGCGCCGTCACGGTCACCACACCCACCCAGGACCACGCCCGCCCCGTGATCTACGCCCCCGACATGGACGGACAGGCCGACCCCGGCGAGGTCGTCTGGTACCACGTGCTGCCCAACCGGGAATCCACCCCGGAACTGCGCGCCTGCGTGGTCGTGGGCCGCAACCGCCACACCCTGCTGGGCATGCTGATCAGCTCCAACCCCGAGCACGCCGAGGACGACAACTGGGTGTCCATCGGCGCCGGCCTGTGGGACCCGCGCGGCAACGAGTGCTGGGCCCGGGCCGACCGCACCATCGAGATCCCCGAGGCCTCCATCCAGCGCCGCGGCGTCTCCATGCCCGAACGCCGCTACGAGCGCCTGGCCAACGCCCTGCGCCGCAGCTACGGATGGTCGTGATGACTGACCAACCCACCCTGTTCGACCTGCACGCCCCCGCCTCCGACCTGCCGGACGGCGCCCACCACCGCTCCGCCTGGCTGGACATCGCCCAGCAGCGCTGGATCGTCGCCCAGTACGCCGCGTGGGCCAAGGGCCCCGTCCCGCCGCACTCCCCGCGCATCCACGGCAACCCGATGAGCGTGTCCATGCTCTGCCTCGGCTGGCACTGGACGCCCGGGCACTACACCCGCCGTGCGGTCGACGTGAACAACGCCCCCGTCCTGCCCGTGCCGGACTGGCTGGTGGAACTCGGACGGCGCGCCGTCGTGGAGACGACGGGGGACGCCGCGCTCGCGGCGTCCTACACTCCGGACGTCGCCCTGGTGAACCACTATCACGACGCGGCGAAGATGGGCATGCACCGCGACGCCGACGAGCGCTCCGACGGGCCGGTGGTGTCGCTGTCCATCGGCGACACCTGCCGCTTCCGCTTCGGCAACGCCGAGACCCGCAACCGCCCCTACACCGACCTGTGGCTGGCGTCCGGCGACCTGTTCGTCTTCGGTGGGCCCGCGCGTCAGAACTATCACGGCGTGACCAAGGTGTACCCCAACACCGGGCCCTATGACCTGGAGATCCACGGCCGGCTGAACATCACGCTGCGTCAGACCGGGCTGAAGGGGTAGAAGAATGGAACCGGTGCGTCCGGCGTGGGCCGAGGCGTCCGACCTGCTGCGCGACTACTACGACACCGAGTGGGGCGTGCCCGTCACCGACGAACGCGGCCTGTTCGAACGCATCAGCCTGGAGGCCTTCCAGTCCGGGCTGAGCTGGGCGACGATCCTGGCCAAACGCCCCGCCTTCCGCGCCGCCTTCGCCGGCTTCGACCCGGACACCGTCGCCGACTTCGGCGAGGACCGGGTCGAGGAACTGCTGCAGGACGCCGCGATCGTGCGCAACGCCCGCAAGATCCGGGCCACGGTCACCAACGCGCGGGCCACCGTCGCCCTGCGCGGACGCCACGGGCCCGGCACCGGACTGGCAGAGTTCGTATGGTCCTTCCGTCCTGCGCGCACCCCGGTGCCGCAGCGCGCCGAGGATGTGCCGACGACCTCGCCGAAGTCCGTGGCGCTGTCGAAGGCGTTGAAGAAGGAGGGCTTCGTGTTCGTGGGGCCCACCACCATGTTCGCACTGATGGAGGCCGTGGGCATCGTGGACACCCACCTGGTGGGCACGCACCGCCGCGGGTGTTCGGGACTGTGGAACGAACACGGCGAAAAGGCCGGAGATCCCTGGTAGCCACGTGTCCTATCGTCTGCAAAACAGAAAGGCAGGCGAACACACGATGACATCCGGCATGACACCCTTCGAGGCCCTCGAGATCGAGCTGTGGAGCCTGCGCAACGCGCGTGAACGCCACGCCACCGTGCCCGTGCTGCTGGACTTCGCCGTGCGCCAACGCGACCTGCCACTGGCCGACGCCATCGAGGCGACGATGCAGATCTTCCGCCGCTACCGCTCGCGCTACCGGCACAACGCCACCGACACCGCGCGCACCGCCCGTCTCGTCCCGGAAATCGAGGCCTACTCCAACGGCTACCGAGCCGCCGACGGTGCCGCGCGGGTCTCCCTGTCGGAGACCTACGTGCTGGACATCGACCTCATCGCCGACATCGAGGACTCCGGCTACCGGCAGGGCGGGACCACCCCCCTGGATACCGCGGAGGTGTGGCCCACGCTGCTGGAGAAGCTGCGCGGCATCGGCATGGTCGTGGAGATGCAGGACGATCCCGTGCAGGTCGAACGCACCGGCCCCTTCACCCTCAACGTGCACACCGCCCTGCCGGGCTCCGTCCCGCCGGTGGAGCTGGACACCGCCTCCGCCTGGTACGTGCTGCGCCTGGCCCGGGAGTTGGGCGGGCCGGGGGCGCCGGAGTCCCTGGCGGTGGTCGCCGAGGTGCTGGGGCACATCTTCCTGGCCCATGCCCCGCAGGTGTGGTCGGATCCGCGGACCTGGTCGGACAGTGCGATGCCGTGGCCGCCGGACATGCCGACCACGAGCCACTGGTGGCTGCCGTCGCGTCTGGTGGACCCGGACCTGATGACCAGCCGGCACTTCACCGAGGTCCAGGCGCAGGAGGCGATGACCGCCGGCATGGTGGCCATCGCCCGGGCCGGACTGATCCCCTACCTGCCGGACTCCGGCCTGCTGGGCTCGGTGGACCGGCTGCCGAAGGAGTTCCGGTGGCGCGCGGTGATGGACGCCGCCGCGGAGATCGAGGCCCTGTTGACCGGGGCGATGCCGCAGCGCATGGTGTACCCGCCGGCGGACGACCGGCGTACCCGCGACCTGAACGAGCCGTGAGGTGCGTGAGCTGAACGGACTGGAATGATGGTTGCCGCTGATTTCGGCGGTCCGCGGTGAACTGGTAGTGTTCGTCAGGTTGACCCGCGACCACTCGCGGCGTGTGCACCGCAACCGGCAGGACCTTGGGCTGGTTGTCAGAGACCGTGTGCACGGCTCACCCGGGTGGAAGTGGCGAACGATCACCGATTCACCGTTCAGAAAGAGGTAAGCCCCATGGCTAACATCAAGCAGCAGAAGAAGCGCGTCCTCACCAACGAGGCCGCCCGCCAGCGCAACCAGGCCGTCCGCTCCCGCCTGCGTACCGAGACCCGCAAGTTCGAGTCCGCGATCGCCGCCGGCGACAAGGAAGCCGCCACCGCACAGCTGCGCGCCACCAGCCGCCTGTACGACAAGGCCGCCACCAAGGGCGTCATCCACAAGAACAACGCCGCGAACAAGAAGTCCGGCCTGGCTGCCCAGCTGAACAAGCTCGAGGGCTAGTCAGCGCTTTTCGCGCACGCCGTCAACCCCGCTCCCGGTTCACACCGGAGGCGGGGTTTTCTGCTGTGCTGGTGCGGCTCTGCCGGGGTCAGTCCTCGAAACTGACGTAGCAGATACCGGACTGTCGGTTTACGAAGATCGACCAGTCCTTCTCCCCCTGCACCAGAGCCTTACCGAGCCAGGGATCCTCGGACTCGTCGTATGACCTGCCCAGGGGAAAGCCCACCTTGCCGGCGTCGTTGTCGCCGTATGGGTACCAGAGCCACGGCTCCTCGGTGTCGTCGACTTCCCAGATGTAGCGGATGACAGTCTCCTTGGCCCGCGGATCCTTGATGGCCAGGGCGAGCTGCAGTCGTCCCTCGTCGGCGATCTCCTTGAGAACCACGGCGTTCTCGGGCTTGGCAGTCCAGTAGTGCCGGGCACGTTCGCGGGCCTCCTCGTCGCTCCAGGGCCAGCGAGGATCCCAGCCTCGACGCGGGGTCTCGCCCTTCTCGCCGACGTATGCCGTCTGGAACCCGGTCTCGCCAAGTCCCTCGACAAGCTCGTCCTCCCTGAAGGATTTGTCGTCGTTGCTGCCCTTCACGACCACGCAGACGCAATCTTCCGCGCGCGGACCACCGGGAGCGAAGTCCGCCAACTCGGCCGAGTTCAACCGTTCCACGTGCTCCTTCTCCGCAGCGTAGAAGCGTCGAACCTCACCGGCCGGCATGAGAACCTCGGCCTCATGGTGGCCGGACACCATGTTGGTCAGCTCATTGCCGTAGGTCTTCATCATCTTGATGACCAGCGCCTCGGTGCGCAGGGCCTCTGCCTCCGAAAGCCCCCATTCGACCAGGTAGGCATGGCGTTCGATGTCGAGTTCGTCCCCACCGGTCTCGTAGAGTTCGCTGATCGCCTCCTTCTTCCGGCTCAGCACCACGTCCGGATCGTCCTGCTTCCGTCGCAGGTCCGCCAGCGTCTCCTTGAAGTGCGCTTTCCACCGGTTACCCTTCCCCTTGCCCACGTAGAAGATGTTCCGCAGGTCGAACCCCTCCTCCACCGGACGCCGTGACAACGCGTAGACGTAGTAGTCGCCCTTCCCTCCGACGCTGACCTCGACGTCCTTACCCTGGTCTTTACCTTGATATTCAGTACTCTTTGCCATGGTTACGCACAGTATCCTTTTCTGATCATCTTCGTACCTACTTCCGGGGAGTACTCCTCATTCGCCCGGCAATCGCGGTCCGGGCATGAGAACGTTAGTCAGATACAACATCCGAAGAAATGAGGGAACAGGGAGAATGGTGATGGTGGAATCCGGCACGGCGGAGTCGAAACCCGCACGGAGCTCAGGGAAGACCAACGATTACGACCAGGACTTCCTGCGTCACGGAATGCGACTCGGGCTCGACGACTCCTACGACGTCGCCGAGCTGCCTGACTGGAGAGCCGCTGTTTTCAGCATCGCTCTGCCCTTCCCCGCACGCGGCCTCCCGCCGGCACTCACCGCCGACAGGTTCATCGACCTCGGTCCGTCCTGGATCCCCGGCCGGTTCCGGGGAATCCAGACGATCACGACCCCCATCGAGATCGACGGCCGATTCGTCCCACCGGACTACAATCGCGACGGCGACACCTCCTACGACCACAATCCGCGGACGTTCCACCAGTCCGCCAGCGCCAGGTTCAAAGGCCCGCTCGGCCAGACCGTCGGCAGCTCCGCCGTCGACGAGGGAATCCCTTCCAAGGGCGCGGTCTCCAGGAACGTGGGGGCGGTCGTCTCCGGCGGAGATCACGCCGCCCCCACCGATGATGTTCGTTGCCACCGTTTCATGTTCGACGCGGACACCTACAAGGCTTCTTCGCCCGGTACGCACCTCCGCGAGGACGGACAGCCTGCACACCCGACCTCGAAGTACCGGATCCTCGATGCAGACACGGATGGGTCCTGTCGTGCCGCGGATCCGTCGGTGAGTCTGGTCTGCGCCGAATTCCTGCAGTACAGGGGCATGGTCACCCACCGCTTCCACGAGGAACTCCGTTCGTCGGAAGCCGGTGAACTCGCCCACGACTTCCTGGTCCTCCACGTCGTGGCGGAAAACTGCGATGGTCCGACACTCGAGAGAATCTCACAGTCGCTCCACCGCTCACGGAATGTCGTCGATATCGAAGACTGGGACGGCAACACCGAGTGCGGCTCCGACAATCTCCGGGCACCGTGGAGGAGCAAGAAGCGGAACCATCCTGGTGTCCGGTTGCTGCCCTTCTTCGTCGAGCAGGCGCTCACTGCCCTCAATGAGGGCCTACCTTTCCCATCCCTGGAAGCTGACGAAAACCGCACGTTCTCCGCCACCGTCCACAAAGGTGGGTGGCTGAACGGCGGATACAGGAACTCCGACGTGCTCACGCCGATCACCACCCTGCCCGGTGAAGACAAGGAGATCCCGGTCTGGCGCGGGATGGGCAGCAACCAGCCTCTGCGCACCGTGTGCGCCATTCCCGGCCACAGCGACCATCCGCAACCGCGACTATTCGGTGACATCGCCGAGGACGAGGAGTGGGCGTGGAGGGAACTCGACATGTGGGCCTGGGAACTCGGTTCCGGCGCCGACGACTTCGCCGAAGGCATCCCGCGGTACTCCGGTGATGTCGAGGGCACCCCGGACCGCAGTCGCTACGAGTACTGGACCATGCTTCCGACGGCGAGTGGAACCTGCATCGTCCGAAACGCCTTGGCGTCCCGCCAGGACTGCCGGCCGTGGATGCTGTCCAGTACCCGGTTCGTCGACCTTGCGATCCTGGTCCACCGTTCCACCTCGATGCTGTCCAATGTCAGCGAGCGGCTGCGCGCGATCAAGTTCTCCACCGCGTCCTCGGGACGCCCGAGCACGCCGTGCTCCGCTCCGGATGATGAGGCTCACGCACTCACCTCCGACCTCAACACCTTCCAACTGATCCAGTCCGACTTCGTACGCTTCCGCGACCGCCTGTGGTTCGACGCCGTCCCCGACCGCGAGTTCGAGACGGAGTTCATGACGTCGCTGCGCGAGGCCACCGGAGCCGGCCGGCGCTACGCCGACGTCAAGGACGAACTCGAGCTGCGGCAGGCGGTCTACACGACCCAGTTCAACTCGCGTCAGATCGAGCTCGACCGCGAGATCCGCAACCAGGCGGAACGCGAAGCACAGCAGCGTGAGGCGGACGTGCGCCGCGAGGAGAAGCAACGCCGTGAGGACGACGCCGAACGGCAGACGGAGCGGCAGAACGCCGAAGATCTGCGAGCAAGGAATGAGAGCACTCAGAACCGCGCCTTCGGCGTCCTGGCCATCGTCTTCGCCGTGCCAGGACTCGTCCAGCTACTGCCATCCAGTAGCTCAACCGTGCCTTTCTGGCTGACCACCGTCTTCATCATCATCTTCGTCGCTGCCTCCTGGATCTTCATCAAGTCCAGGCAGAAGAAGGACTCCTGACCTCCTCTTATCCGCACCCAGAATTTCATGTCCGTCCCACCGGCTAGCATGTCGGAGACACCTGAATCGCGTTAAGGAACCACTGCATGCACATCACCTTCGGCTGGGGCTTCGACGGCGCCCGCTGGGTCGACGCCGCCGCCACCACCGGCGGCCTCGGCTCCGTGACGACCGGCCCCGCACAGCTCACCGACATCCTCGCCACCCGCCTGGCACTCTCCGCCCCGGAGAGCGACCAGCCGATGCGCATCGCCGCCTACCGCGCGGTGCTCACCCGGGTGCTCGCCGGTGCCGACCTGAAGAGCTGGCCGGTGGCGAGCTTCCACGCCGACCCGTGGACGGTGGCGCGTGAGCTGCTGGGCTGGCGCGATGAACTGGTGCGTGCCGGTTGGGACGGTGCAGCAGACCCCAGCGCACCCCGGCGTCTGTGCGTGCTCGCCGCCGTGGAGAAGACCCTCACCGAGGAACCGGGCTGGGCCCCGGGGACGGCTGACCTGCTGCGCGACGTCGATCGGGCGTTGGGCGACCTGGTGGCGTCCGCCAGCTCCTGGCCCTTGGGTATCGAGCAGGTCGACGTCGACGGTGAGCTCGCCGACCTGCCGCCGGTGTGGCGGCGCATCCTGGGCAACCTGGACGCACTCGGTGTGGAGGTCACCGAACTGCCGGCACCTGAACCACTGGACGAACTCACCGTGGTCACCGCGGACACGGTGTGGGACGCCTCCCCCGTCGCCGCGCGGCTGCTGAAGGATCTCGCCGACTCCTCCACGCGCCACACTGTCGTCGCCGGGAACTCCACGGACCTGCTGGACCGCGAACGTGTGCGCACCGGGCAGGCCCCGCTGGGGGTCGCGGCGCGGGAGGCGTCGTCCTATGCGCAGGTGATCCCGCTGTTCCTGCGGGCGATGACCACCCCGCACGACATCCACGCCCTGGTCGACCTGCTGAACACCAGCATCACCGTGGACGGCACCACCTCCTCCCTTGTCCCCGGCGCGCTGCGCTCCCGGCTCGTCGGCGCGCTCAACCAGCAACCCGGAGTCGGTGGGCCTGCTTGGGACACAGCCGTCACCGAGGCCCTGGCCGCCGTGGAGGACAAGCCGACCGCGGTGGAGAAGATCACCGACTTCGACGAGCTGATTCGGCGGCGTCCGCTCGTCACTGATGACGCCGGCTACGACACCGCCGAGGTGTCGGCCCACCTGGAGTGGCTGCAGCGTCAGTTCACCTCCCAGGGCCGCGGGCAGTCGGTCTCCTCCGACGTCGGCGGGCGCATCGCCCCCTTGCGCGAGCTGCTCGAACAACTCGGCGAGCGGGTGTCCGCCAGAGAACTCGACCAGGTCATCACGGAGTTCACCGCCACCGGTGGACTGAGCATGAACGCCCGCGCCGACGAGGTCGCCGACGTGGTCACCGACCCCGCACACCTGGGCACCGGCAGTGCCCCGGTGGTGTGGTGGCTGCCGGTGGACACCTCCGCCACGCCCCGGGCACGTGTGCGCCCCGCCGAACTGGAGTGGCTGACTGCGGCCGGTGTGATCCTGCCCGACCCGGAGGCCGAGGCCCGGCTGGCCCTGGACTCCCAGCTGCGCGCCCTGCGCCGACGTCACTCGGTCACCGCGTTGACCGTGGCCTCGATCAACGGGGAGGCCGCCTCGCAGCACCCGGCGCTGACCTTCCTCATCGACGACCTGCACCGTCAGGGCCGTGAGCCCGCCACCCGTGCCGCGGAGCTCCCCGAGGCCCACCGCACGGTGCCCGAACCTGTCACCATCGACGTGCCCGACCCGATCTCCCGGGCCGTCGCCGCCGGTGAGCACCTGCTGCCCACCCGGATCAGCTTCTCGCAGTGGGAGAAGCTGCTGGTCCACCCGTTGGAGTGGCTGCTGGAGCGCCGCCTGGGCATCCGTGCCGGTGGGCTGGCCACGATCCCCAGCGGCAACCAGATGGTGGGCACATGGCTGCACACGGTGGTGGAGAACATCGTCAACCGGCATCTCGACGACAACGCCGGCGAACCCGTCACGATCCTCGCCAGCCGCGACGAGATCGCCGCCGAGCTACGCCGCCTGCTGCCCTGGTACGCCGCCGAACTGCAGATGCCCGGGCGCAGCCGGGAGCTCGGCACCACCCTCGCCCTGGCCGAGCAGTCCATCGCCGGGTTGTTCACCACCCTCGCCGAGGCCGGCG
Organism: Corynebacterium sp. AOP40-4SA-5; assembly: GCF_052377355.1. Classification (NCBI taxonomy): domain Bacteria; kingdom Bacillati; phylum Actinomycetota; class Actinomycetes; order Mycobacteriales; family Corynebacteriaceae; genus Corynebacterium; species Corynebacterium sp. AOP40-4SA-5. The sequence continues at coordinate 13,646 of NZ_JBQSWS010000012.1, forward strand.
TGGCCATCCGAGCGGTCGAGGCGTCCTTCACCACCGCGCTGGCCGGCAGCCACGGACCGGACGGCACCGAGCTCGAACTCGGTGGGCTGCGCGACATGGACGTGGTCATGGCCGACGGCACGCCCGGGGTCATCGACCTGAAGTACACCTTCGCGCGCAAGAAGTACCGCGACGCGGTGCAGGACGGTACCGCCCTGCAGCTCGCCGTCTACGCCGCCTCGGTCGCGTCCGAGAACACCGCGTCTCCGGACGAGACGCCGCAGCGCCTCGCCGAGATCCCCGTCGCCTACTTCAACCTGCGCGACAACCGCCTCGACACCACCGACGAGCGCTTCGGCGCGGAGGAGACGCTCACCGTCGAACCGTCCGACACCGGCGCGGCCGACACCGACGAACTCTGGGACCGGGCGGTCACCGGGCTCAACCACATCCTCGACGACCTCTCCGCCGGGCGCGTCACCGACCTCGGCAACCTCGTGAACCGTGAGGACTGGCAGGCGTTCGAGAAGCCGAAGAAGAACACCACCCCGGTCTCCCCCTTCGACGAGGACGCCACCGGGGCCTACGAGCGCGAACTTGCCGCGGCCCGCACAACTGGCTTCTTCCCCGAGAAGAACGCCAAGTACACCGACTACCCGCTGATCACCGGCGCCACGGGGGACTTCTCATGACAACCTGGACCATCATCAAGGCCTCCGCGGGCTCCGGCAAGACCTACCGGCTGACCGAACTGCTCACCGAACGGCTGCGCCGCGTCGACGCCGACGGCACCCACCCCTACCGTCCCTCGCAGATCATCGCCACGACCTTCACGCGTGCCGCGGCGGCAGAGCTCAAGGAACGCATCCGCACCACCCTCGTCGACGACGGCCTGCTCGAGCAGGCCGCAGCCCTGCCGACGTCGCTGATCGGCACGGTGAACTCCGTGACCGGCCGGGTGCTCACCGACTTCGCCATGGACGCCGGACGCTCCCCCGAGCTCTCCGTACTCACCGAGCAGTCCCAGCGCGACGCCTTCCGTCTGGCCACCGACCGCATCATCGCCGACGCCGAGACCGACCACCGTGACCTGCTGGCGCGCACCGGCTACGACGACGACTCCGACGGCAGCTACTTCAGCTCCGGGGTGAACTGGGCGAAGACCGTGCACACCGTCACCGAGCAGGCCCGCGCCAACGACATCCCCGCCGACAAGCTCGCCGGCTTCGCCGAGTCCAGCATCGCCGAACTGCACGCCGCGCTCGACGGTGCCGGTGCACCGGACAGCGACGCCGCAGCCACACCGGTCGACACCCGCGCCCTGCTCGCCGGCGCCGCCCAGCGCATCCCCGACCAGCTGCGCGCCGACATCGAGTCCGGGCTGATCGCCAAACGCTCCGCCACCAGCCTGCAGTCCCGATTCGCCGACCTGGACCGCTTCGCCCGGCGCGTGCGCCGTGAGCGCGCCAGCATCCCCTGGAAGGACTGGCTTCGCACCGCCGAGGGCAAGGTCCTTGGCGTCGACGCGCCCACCAAACCGATCAAGGAGGCCTACGGCGAGGTGATCTCCGCCGAGGACATCGCCGCCGACCCTGCACTACGCGCCGACCTGGACGCACTGATCCGGCTGGTCTTCGACACCGCGGCATCCTGTCTGGACGCCTACGCCGAGTACAAGAACGCCCTCGGGCTCATCGACTTCACCGACCAGGAACAGCTCACCCTGCGGCTGCTGCGCGGCGAGGGTGTGCCCCAGGCGACCACCACCGCGGTGCGTGAGACCCTGGCCGCGCGCTACCGCATCCTCGTCGTCGACGAGTTCCAGGACACCAGTCCCCTGCAGCTCGCCCTGTTCACCGAGCTCGCCGCCCTCGTCGAGGAGGTCATCTGGGTCGGTGACCCGAAGCAGTCCATCTACGGCTTCCGCGGCTCCGACCCCGCACTGATGGACGCCGCGGTGGGCACCATCACCGACCCGGCCGGGCTGGCCGGGACCTCGGAGACCCTGTCGCACTCCTGGCGCACCCACGCCGAACCCCTGGGCCTGTCGAACCGGCTGTTCAGCCACCTCTTCCCCGAGCAGAACGTGACCATCACCGTGCCCGAGCACCTGGCGGAGGAACGCTCCGGCGGGGCGGCCGTGCTGTGGGCCCCGGTGGAGAAGTCCCGCAAGAACAAGGACACCTGGTTCGCCCGCATCGCCACCGGGCTCTCCTCCCTGGAACGTTCCGAGGGCGTGCCGGCGAAGGGCCGGGCGGTGCTGGTGCGCAACAACACCCACGCCGCGGAGCTGCGCACCGAACTGCGCCGACGCGGCATCCCCTGCACCGGTGGCGGCACACCGTTGTCGCAGACCCGCGAGGGCCAGCTCGTCGGCGCCGCCCTGGCCTGGCTGCTGGACGACCGCGACACCCAGGCCCTCATCGAGCTGGTCACCTTCCTCGACGAGCACCCCGCCCACCGCGACTGGTTCGCCACGCTGACCTCCCTGGCCACCCGCGAGGAACGCTGGGAGACCCTCGCCACCTGGTCGCAGGACGACACCCTGGAGCCGTTGCGCCGGTTGCGTCCCACCCTGTCGGAGGTGCCCGTCGCCGACGTCGTCAGTGCGGTGATCGACGCACTCGACCTGCGCCGACGCATCGCCATCTGGTCGGAGCCGACCGAGCGCACCGGCGCGGTGCTCGGCGTGCTGCGCGCGGTGGAGGACTACACCGGTGAGGCGGAGTCCGCCGGCCAGCCGTCCACCCCCGCGGGCTTCCTGGAGCACCTGCTCTCGGAAGACGCGGTCTCCACCCCCACCGCCGACCCGGGCGCAGTGTTCGTGGACACCATCCACCAATCCAAGGGCCTGGAGTGGGACACCGTGGTCGTGGCGCTGCCGGACATGCGCGACCGCTTCACCCCCTCCGGCGTGTGGGTGCAGCCCACCACCTCGCTGACGATGGAGTTGCCGCTGGCCGGACGCGAACTGCGGTTCTGGCCGGCGACCATCACCGCGGTCAGCACGGTCAAGGAACTGCTCACCGACACCGACGCCCAGGCCGTCCGCCGACGCTCCGACATGATCGAGGAGCAGCGCGTCCTCTACGTCGCCATGACCCGCTCGCGCACACGCACGGTGCTCGCCCCGTACTCCGCCGTGGGTAGGTGGAAGGCGCTGGCCGAGGCCGACCTGCAGGAGGAGCAGCTCGCCGGGCTGCTGGACTGCCCCGTCCGCGAGATCGAGGCCTCCGCGGCCGACACCGGTGAGCAGACCGTCTCCCCTGAGGCGGCCCCGACGCCGCGTGCGGCGATGCTGGACGCCCACCGGCAGGACGCCCCGACGCCGCTCGACCTGCTGCCGGCGACGTTCGCCCCCAGCGGCGTGGAGGCCACCGACGCCGTGGCGTCCGGCGCCACCGTCACCGAGGTCGCCGACCTCGGCCCCGCACTGGTCACCGGCGGTGGAAAGGACTGGAACAAGGTCGGCGACTGCATCCACGCCTACCTCGCCGCCCCGCTGACCCACCTCAGCGAGGAGCAGAAGCTCAGCACCGCCACCCGGCTGGTGGGCAGCTGGGGTGTCGGCGACCGGGTGGACGCCGACCGGGTCGTCGAGGCCGGCGAGCGGTGGACCCGGTGGCTGGCCTCGACGTACCCGGGTGCGTCCAGCGCCACCGAGGTCCCCTTCGCCTGGTCGAACCCCGACCACCAGCGCGCCCAGGGCTGGCTGGACGAACTGCTCACGCTGGACGACGGGCGTCGGGTGATCGTCGACCACAAGACCTATCCTGGAGGGGATCCGGTCGGGCACGTGGTTTCCACCTACCTCGGCCAGATGCACACCTACCACCACGCGCTCACCGACATCGACGGCCAGCCACCGGCCGCGATCCTCATCCACCTGCCGCTGCTCGGCACGGTGCTGGACGTGTCCCTGACATGAGCCGGCCATGAGCACCTGAACGGAAAGAACACCACCGATGACCACCGGACCCACCTCACCACTCGACCTCATCTCCGCCGACTCCCTGCTCAGCGACGACGAACGGCTCCTGCGCGACACCGTCGCCGAGTTCGCCGGACGTGAACTCGCACCGCAGGTGGGCACCTGGTTCGAGGACGGCACCCTGCCCGTCGACGAGCTCGCACCGAAACTCGGCGAACTCGGGGTGCTGGGCATGCACCTGGACGGCTACGGCTGCGCCGGGGCCAGTGCCACCGAGTACGGACTGGCCTGCATGGAGATCGAGGCCGTGGACTCCGGGCTGCGCTCGCTGGTCTCGGTGCAGGGTTCGTTGGCGATGTTCGCCATCCACCACTGGGGTTCGGAGGAGCAGAAGGAGCACTACCTGCCCGGCATGGCCGCCGGCACCACTGTGGGGTGCTTCGGGCTGACCGAACCGGATGCGGGTTCCGACCCTGCCAATATGCGCACCCACGCCACCCGCGACACCGCCACCGGCGACTGGATCCTCAACGGCACGAAGATGTGGATCACCAACGCCCCGGTCGCCGACGTCGCCGTCGTCTGGGCGCGCACCGAGGGCGGCTACTCCGGCTTCATCATCGACGCCGACACCGAAGGCTTCAGCGCTCCGGAGATCCCCCGCAAACTCTCCCTGCGCGCCTCGGTCACCGGGGAGATCGTGCTGGACGACTGCCGGGTGCCCGAGGAACGCCGCCTGCCCGGCGTCCAGTCGCTGCGCGGACCGCTGACCTGTCTGAACGAGGCGCGCTTCGGCATCATCTTCGGTGCGCTCGGTGCTGCGCACGATGCCCTGGCCACCACCCTGGACTACGTGTCCACCCGACAGGTGTTCGACAGTCCGCTGAGTTCCTTCCAGCTCACCCAGGCGAAGCTGGCGGACATGGCCGTGGAGCTCGACAAGTCCTTCCTGCTGGCCCTGCACCTGGGCCGACTCAAGGACGCCGGGGAGCTGAAGCCCCACCAGGTCAGCGTGGGCAAGCTGAACTCCACCCGCGTCGCCCTGGAGATCACCCGGCAGTGCCGCACGCTGCTCGGGGCGTCCGGCGTGACGTTGGAGTACTCCCCCCTGCGCCACGCCAACAACCTGGAGTCGGTGCTGACCTACGAGGGCACCGCCGAGATGCACCAGCTCAGCATCGGTCAGGCACTCACCGGGCAGCAGGCGTTCCGGAACCGCGGGTAGTGCGGGTCGGGTCGCCGAGCATCACGAGGTAGTAGAGCAGCCCGCCGAGGGCGGCGCCGATGAGCCAGGCGAAGCCGGACAGGTCCTCCAGCGCGGACCACCAGACCGTGGCCACCGCGAACACCGCGGCCAGGGCGACGGCCACCAGCCCCTTGATGTTCCAGCCCTTGCGGTAGAAGTACGGGCCGTTCGGGTCCAGGCTGAAGGTGTCGGTGAGATCGACCTGCTTGCGCCGGATCACGTAGTAGTCCACGACGAGCACCCCGTACAGCGGTGCGAGGATCGCGCCGAGGGTGTCCACGAAGGTGGGCAGTCCGATGTCCTCGATCACCGCGACCCACAGGCCGCCGATGATGAAGCCGAGCACGGCGGTGATGATCCCGCCCATCCGGAAGCTGATCTTCGACGGTGCCAGGTTGGCCATGTCGTAGGCCGGCGGGATGAAGTTCGCCACCAGGTTCACACCCACCGTGGCCACCAGGAACGTCGCCGCGGCGATGATCGACAGGATCACCGAGTCCGCCTGGCCGATGATGTCGGAGGGGTTGTCCATCGGGGTGCCCTGGCCGTCCTGGAAGACCACGTAGGCACCGGCGGTGATGAACAGGGCGAGGAAGGTGAAGAAGGCCAGCGACAACGGCAGGCCGGTGAAGTTGCCCAGCCGCATGGACTTCTCCGACTTGGAGAACCGGGAGAAGTCACCGAAGTTGATGATCACCGCGGAGAAGTAGGCCACCATCGTGCCCACCACGCCGGCGAACGCCGAGACGGTCCCCCAGCCGGTGACCCCGTCGCTGTTGAAGATCGAGCCCACGGCCGGCAGCATCTCGGAACCGGCGCGCACCCAGATCACGATCAGCAGCACCACCATCACCGCGTACACCGCGGGTCCGGCGAAGTTGAGGAACTTGGTGATCGCGTCGATACCCCGGCTGAACAGGGCGACCTGCAGGATCGCCACGATCACGTAGGAGATCCAGGACACCGCGTTCATCCCCAGGAACTCCCCGGACTGCGGCGAGTCGAATATGGCGTTGATCGCCAACGCCACCGCGGTGGAGGCGAAGTAGGTCTGCGCGCCGTACCAGAAGATCGCCACCACGCCGCGGACCAGGGCGGGGAACCTGGCGCCGAGCACGCCCATCGACATGCGTGCCATCACCGCGTAGGGCACACCGAGTTTCACGCTGGGTGCACCGGAGAGGTTGACCAGCCAGTTGACGATCACCCCGGCCAGCACGATCGCGGCGAAGACGTACCAGCCGCTGATGCCGGCGCCGATGAAGAGGGAGGCGGCCAGGGTGTAGCCGGCGAGGGACTGGACGTCGTTGGTCCAGACGTTGAAGATCTCGAAGGCACCCCACTTGCGGTACTTGCGCGGGATGGGCGCGAGGTCGGCGTTGAAGAGCGCGGGGTCCGCGTTCGCGACGGTGATGTCCACCGTGTCACTGGTCACCGGGCTGGCGCCGGCAGCACCGGCACCATCGTGGTTGTCTGTCATGGGTGGGTCACCGAATCTGTCTCATGGAATCGTCTGCATCGTTACAGTCGAAGAGTAGTTGTTATAGGTCTTCGACGGGACCGATAAAACGAATCGGGAGTAAGAATTTGGATATCGGGAAAGTCATCCCCGCACCCGGCGCCGCCCGAAACGCCGCCTCATTCATCGTCGACACCTTCGCCGACGTCAGTGCCGTCGACTGCTTCAGCGAACCGCGGTTCGCACAGCTCAGGACGCTCGCCGCGCAGCACTCGTGGACGGAGATCGCCGCGGAGTACCGCAAGGTCACCGGCGTGGACGTGAAGACCAGCGTCTTCGCCGCGGAGATCGTCAAACGACTCCACGACGCAGGGAAACTGATCCGGTAAACTCCGGAGGTCACTGACCACCACGAGAGGCGTTTGCGGTGACACGACAGCAACGGCGCAGCCAGCGCGCCGTCGCGACGGCCGTGCTCGGCCTGCTCGGCACCATCGCCGGGGCGTCCTGCCTGACCGCCTGTGGCACCGACGGTGGCGTCTCCGCCGAGGCCCCTCCCGCCGTCGGCACGGGCGGGGGAAGTGGGCTGGACGTGGTCGCCGAGGTGCCGCAGGACGAGGTGGCCGAGGGTTTCGTGGAGCGGATCGTCTACCCCGTGCGCGACGGCGTCCCCGACCCGGAGGAGAACTGGGCGGACCTGTACCTGCCCGACACCGACGACGCTGAAGCGACGGACACAGAGGCCACGGATGTCACCGAGGATTCCGTCCCCCTGGTCGTCTACCTGCAGGGCAGCGGCTGGAACGGTGGGGCGCACGGTTCGCGCCACATCGCCTCGGACCTGGCCGCGCGCGGGATGGCGGTGCTCAACGTGGAGTACCGCGGCGTCAGCGAGGGCGGCGGTTGGCCCGGGACGTTCACCGACGTGGCAGACGCCCTGGACCACGTCCCCGCCATCGACGAGAACTACCCGCAGCTCGACACGGAGGACGCCACCGTCGTCGGGCACAGCGCCGGTGGTCAGCTCGCCGCCTGGGCCGCCTCACGCTCCCGCCTGAGCGAGGACGAGGTCGGCGCGGACCCGGCGTTCTCCCCCACCCGGGTGGTGTCGTTGGCCGGGCCCCTGGACCTGGTGTGGGCGGCGGAGAACGGCGACGACAACATCGTCGAGGCGATGGAGGCCACGCCCGATGAACTGCCGAACGCCTACGACTCCATCGACCCGATCCGCAACATCAACCCGCAGGTGCAGGTCGTCGCCGTGCACGGCACCGACGACGACCTCGTCCCGCAGGAGAACTCGGAGCACTACGTCGACGCGGTCACCGACGTCGGCGGACGCGCCGAGCTCGTCCTGTTCGACGGGGCCGACCATCTGTCGTTCCTGCAGTCCTCGTCGCGCCACTATCCGCGTCTGCTCGACATCATCGCCGAGACCGCGGGCGCCGGGGCACAGTAAGCTCAGGACCGACACCCTGACCTTCGAGGAGTGATTCCGCCGTGTCCCTACCCCTTCCCCGCAATTGCCGTGCCGGACGTGCCTCGTCCGTCGTTTCCGTCCTCGACGTCGCCGCGCTGGGCGGCGCCCTGACGTCGTGCAGCACCGACTCCGGTGACGACGGTGCGTCCTCCACCGGCGCCGCGAGCACCACCGCGAGCACAACGACGTCGGACGCTGCGGACGCGTCGGACGCAACGGCCCCGACCGTGGCCACCGACGTGCCGTCCGACGAGATTGCCGAGGGCTTCGTCGAACGTTTCCTCTACCCGGTGCGCGACGGCGACCCTGACCCCACGCAGAACTGGGCGGACTTCTACCTGCCCGGCGGCGCCGACGGAGCGCAGGACGGGACGCAGGAGGAGGACTCCGTCCCGCTGGTGGTGTTCATCCACGGTGGAGCGTGGCACGGCGGGGCGCCGGGCTCGCGCCACATCGCCGCGGACCTGGCGTCGCGCGGGATGGCGGTGCTCAACGTGGAGTACCGCGACGTCAGCGAGGGTGGCGGCTGGCCGCAGACCTTCACCGACGTGGCCGACGCCCTGGACTTCGTCCCCACCATCGACGAGAACTACCCGCAGATCACCATCGACGACGAGACGGTGGTGGGCCACAGCGCCGGCGCGCAGCTCGCCGCCTGGGCGGGCACGCGCGGCGACCTGGAGACCGGGCAGCTCGGCGCGGACCCGAAGTTCACCCCCAACCGCGTGGTCTCCCTGTCCGGCCCGCTGGACCTGGTGTGGTCCGCCGAGCACGGCGACGAGAACATCGTGGAGGCGATGAAGGGCACGCCCGCCGAGATGCCGGAGCGTTACGACAGCATCGACCCGATCCAGAACATCAACCGGCACATCCCCGTCGCCGCCGTGCACGGCACGGACGACGGCCTGGTGTCCCCGCAGAACTCCGAGCGTTACGTGGAGGCGGTGAGCCGTGACGGCGGCAACGCGAAGCTGATCATGCTCAAGGGCGAGGACCACACGTCCTTCCTGAAGAACACCTCGGCGCACTACGAGCGGGTGCTCGACATCATCCACCGGGTCTCCACGACACCGCGCGACGAGCTGAACTCGCACCTCGACGGCTCCACGGAGCTCGCCGAGGCGCCGCGGTAGCGCTCGCCGCGCGGGCGCCGGCGCGTCCCCCGCGCCAGCGCCGCACACTCAGGACGTGTGGTGCACCGGTGCGAGCTTGTACACGGGGGTGTCCAGCCCCTCGTGGCGGGCGGCGAGCTGCAGCGCCAGGTAACGCGAGTAGTGGCGTCCCTGGTGCAGGTTGCCGCCCATGAACCACAGGTTGTCCTGCTGGGTGGGCTTCCACATGTTGCGCAGCTCGCCCTCCCACGGGCCGGGGTCCTTGGCGGTGTCGGAGCCCAGGCCCCAGCACTTGCCGACCTTGTCGGCGACCTCCGGGCTGATCAGCATCTCGGCCCAGCCGTTCATCGACCCGTAGCCGGTGGCCAGCACGACCACGTCGGCCTGCAGCTCGGTGCCGTCGGTGAGCACCACGCCGTCGGCGGTGTAGCGCTCGATGCCGACCCCGGAGTGCAGCTCGATCGACCCGTCGGCGACGAGTTCGGAGGCGCCGACGTTGATGTAGTAGCCCGAGCCGCGGCGCAGGTACTTCAGGAACAGGCCGGACTCGTCCTCACCGAAGTCGAGCATGAAGCCGGCGTCCTCCAGGCCCTTGTAGAACTCGGCGTCCTCCTCACGCACGGCGTCGAAGGCCTGCTTCTGCCCGGCGGGCAGCAGCTTGTAGGGCATCGACGCGAAGAGCATGTCGGCGGTGTCGGTGTCGATGCCGGACTCCACGGCCTCCTCGGAGAACAGCGGGGAGGTGACGTGTTTGATGAAGGCGTCGGAGTTGACGATGTGGGTGGAGGAGCGCTGGATCATCACCGGGTGCGCGCCGTTGTCGTACAGGTCCTTGCAGATGTCGTGCGCGGAGTTGTTCGCACCCAGCACCACCACACGCCGGCCCTTGTCCGCCTCGCCGCCGGGGTGCTCCGAGGAGTGGCGGATCTCCCCGCGGAACTCCTCCTCCCCCGGCAGGGACGGCTTGTTCGCCACACCCGACATGCCGGTGGCCAGCACCAGCTGGGTCGGGTTGAGGACGACCTGCTCGCCGTCGCGGGAGACCACGACCTCCCAGGTGCCGGACGCCTCGTCGTAGGACGCCCGCTCACAGGTGGTCTTCGCCCAGTAGTCCAGGTCCATGATGCCGGTGTAGTGCTCCAGCCAGTCGCCCATCTTGTCCTTCGGTGTGAACACCGGCCAGGTCGACGGGAACGGCAGGTAGGGCAGGTGGTCGTACCAGACCGGGTCGTGCAGGCACAGGGAGTGGTAGCGCCCGCGCCACTGGTCGCCGGGACGCTCGGACTTCTCCACCACCAGCGTGGGCACACCCTGGTGCTTGAGCCGGGCGGCCAGGGCGATGCCGCCCTGCCCGCCGCCGACGATCAGCACGTAGGGCTGGTCCTCGTAGCCGAGTCGCTCCTGCCGGCGGGCGCGCTTGTCGGCCCAGTTGAGCTTGTGCGCGTCCGGGCCGTGCTCCACGCCTTTGGGACGGTTGGTCCCCTTGGGCTCGGGGCGGGCGAGGAGTTCGCGCGCGGAGGTCAGCAACGTCCAGATCTTGCCGTCACGCAGCCGCACGATCGCCCGGGCCTTGAACACCGGGGTGGTGAAGGTGACGGTGCCGCGGGTGACGCCGTCGCCCTCGTCGGTGGCGTCCTCGACGACGAGGTCCGTGGCACCGACGCGGTCGTTGTTCTCCCGCACCAGGTCGGCGATGGAGTCGGCCCCCTCGGCGGTGTGCAGGTTCCAGGTGAAGACCACGAAGTCTCGCCAGAAGCCGTCGGGTTCGAACATCCCGGAGACCGCCTCTGCGGCGGCGTCGGGGTCGGAGGTGTTCAGGGCGTCTGCGAAGGTGGTGAGCCAGGTCTGGACCTGCTGGTCGAGATCTGCGGCGGTGGATGTGGCGGTCATGAACCGTCCTTTCGTTCGCGTAAGATGCTGGAGAGCCTGAAGTGTCACGTCACGGTTTCCACGGTGCTCTGTGGAGTACGTCACACCGGACTGACCCCGACCACGGTATGGCCCCCGGCCGCCCCTGACGACCACTCTGAAAACATCACTGTGCGAACATAATTTTGCCGATGGCGACAACCCCGGTCACGCCACCGGCCACCCCCACGGTCACCACGGCGCCGGGGGTGAGACAGCTCACCCCCGGGCGAGTTCGGCGATCCGCCGCACCGCGTCCTCCACCGCCCAGTCCGCGTCCGCGGCATGCCCCTTCACCCCGGCGTCCAGCTCCGCGACGATCTGGACCGCCGCCGCCACCGACGACGCCTTCCACGACCTCGCCGAACGCACCGTCTTCTCCAGCTTCCACGGCGGCATGCCGTACTCCCCGGCCTGCTGCCGCGGATTCACCCGCGCCCCGTGCACCCGGGCGATGTCGTCGATGCCGCCGGACAACGCCGAGGCCAGCAGCACCGGGGGCACCCCGAGCTGCAACGCCCGGCGCGCCGAGCCGAGCGCCTGGTCGGCGCGTCCGGCGATCGCCAGGTCGGCGACGTCGAAGCCCGACACCTCCGCCGAGCCCTGGTAGTACCGGTGCACCGCATCCTCGGTGACCTGCCCGTCGGTGTCGGCGACGAGCTGGCTGATCGCGCTGGCGAGCTCGCGCAGGTCGGTGCCCACCGAGTCCAGCACCGCTGCGGTGACGTCCGGGGTCACACGCACCTTGAGGTCACGGAACTCCTGCTCCACGAACCCCTGACGCTCCCGCCCCTTGAGCTCCGCGGCGGAGAACACCTCCACCGCACCCTTCGACCCCTTCTTCGGCAGGCTCGTCGCCAACGCCTTCTGACGCCCCTTGCCCGTGTGCTGCAGGATCAGCACCACACCCGGCGCGGGGTCGGACACCGCCATCTCGATCATCGCCACGGAGTCCTTCGCCGCCTCCTCCACGCCGGTGACCACCACGATCCGGTCCTCGGCGAACAGCGACGGGCTCAGCAGCTCCGCGAGTTCACCGGCGTTGAGCTCGGAGGTCTTGCGCATGTCCACGGGCAGGTCGTCGATGCCGGCGTGCGCCCGGGTCGCCGCGACGATGCGGTGACGGGCACGCTCGGCGAGGAAGCTGTCGGCACCGACGATGAGGTTCACCGGTGCGGGGGGACGGGGACTCGTTGCCATGCGGCCCATCCTATCGGCCGCCCCGGACACGGCCGTCGGCTCACGCCCCGATGACCCCCTGGCCCGCCCACTCCGGCAGCCGTTCCCGCAGCGTGGCCAGCGTCGCCGCGGAGTCGATCTCCCCGTGCTCGTCGCGCTGCGTGGGGTCGAACAGGGGCACGCCGTGCACCCCGTCGACGCGCCCGAACGGGTCCTCCCCTTCTTCTCCCACCTCCCCTTCGGCACCTGCCAGCCCGTGGATCCGCACCCCGAGCAGCGGTATGCCGTCCTCCCACGCCTGCTCGATCTCGTGACGCACCCAGTGCCGTCCCGCGGTCTCGCCGCCGACGAGCACGATGACCACGTCCGACGCCGACATCTTCTCGTCGACCCACTCCTTCACCGCCCGGTTCCCCCCGGCCTTCACCCGGTCCCACTCCTGCTTCTCCAGCAGCGGCTGCCCGGTCACGGTGTCGATCTCGTGCACCAGGCGCACCCGGTGGTCGTCATTCTTGTGGTGGAACGAGTAGTACGCAGTCGTGGTCACGGCCATCCTCCTGGTTTCAGGGACAAACACGTCCACACCGAACATACCCCACCTCACGGACTCCCGTCCGCGTACAGTCCGTCCTCCCCGAGCACCACCGTCCCGTCCCTGCACGGGAACGCCACCGGCACGCCGGCGGGCGTGCGGCTCGGCATCCCGCGGCTGCGCCCGCACGCCGTGGCCACGTACAGGTCAGGACGCTGCGGCGACGCCTGCGCGTTCAGGCGGTACTCGTGCAGCAGCACCGCGTCCTCGTCGGCGAGGACGACCACCGGCGCGTCGCTCCCGCCGTCACGTCGCAGGATCTCCGGCGTCCCGGACGCCATCCGCACGCCCACCGTCCACGGCACGTCCCCCAGATCGTCCGCCCACACCCGCTGAAGCACGTCCGCCCCCGTGTCCTGCGCATAAGGCCCGGTCGACAAGACACCGGCGCGCACACCGGCCACCGTGGCCAGCGCGGCGAGCAGCACCACCACTAGCGCCGCACGCCGCCAGCGTGCCGACACCACTACCGTCACCACGGCCACCGCGACGAGAACCAGCACCGCCGCAGCCACCATGCCGCCCGGGGTGTGCAGCACCGGGACCTGCGACAACCGTGCCGCCACGGTCAGGATCCACCACGCCGGCAGCGCCGCGCCCCACAGCACCACCGTCGCCGCGCCGACGTGCACCCCGGCCAGCAGCGCGCCGAGCATGCCCACCACCGTCACCGGCGGCACCGCCACCCCGACCAGCACATTGGCCAGCACCGCCGTCGGGGAGACCACCCCGGTCATCTGCACGATCACCGGGGCGGTGACCACGTCCGCCACCAGACTCACCGCCACCAGGCCCACCAGCATCGCCTGCCACCGCGCCGGCGGATGGTGACGCCCCCGCCGGGCCGTCCTGCGCCGCGTCCAGCCCTGCAGCATCCGGCGGGCGACCAGCGGCGCCAACGCCACGATCCCCGCCGTCGCCGCGACCGACAGAATGAACGCGTACTCCACCGCCAGGCCCGGATCCACCGCCAGCAGCACGACCACCGCCGCCGACAACGCCGCATACCCGTGCGCCCGACGCGCCGACAACGCCGCCACCAACCCCACCGCACCCATCACCGCGGCCCGCAGCACACTCGGCTCCGGGCCCACCAGCAGCACGAACGCCACCAGGCAGGACGCCGCGGCCGCGTAGCGCGTCCACCGCGGCCAGCCCATCGCCGTCGCCAGCACCAGCACGCTGCCCGTGACCATGGCGAGATTGGCGCCGCTCACGGCCGTGAGATGGGTGAGCCCGGTGGCCAGGAACTGCTCGCGCACCACCGGATCCTGCATGCTCACGTCGCCGACGACCATGCCCGGCACCAGGTCACCGGTGCCACCCGGCAGCCCCTGCGCCGCCTGCGCCAACCCGGCGCGCAGGTGCGCGGTCACCCCGGCCAGACCGTCCGGCGCGGCGACGACCTGCGGGACGCCGGACGCCGACAGCCGCAGCGGCACCATCGCCGCGTCCTGCGTCCCCGACGCCACCGCCTGCAGCGCCAGCGTCGTCCCCGGCTGCCACGACAACACCGCCGGCTCCACGTCGCGGGCGTCGAGGAACACCGGCACCGTGCCCAGCTCCTCCACGCGCACATTCAGCAGGACGCTGCCGCCCGGCAGCCGCTTCGGCGCCGTCGCCAGCTCCACGTCCTGCGCCAGGCGCGTCGAAGTGCCACGCAACTCATGGCGGTCCACCCGCGCCACCAGCCAGGACGCCCGGCCCGACCACGCCGCGGCCACCGCCGCCACCAACGCACACGTGCGCACGACCACCCGTGGCCGGTCCTCCGCCACCGACGCCCCGGGGCGAAACGGCCCCAGACACACCACACCCGCCCCCGCCACACCGGCGGCGACGAGCAGACCTGCGGCGATCCACGGGGTGCGCACCACGATCGTCAGCGTCACCGCCAACCACACCGCCACCGCGAACGGCACCAGACGCAGATCTGGGCCCCGACGTGCACGCACCACGTCCGGGCTGACCGGATCACGGTCCCTGGCCGACCACGGCGTGCCCGACCCCGGGTGCGGAGTGAGGTCGGGGTTGACCGACCAGTCAGACCGTGACGCCGTCACGCAACGCCTCGAACTTCGCCGGCCCGATGCCCTTGACCTCCATCAACTGCTCCACCGCACCGAAGGACCCGTTCGCCTCCCTCCAGGCGACGATCGCCTCCGCCGTCGCCGGGCCCACCCCGGACAACGTGGCCAGCCCGGTCGCGTCCGCGGTGTTGATGTTCACCAGGCCGGCGCTGTCCGTGCCGCCTGGTTGGCCCTCTTGCTGTCGGTTCTGTTCTTGCTGTGCCTGTTGCGGTGACTGCTGCTGCGCGGGTTCGCCGCGCTCCCCCGGGTACAGCACCCGCGAGCCCTCCGGGTCCACCACGATCTGCATGCCGTCGACCACGGGTTCGGCGAGGTTGATCCCCTCCACACGACCGTCCCCCCGGACCCCTCCCGAGCGGTCGATCACCTCACCTGCCCTGGTCCCGGCGTCGACGGTGACCAGACCCGGCCGGTGCACCAACCCCTGCACCGACACCACCACAGGCCCCACACCTGCGGCGCCGTCCCTGTCACCGTCCCCGTCCGCGCCAGTTCCCCCGGTGTCCCCCGCCGGCTCTACCCCGGCGACCCCCGACACCCCTGGCACTCCCGCCTCCTTGTCCTCCCCTGGTGACAGTCCTGCCACGACGTCCCCCCGGGCATCGTCGCCGGCGCCGCCACCGTCCCTGTCGTTGACCAGCATCACCCCTCCCACCACGACCACCAGAGCCGCGACCGTCGCCATCATGATCCGGGCGGACCTAGGACCGATCACGGTCCGACGCTCGAACCGGACATCCGCCAGCTCATGGCCCGGCACCGGCTGGGTCAGGGCCTCCACCCTGTCAGCCACCGCCTGCCGTGTGCCGCCTCGCCGGCGTGATGCCGGTGTCCTGTGCTCTGCGTCTCCGCCCATGGGTCACCATGTAAGTGCATGCCCGGACACCAGCTGCCCCGGTTCCTCCCATCGCCCCAGGACGCTGTGGACAACCCGGGGGCTGTGGATGAAATCCCCGCGCTGCCCGCCGGTCCGCCCCCCCCCTGCAGAGCGATCACCCTCCCAGGCAGCGATTCTGGCTGTTTTCCTACCTGGGAGGGCGACTATTTCACGTACGGACGAGGGGCAGTGCGGGACAAGTCCTGAGCTAGTCCTGAGCTAGTCCTGGACCAGGGAGACCCCGAGTGCCCCGGGGCCGGTGTGCACCGCCATCGCGTGGGAGATGTCCACCACCGAGATCACCACGCAGTCCGGCAGCTTCTCACGCAGGTTCGCGCGCAACTGCTCGGCAGCCTCCTCCGCCTCACGGTGGTGCACGGCCAGGTGCATCGGCACGCGGGGCAGGTCGACCAGCGGAACGAGGTCCTCGCCACGACGCCGGGACCGCGAACGCTCGGACTCAGCCTTCTCCGGCTTCTCTGCCTTGTCTGTCTTCTCGGCCTTGTCAGGCTTGTCGGCCTTCTCCTTGTCCGCCTTGTCTCGGCCACCGAAGCTGAAGATTCGGGGACGCTCCGAGGCATCGTCGGATTCGGGCTTCTCCGTGGATTCCCCGGTGCCGGCGTCCTCCACGACCTCGTCATTCCCGGCGGAGTCATCGTCGGACGGAGACACGGCTTCATCGGAATCATCGGAATCGCCAGCAGCATCAACACCGTCAACATCATCCGCGCTGTCGGCACCGTCCGTGTCCACCGTGGCGGTGACCTCGTCGGCCTCCGATGCAGCGACCGTCGCGGCAGGATCCCGGGACGCCGCTCCCTCCGAGCCCTCCGAGCCCTCCGAGCCTTCCGGGCCGTCCGACTCCGAATCCTCCAGCTCCTCCGCCGGCAGCAACCCCTCGGCCACGCCACGGTAGGCGTTGGCGGCGAGGGTCACCATGCGCTCCATCGCCTTCGAGCGGGTACGGGTCTTCGCCGCGAGCTCCAGGCGTCCACCGGCCAGGTGCATGATCGGCTTGATCGCCAACGCCGTGGACAACAGTCGCTGACCTGCGGTGAGACGTCCACCGCGGGCCAGGGTGTCCAGCCGGTTCACGAACAGCCACAACTGGCCGGTGTCGATGGCGTGCTGTGCGACCCCGCGGCACTCGTCCAGCGAACCACCGTCGTCGGCGCAGCGTGCCGCGGCGATCGCCGCCTGCCCGATGACCATGCCACCGGACATGGTGTCGATGACCTCAACCCGCCCGTCGAGCACGGCGGCGGCCTGCGACGCAGACGACCAGGTGCCGGACAGTTCCTTGGAGATGTGCAGGGCGACGACCCCGTCGTCCCCACCGCGTTCCAGCAGCCGGGCGTAACAGGCCGTGAGCTCCAGTGCCCCGAGTCCGGCCGTCGTCTCGTCCTCCCCCTCGCCCTCGGCGTGGAAGTCCAGGACGGTGATGCCGTACTCCGTGGCCAACGCCGGAGGCAGGCACGCCGACGAGTCGGTGACCACCAGTACGCTCATCGCCCGGTCACCTCACCTTCGTCCGCGTTCACCACGGCCACCGGCCTCGGCGCCGCAACGCCCACGTTCCACCCCTCCAGGAACCAGCGGGGCTCGCGCCACAGGGCCGGGTCGCCAAGATCCACGGTGGGACGCGCGACCAGCTGCGACCAGCGTGCGTTCCCCAGGCCACCGAACATCGGGTAGTGCTCCGTGGGGATGCCGAGCAGGCGGGAGGTCAACGCGGCGATGGTACCGCCGTGCGCGACGAGCATCACCGTCCCGGCGTCCCACGCGTCGTCGGCCATGAGTTCGTCGACGAGTTCGGAGGCACGGTCGGAGACCTCCAGGCGGGTCTCCCCGTTCGGCGGTGCCCACGTGGGGTTCAGCCGCCAGTGGGAACGCTGGCCGGGGAACACCGCGTCCACGTCCTCGTGGGCCTTGCCGGACCAGTCACCGAGGTCGGTCTCGCGCAGCCGCGCGTCGGTGGTGTAGCCCATGCCGAGGGCCTCGGCGAGCAGGGCGGCGGTGTCGCGGGCACGCTGCAGGTCCGAGCTGACCACCGTGCCGATCGGCCAGGTGCCCAGCTCCGCCGCGGCGGCCTCGGCCTCGGCGCGTCCTGCGGTGGTCAGCGGCGTGTCCAACTGACCCTGCATACGTCCGGCCAGGTTGAACTCGGTCTGCCCGTGGCGGATCAGGATCAGCCTGCGTTCGGGCAGACGTGTCCCCTGGACCTGGGAGGACACCCCCGGGGACACGGTCACCGGTTCCTAGAGCTCGTCCTCGTCGGGTGCCGGGCCCGCCAGCGGCAGGTCGGCGACGCTCTGCGCGGCGAAGGGGTCGTCGGCGTCGATCTCCTCGGCGCTGACGTCGCTGGCCCAGAAGCCACGGTCGGCCTGCTCCACACCCTCGACCTCCACGGTCGGGCAGTCGCGGTACAGGCGGTCGAGGGCGTAGTACTCGCGCTCCTCGCGGCGCTGGACGTGCACCACGATGGTGCTGTAGTCCAGCAGGACCCACCGGTTGTCGCGGTGGCCCTCGCGCAGGCGGGCCTTCACGCCGACCTCGGCGAGCTTCTCCTCCACCTCGTCGACGATGGAGTTGACCATGCGCTCGTTGTCGCCGGTGGCCAGCACGAAGCAGTCCGCCAGCGGCATTCGGGAGGTCACGTCGAGTACGACGACGTCCTCGGCGAGGCGCTCGGCGGCGGCGCGGGCGGCGATGCCCGCATGGTTGATGGCGTCGGAGCTAGCGGTCACGTGGTGCCGGATCCTTCATGGGGGTAGAGGTCAGATGTTTTCCGCCAGTGATTCTACAAGCCGGACGTCGGATCGCAGCATCAGGCACCCGGCGACCTGCCGCAGGGGCTCAGAACCAGCCGTCGGGGAAGCGGTCGCCGTCCTCCTCGGGGTTCCAGTCCACGTCCGGCTCCACGTCCGCGTCGGGATCTGCCGGGTCCCCCAGTTCCCCCAGGTCCTCCGGGTCCGACACCGCCCACGGCAGCCCGCCGTGGCTGTCCTTGTTGCCGCGCCGGTACAGCGCGGTCTTGCCGATGTACTGCACCACCCCGTCGGGCACGAGGTACCAGACCGAGCGTCCGTCCTGCGCGCGCTCGCGGATGTCCGTCGAGGAGATGGCCATCGCCGGGATGTTCACCAGGCTCAACCGGTCGGAGTCGACCTGGCTGCGCAGCGCCTCCCCGGCGTCCGCCAGGTCGTAGCCGGGACGTGTCACGCCCACGCAGTGCGCGAGGTTGAACACGTCCTCCCAGTGACGCCAGGTCACGATGCGTTCCAGCGCGTCCGCCCCGGTGATGAAGTACAGCTCGGCGTCCGGGTAGCGGCGCTGGATGTCCTTGAGCGTGTCCACGGTGTACGTCGCCCCGGGCCGGTCGATGTCCACGCGCGACACCAGGAACTGCGGGTTCGCCGCCGTGGCGATGACGGTCATCAGGTACCGGTCCTCCGCGGCGGTGACGACCTTGTCGCGCTTCTGCCACGGGTGTCCGGTGGGCACGTAGATCACCACGTCCAACCCGAACCGGTCGGCGACCTCGCTGCCGGCGACGAGGTGCCCGTTGTGGATCGGGTCGAACGTGCCACCCATCACCCCGATACGCTCCGGCGGCTTGTCCGGGAAACGGTCGGGACGGTGTTCCGGACTATGTTCCGGACGCTGTTCCGGTCGGCGGTTCTGGCTCACGTCCGCCCATGCTACGGGTAACCCAGGTACGAAAGAAAGCACGACGAACGTATCTCACCGCGATATCATTTCCCCATGGCGACGAGACTGAACCCGTGGATCCCCAACCAGCACGGCGCATGGCCGATGGTGGTGGTCCCACCGGTCATCGCACTGTTCTGGTGCCTGAAGATCTGGGACACGCTCACCCCGGCCAACCTCGGCGACGGGCTGCACGGCACCGCCGGCATGGCCCTGACCTTCCTGGCGGTGACGGTGGCCTGGACCGTCGGCTACCTGGCGTTCTTCGCCATCGGACTGTTCATGCGCTCGCGCAACCCCACGATGCGCCGCCGCGCGCGCACGCCCGCGCTGGTCTACGGGACCCTCGCCGCTCTCGCCGGCCTCGCCGCACTGCTGCTGCAGCCGCACCTGCTGTGGTGGGTGTTCGTCTTCGGCCCGCTCGTCGCGATCGCCGTGTACGAGACATGGCGGGGGACGCCCCGGTCGTTGGCGTCCGGCGTGGCGACCACGGCCGCCTCGGCGTTCATCGTGCCCGTCGGCGCGACGATCGCCCTCGGGGCGTCCTCCCCCGTCGGTGGCGGGGTGACGTGGACGTCCAACCTGTTCACGCCGGACGTCGTCGACGCGCTGCCGGCGGCGGTGTGGGTGAGTTTCCTGTGGCTGCTGCTGTACACCGTGGGCACCGTGCCCTACGTCAAGACCATGATCCGCAAGAAGGGCGACCGTGCCTGGCTGCTCGGATCACAGATCTACCACCTCGCCGCCCTGCTCGCCGTGGCGGCGACGCTGTTCGTCAACCACGTGCACTGGGCCGCCTGGCTGCTCGCGGTGGTCGTCTTCGCCGCAGCGCTGTGGCGCTCACGGGCGGTGCCAGCGTCCGCCGCAGCGGGGACGCCCTGGCCGCCGAAGAAGGTCGGCATGCGCGAGATGCCGCTGCACCTGGGCGTCACCGTGGCCTGCATCATGGCCGCACTGCTGTACTCCGGCCCGCTGGTGCTCTTCATCCACTGACTTCTACCGGGCTGTTCATCGGGTGGCCGTGACGAGGCCGGCGAGGACGTCCGCCGCCTCACGCTCACCGGGGCCTGCCGCATCCGGGTCCACTACGGCGTCGCGGAAGTAGGTGTCGTGCGCACCGGCGCCCTCGTCGTCCTGCAACGCGGCGACGACCGCGCGCGGGCCCGTGTCGCACGCGAAGTCGTCCGGCAGACAGAAACTGTGCACCGGGACATCCGCCATCGCCCCGCCGCCGATGAGCTCCGGGGCGCGGTGGAACGGATTGCCCAGGTACACCGCGCCACGTAGCCGACCCTGCGCGGCGAGCACGTGCTGCACCGGGGCGAGCGCCGCGACACCCTGCGAATATCCCAGGCCCACGTACTCCGGCCGGCAGCCTGACTCGCGCTCGTACTCCTCGACCATCTCGATGCCGCCGGGCAGCCCGCGGGCCATGGAGTCGACGAACAGGCCCACACCCGAGACGATCGTCGCCGGGCCGGGGTCCTCGCCGGCCTCCCCGACGGGGAACCGTGCAGGGTA
The DNA here is from genome assembly GCF_052377355.1 of Corynebacterium sp. AOP40-4SA-5. Lineage (NCBI taxonomy): Bacteria > Bacillati > Actinomycetota > Actinomycetes > Mycobacteriales > Corynebacteriaceae > Corynebacterium > Corynebacterium sp. AOP40-4SA-5. The sequence goes on from NZ_JBQSWS010000012.1 coordinate 34,731, forward strand.
ACGCTCGGCGTCGACCGCCAGCACGGTGCTCTCACCTGCAGCGAAGAGGCCCGGGTGGGTGGCGCTGGCGTAGGTGAGGAAGCGGTGGAGCGTCTCGCCCTCGTACCCGTTGGAGAACCCGTTGGACGCCTCGGGCGCGTACGTCTCCTCCTCCTCACTGCCGCGGGCGGCGAGGGTGACCACCGACGGGCACTGGGGTGTTGCCTGGGCCGTCGCCGGAGTGACGATGGCGGCGACCAGGGTGGCGGTCAGTACCATCACGGTGAGAGTCTCCCGAGAATGTTTCGTCATGCAAGGCATCCTACAGAGAGCCGCCCCTCAGGCCCGTCACACCAACCTCGCGGGGTTGTCCCGTCGCCGTTGTCCACGAGCCGCGACCCTCTTCACCACTCTCCCCTGCCCCCGCTGCAGAGCGATCACCCCTCCAGGCAGCATTTCACCCCGATTCCCTACCTGGGCGGGCGACTATTCCGCACCCGGGACCGAGGCGGCGGGGGCTGTCGGCGGAGACGGCCGGCGCGCGCGGGAGCACTGCACCGCGGGCGGCGACTCGGGCGTTCCCCTCCCCGCGCAGACAGCAACCCCGGAGGTCAGTCACACCAACCTCCGGGGTTGCGAACTCGCCGCTCCCCACGGGCCGTGCCGCTCTCCCCCACTCGGCCCGGCCCCCGCTTCAGAGCGATCACCCCTCCAGGCAGCATTTCACCCCGATTCCCTACCTGGGCGGGCGACTATTCCGCATGGAGGGGGCGCCGCCCGCGGGAAGTACAGCTAGCTAGGGCCGGACCTGGCCCTCGCCGTTGACGATCCACTTCGTGCTCGTCAGCTCCGGCAGGCCCATCGGCCCGCGGGCGTGGAGCTTCTGGGTGGAGATGCCGATCTCGGCGCCGAAGCCGTACATCTCACCGTCGGTCCAGGCGGTGGAGGTGTTGATCATCACCGCGGCGGCGTCCACGTTCTGCTCGAAGTACTTCGTGGCCTTGTAGTCCGTAGCGCTGATCGCCTCGGTGTGGCCCGTGGAGTAGCGGGTGATGTGGGCGACCGCGGCCTCGACCCCGTCCACGATCGCCGCGGCGATGTCGAAGGAGCCGTACTCGTCGGTCCAGTCCTTCTCCTCGGCCTGGACCACGTCGCCCACGCCCAGGGCGGAGAGCTCGGAGACCTCGCCGTGCACGGTGACCCCGGCGTCCTGCAGGGAGGTCAGAACGCGCTTCTTGTCCTCGTCGGGCAGGGCGGCGTCGAGCAGCACGACCTCGGTGGCGTTGCACACCGAGCAGCGGCGCGTCTTACCGTTGATGACCAGCTCGATGGCCTCGTCGACGTCGGCGGAGCCGTCCACGTAGAAGTGGCAGTTGCCGGTGCCGGTCTCGATGGCGGGCACGGTCGCACCGGTGACCACGGCGTTGATCAGGCCCGCGCCGCCACGCGGGATCACGATGTCGACCAGGCCACGGGCGGTGATCAGGTCCTGGACGGAGTCGTGGGTCTCGCAGGGAAGCAGCTGCACGGTCTCGCGCGGCAGGCCGTGCTCCTCGCACACGTCCTGGAGGATCTCCACGAGGCGGGCGTTGGAGTTCTGTGCGGACTTGGAGCCACGCAGCAGCGGCACGTTGCCGGACTTCACGGCCAGGCCGAAGGCGTCGACGGTGACGTTGGGGCGGGCCTCGTAGACCATGCCCATCACGCCGAGCGGCACGCGGACCTGGCGCATCTCCAGGCCGTTGGGACGACGCGAACCGCGCACCACGTCCCCCACCGGGTCGGCGAGGTCGGCGACCTGGCGCAGGCCGCCGGCGATGCCCTCCACGCGGGCGGCGTCCAGGCTGAGGCGGTCGATGAGGGACTCGGACATGCCGCGCTCCCGTCCGGCGTCGATGTCGCGGCCGTTGGCCTCGAGCACGGAGTCGGTCTCGGCGACGAGGCGGTCGGCGGCGGCGAGGAGCAGGTCGTTCTTCTGCGTGGTGGTCAGCGCGGGACGCTGGGAGACCTCGCGGGCCTTCTGCGCCTTGGCGAGAACCTCCTCGCGCTCGGCGGCGCGCACGGGAGTCAGCCCGGCGGTGTCGCCGGAGGTGGCGGTGGCGGTGGACGGGTTCTGGGCGGTGTTCGCGTCGGTCATGACACCCAAGGTTACGTGACCGGCACACAAAAATCACCCAGATTGTTCAACAATCTGGGTGACCGGCTCAGGCGGTGGGTCAGCTCGTCGCGCCGTAGACCCGCGACTGACGGTTCGAGTACGTCGCCATGTAGTCGGCGTGGATCACCGGACGCTGCGCGAACTCCGGCAGGTCCGCGGTCGACTTGCCGACCATGCCCTCCAGCGTCGCGGAGTCGTAGTTGACCTCGCCGCGGCCGATGAGGTCGCCGTCCGGGCCCACGATGTCCAGCACCTCGCCGGAGGTGAAGGCACCGTCCACCCGCGCGACGCCCACGGCGAGCAGGGAGCTGTGGCGTTCCATCGCCGCGGCCGCACCGGCGTCCAGGTGCAGCGTGCCGGCGGAGTCGGCGGCGTAGAGCACCCAGAACTTCCAGGCGGACAGGCGGTCCTCCCGCGGCCAGAAACACGTGCCGACCATGGCCTCGTCCAGCGCCGCGCCGATGTTCTCGGTGGACGTCAGCAGCACCGGGATGCCCGCGCGCGACGCCAGCCGGGCGGCGGACACCTTCGCCGCCATACCGCCGGTGCCGAGCCGTCCCCCGTCGCCGGCGACGACGCCGCGCAGGTCCTTGCTGGTACGCACCTCGGCGATGAAGCGGGCGTCCGGCTCGGCGGGGTTGCGGTCATAGAGGCCCGCGACGTCGGAGAGCAGCACCAGCGCATCGGCGTAGGTCAGGTGGGACACCAGGGACGCCAGACGGTCGTTGTCGCCGAAGCGCATCTCCGAGGTCGCCACCGTGTCGTTCTCGTTGACGATCGGCACGGCGCGCAGCTGGCGCAGCCGGTCGATGGTGCGCTGCGCGTTGCGCGCGCGGTCACGCCGCGCCGCGTCGGAGGCGGTGAGCAGCACCTGACCGACGGAGCGTCCGTACCGCGCGAAGCTGCGGGCCCACTCCTGGGCGAGAAGAACCTGGCCGGACGCCGCGGCGGCCTGCTTCGTCGCCAGGTCGGTGGGCTTCTGCGCCAGGCCCAGCGGGCCCATGCCGCAGGCGACGGCGCCGGACGACACGACGATCACGTCGGTGTCGCGGTCCATGCGCGCCTCCAGCGCGTCGGCGATGACGTCGATCCGGTCCGGGCTGACCAGGCCGGTCTCGTCGGTCAGGCTGGACGAACCGATCTTGACGACCACACGCTTGGCGGTGCGGATCGTCTCACGGACGTCGGAGTGGTGGCCGTAGGCCGGGGAATCCTCACTGACCTCGGCGTCCGGGAATTCCTTGGAGGTCGCCGGGATGACGGGACCGGGCTGATGCACAGCATCCGTCCCGAACTCCAGGGGCGCAGGGTACTCAAATACCGTGGGCTCTGCGGACATGTCAGAGGCATCAGTGGTGTCAGACATGTCTTTCATTATGGACCAGTGGCACCGTTCCTCGCCACGAGACGGGCGAAGGGGCCCCGCAACGGGAGGGAACTCGGACACGTCCGACGAAACTCCCACATCGCGGGGCCCCGCACCCTCCCCCGGAATCGGGTGTCCGGGTGGCTGGGCGTGGCCCGAAGAGGCTCAGGCTGAAGTCGGTCTGGGGATCAGCCCTGCCAGCGCTCGCGGTCCGGCTCCTCGCCGTCGCCGAAGTCGTACTCGTCGATCAGGCCGCGGCGGGCCTGGGAGGCACGCTTGCGCTCGTCGGAGGTGGAACGCCCCGTGCGGTCCAGGCGGCGGTCCGTGCCGCGCCCGGAGGGCAGCAGGTCCACGCCGGCGGAGGTCTGCGGTTCCCACTCGAAGGTGATCGCACCGATGGTCACCTCGTCACCGGCGGAGGCACCGGCCTTGTACAGCGCCTCCTCGACACCGGCCTTGGCCAGGCGGTCGGCGAGGTAACCCACGGCCTCGTCGTTCTCGAAGTCGGTCTGGATGATCCAGCGCTCCAGCTTCGAACCGGAGACGATGTAGGCGTCCTCGAACTCCGGGTCCTTGCTGACCTCGAAGTCGGCGAACTTGCCGCGGCCCTTGCCGCGCAGGTTCTTCGGGGTGACGACCTGCGGGGCGACCTCCTCGACGGGGTGGGCGCGCCGGTGCTCGGAGACGATCCCCATCAGCGCGTAGCGCAGCGGGTCCAGGCCCTCGTGGGTGGCGGTGGAGATCTCCAGGACCGGCCAGCCGAAGGCCTCCTCGAGCTCGGGGCGCATCATCTCGGCCATCTCGCGGGCGTCCGGCACGTCGATCTTGTTCAGGACGATCACCCGGGGGCGGTCGCTGAGGTCGCCGAGGCCGGCGTCCGCCGACAGCTCAGACTCGTAGTCCTTGAGCTCGGTCTCCAGGGCACGGATGTCGTCGACCGGGTTACGGTCGGACTCCAGCGCCGCGCAGTCCACCACGTGCACGAGCACGGCGGTGCGCTCGATATGGCGCAGGAAGTCCAGGCCCAGTCCCTTGCCCTGGCTCGCACCGGGAATCAGACCGGGCACGTCGGCGATGGTGAAGACCTCATGGCCCACGTTGACCACGCCCAGGTTGGGCTGCAGCGTGGTGAAAGGGTAGTCGGCGATCTTCGGCTTGGCCGCACTCAGCACGCTGACCAGCGAGGACTTACCGGCCGACGGGAAGCCGACGAGGCCCACGTCCGCCATGGACTTGAGCTCCAGGGTGATCTCGCCGATCTCACCGGGCTCACCCAGCAGGGCGAAACCGGGCGCCTTACGTGCCTTGGACACCAGCGAGGCATTGCCCAGACCACCGTGGCCACCGGCGGCGGCGACGTAGCGCTGCCCCTTGGTGGTGAGGTCGGCGAGGACCTCGCCCTTCTCGTCGAGCACGACGGTGCCGGCGGGCACCTGGACCACGAGGTCCTTGCCGCGGGCGCCGTGTCGGTGGTCGCCGGAACCGGCGGCACCGCGCTCGGCCTTGATGTGCGGGTGGAAGTGGAAGTCGAGCAGGGTGTGGACCTGCGGGTCGACCTCCAGGACCACGTCCCCGCCGTGCCCGCCGTTGCCGCCGTCCGGGCCGCCGAGGGGGACGAACTTCTCGCGGCGCACCGAGGCGCAGCCGTTTCCGCCGTCGCCGGCCTGCAGATGCAGGACGACTCGGTCCACGAAGCGTGACATGATTGGACGCCCTCCAGTTCAGGCGGTTAAAAGGGGTGGTTGGAGAATCCCGACGATCCTACCACCCGCTCCGGACACGGGCCTCAGCACCGCAGGTCAGGCATCCCCGATCAGCTCCATCATGTCGTCCAGGACCCGGTCGGCGGCGACGACCGAGGCGTTGAGGAACCACGGGTCGACCTCCACCTCGAAGGCACGCCCCTCCTGCACCACGGGCAGCGCGGTCCACGAGTCGCTGGAGGTCACGTCCGCCGCACCCTGCGGGAAGCCGTAGAACAACCAGTCCGCGTCGAGGTCCGCGGCGTTCTCCAGGGAGATGTCGTGGCCCGGGGCGTCGTCGAAGGTCTGGTTCTCCGGGCGGGTCAGCCCGGAGTCGACTGCCACGATGCTCGCCAGCGCCCGCGCGTCCATCATGAGGTACTCGTCGCCCTTGCCGCGCACCAGCGACACCGTGCCGTCGCTGCCCCGGCGCTCCGCCCAGTCACGGGCTCGGGTCTCGTAGCTCTCCAGGAGTTCCTCGGCCTGGTCCGGGACACCGAGCGCGTCGCCGATCACCCCGAGGTCGGCCTTCCACTCCTCCGACCCGCCGTTGGACAGCACCACCTCGGCGAGCTGGCCGAGCTGGTCGAGCAGGGTGGGGTCGGCGCGCTTGTTGGACAGGATCAGGTCGGGGTCCAGTGCGGCGACGGCCTCCAGGTCCGGCGCCTGGCGCTCACCCACCGACTCCACGGTGTCCAGGTCGAACTGCGATCCGAAGCGGTCCTTGACGAAGTCGGGGATGCCGTCGGAGACCGTGCCGACGGAGCTGGCCAGGGCGATGCCGACGGGCAGGGCGCCGAGGGCGAGGCAGGTCTCGAACTGCCCGGTGTTCAGCGCGACGACGCGCAGCCCCTGATCCTCCGAACCGCCGGCCGCGCCGGAGGGTTGGGTGTCGCCGCTTCCGCCGTCTCCCCCGCTGCCGCAGGCCGCGAGCAGACCGGTGGCGCCGAGCCCGAGGGCCCCGGCGAAGAAGGCACGGCGGGTGATCCCCGCCGCTGATGCTGTGAGGTTCGGTGAGTTCATCAGAACTAAAGATAGCCTCACCATTGGTCACGGCGCAATGCGCAGAACAAAACCCCGGGACATCAGGGATGTCCCGGGGCTCTACCGCCGCGGACGGCGGTGACCGGAGGTTTAGGCCTCGACGGTCTCGTTCTCGACGATGTTCACCAGACGACGGTTACGGCGGGTGCTGAACTGCACGGCGCCGCCCTTCAGGGCGAACAGGGTGTCGTCGCCGCCGCGTCCGACGTTCTCACCGGGGTGGAACGAGGTACCGCGCTGACGGATCAGGATCTCGCCGGCCTTGACCTGCTGACCACCGAAACGCTTGACACCGAGACGCTTGGACTCGGAATCGCGACCGTTGCTGGAGCTGGAAGCACCCTTCTTGTGTGCCATGGTCTTTTCCCTCCTCGGAAAAGCTCGTACCGCCGCGCGGGACGCAGCGGTCGCTGGGTTTACTTGATGCCGGTGACCTTGAGGACGGTCAGCTGCTGACGGTGGCCGTAACGACGCTTGTAACCGGTCTTGTTCCGGTAGTGCATGCCGTTGATCTTCTTACCCTTGGTCTGGTCGACGATCTCGGCAGCAACGGTCTTGTCGGCGAGGTTGTCACCGGAAGTGACGTCAGCGCCATCGACGAGGAGAACCGGGGTGAGGGCCACGGACGAACCGGGCTCTCCCTCGATCTTCTCGACCTTGACGAGGTCACCTTCGGCAACCTTGTACTGCTTTCCGCCGGTCTTGACGATCGCGTACATGGAAGGGCTACCCCTTTGTTTCTCTACTCGGCTCAGGCCGCCCCTCCACCGAGCATCCCCGCACGGGGCGGGACACGGCCTGAAAAGGCAATCTGACTGGACTTCATTGCTTATTTCACTGCGTCCGACCCGATCGATTCTGCGCCGGACGTGCGGCGCAACCGTAGCTCCCCGGTTGTAACCGGGGTGCCGACGGACACGATCGACCAATGGTCGAACAGCGACTATGCAAGGCTACCGCCCTACCCCGGGAAAACAAAATCTCCACCGCTTCCACAGGGTGCGGGCCGGACGGGGAACGACACGCCGGTGATTCACCGGGCGCTACGCACCACCCGGCGTCGGCCCCTGCGGTCCGAACGCACCTGCGGGACCGCTGAGCGCGCGGGCTCGGGTGAGGACGACTCGGCGACGTCCTGTACTGCCTCAGCGGGCTCGGCGGGACGTCCGGCGTCGGACGCCTCGGCACCGTAGTCCTGCGGCCGCGGGGCGACGTCGGAGCGGGAGTTGCCGCGGACGCGTCGGCGACGACGCGGCGAGCGCTCGAACGCCTCCTTCGCCGACTCGTAGTCGCCGGCAGTCTCTGCGGCAGCCTCGGCGACCTGCTCGACAGCAGGCTCGGCAGGCTCAACAACCGGCTCGGCCGGGGCCACGCGGCGCACCACGCGGCGACCGCGACGGTCCTTGCGACGCGACGTTGCCACCGGCGCCGGAGCGTCCTGCGTCGGCTCGTCCTGCGCCGGAACGTCCTGCGCGGGTTCGTCCTGAACGATGCCGCGCAGGAGCTGCTCCGTGGCGTCGTCGGCGGACTCGCTGAACTCCTCGTCAGACACGTAGTCCGAGCCGCTGGGCTCGTCCGGGTCCTCCTCGCCGGCGCGGCTCAGCGCGTAGGCGACGATGTCCTGCACGGACTCGGGACCCGAATCCGGGGCCGACCCCTTGCGCCGTCGGCGACCGCCCTGCGCGTGGGTGCCGTGCACGGTCTTGGCGACCTCGGCGGTGGCGTCAGCGGTGGCGTCGGCGGTGGCGTGCTGGTCCTCCTGCGCGGGCGCAGGGGCGTCCTCGATGGCGCTGTCCTCGTAGCGCTTGCGGATCTCCTGCTCGTGACGGGCCTGCTTGAGCCCCTCGCGGCCACCATGGTCGCGGCGCTCCTGGCGGTCGTCGACCTCCTCGTGCTCCACCGGGTCGTCGTGCAGGATGATGCCGCGGCCGTGGCAGGTTTCGCACTGCGTGGAGTAGGTCTCCACCAGGCCGACGCCCAGGCGCTTACGCGTCATCTGCACCAGGCCCAGGCTGGTGACCTCGGAGACCTTGTGCTTCGTGCGGTCGGCGGCGAGGTACTCGTGCAGCCGGCGCAGCAGCAGGTCACGGTTCTCCTCGAGCACCATGTCCACGAAGTCGACCACGATCATCCCGCCGATGTCGCGCAGGCGCATCTGGCGCACGATCTCCTCGGCGGCCTCCAGGTTGTTCTTGGTGACCGTCTCCTCGAGGTTGCCGCCGGAGCCGACGAAGCTGCCCGTGTTGACGTCGATGACCGTCATCGCCTCGGTCTTGTCGATGATCAGGTAGCCACCCGACGGCAGCCAGATCTTCTGGCTCAGCGCGTTGGACAGCTGCGCGTCGAGCTCGTAGGCGGCGAAGACGTCGTCGCCGCCGTGCTCCTCGGGGTTCCAGCGCACCACGCGCGACTCCAGGTCCGGGGCCATGCGGTGCACGTAGTCGCGCACCCGCTGCCAGGACCGGTTGCCGTCGACGACGAGTTCGTTGAAGTCCTCGTTGAACATGTCGCGAACCACCTTGACCAGTAGGTTCGGCTCCTCGTACATGGTCACCGGGGAGGCGCCCTTCTTGGCGCGCTCCTTCTCCTCACGCTCGGTGATGTCCACCCAGCGGCGGTGCAGACGGTCGACGTCCTCGGCGATCTTCTCCTCGCTGACACCCTCGGCGGCGGTGCGGATGATCGTGCCGCCGTCCTCGGGCACCACGCGCTGCAGGATCGACTTGAGACGCTTGCGCTCGGCCTCCGGCAGCTTGCGGGAGATGCCCTGCGTGCGTCCGCCGGGGACGTACACGAGGTAGCGTCCGGCGAAGCTGACGCGGTTGGTCAGCCGGGCGCCCTTGTGCCCGAGCGGCTCCTTGATGACCTGCACGAGCACCTGGTCTCCCTGCTTCAGCGCCGATTCGATGCGCCGCGAACGGCCGCGGACGTGCCCGGAGCGCCAGTCGACCTCGCTGGCGTAGAGCACGGCGTTGCGGCCCGTTCCGATGTCGACGAAGGCGGCCTCCATGCTGGACAGCACGTTCTGCACGCGCCCCAGGTAGATGTTGCCGATGGTGGACTGCTGGTCGTCGCTGGTGACGAAGTGCTCCACGAGCAAGCCGTCCTCCGCGACGCCGACCTGGGTGGTCCAGCCGTTGCCGTCGTGACGGTGGGCGTCGCGCACGACCATGGAGCGGAAGATGTTCTCGCGGCGCGCGAGGAACTCCGCGCGGGTGACCGCCCGGTGCTTCTCGTTGCCCTGCTCCTGACGCCACCGGCGCTTCGACTCCAGCCGCGTGGAACCCTTGAGCTTCACCGGCTCGTCGACGACCGGGGTCTGCTCGGGGGCCTTCTCCTGGGACTTCTCCTGCTGCGAGTCCTGCTGCGTGTCCTGCGCGGACTGTTGCTTCTGCTGCTTCGGCTGGTCCTGCTTGGGCTGCTCGTTCTGGTCCTGCTGGTCGGCGCGGCCCCGGCCGCGACCACGGCTGCCGCGACGACGACGGGAGGACGCCGACCCCTCGCCCTGCTCGTCGGACGCCGGAGCGTTGCTGCCGGCGTTGTTGCCGCTGTTGTTGACGCTGTTTTCTTCCTCGCGTTCGCGACGCAGTGCCTCCGCACCGGCCGCCGCGCTGCGCGAACCGACACGTCGGACGATCCGACGACGCACCACCGGACGCGGCGCCTCTGCCTCCGGCTGTGCTTCCGCCGCGGCCTCCTGCACCGGTTCCTTCACCTGCTCCGGCTGGGGCTCGGGCTGGGGCTGCTGCTTCTTTTCGGCCTGCTTCTTCGGGGCCTGCTTCGGAGCCCGCTTCTTCGGCGCCTGCGCCTTCGGGGCGGCCGCCTGCTCCTGCTTCTGCTCGGTCGCGGCGGTGTCTGCCGTGTCCGTGCCATCCGTGGTGTCCCTGGTGTCCATGGCGGCGTCCTGTCCGGCCGGACGGCTCACGCGCCGACGCCGGCGACGGCGCGACGCCGACCCCGTGTTCTTCGTCTCGGGCGTCTCGGATGCCTCCGGCGCTGCCGCGGTCGACTGCTGTGCCGGCTTCGCCTCGGGCTCGACAGCCGCGAGGGGCTCAACTGCCTCGACGGGCTCAGCAGGTGCGACGGGGGCCGCGGCCTTGCGCGTCACCTTGCCGGAACGTGCCCGACGACGCGTCGGTGCCGCCTGCTCCTTCGGCGGCTGCGCCGATTCGACTGCGGGCTCTACTACGGGTTCTGCCGCGGGCTCTGCCGCGGCAGCGGCCTCAGCGGCAGGCTTCGTCTTCGTCGCCGTCGTCCGCGGCGCCCGCTTCTTCGCGGGAGCCTTCTTGGCCGGGGTCTTCTTCGCGGGGGCCTTCTTCGCGGGAGCCTTCTCCGCCTTCTCAGCCTTCCCGGCCTTGCCGATCTCGCCGAGCACCCGCTCCGCCTCGGCACTGGTCACCGTCGACGCGGCCCGCTTGTTCTCCACACCATGCTCCCCCAGCACGGTGATCATCTGCGCGCTCGGGATCCCCAGGGCCTTGGCCAGTGCGTGGACACGGACCTTCTCCCCCAGGTCGGCGACCTTCACGTCTGCCGCAGCTGCGGCAAGTTCCTGGCCTGTCTTCGCCATGCTTTCTCCTCTTGACCTGCCACGTACGGAACGTCGTTCGCGACCGCCCACCACGTCCCGACGCTCTCGTCGAGGTGGTGCGGTCGCGGCGTCCCCGTCAAGGACGTCCCGGTGGACGGCCCGGGAACTGGTCCCCGGGAAAAGAGCGGGCGCGTGTGATCGGTCCGATCAGGTCGCAGCCACACTGTCGCGTCGTCCACCCGAGTCGTACGGGGTCGTGCCGCCGTGGCATTCATATTCGATGTTGTCTGCACGGTTGTCGTGCCTAGAAATCTGTCCGACATTCGGAGCACACCGTCTTCCCGGGTGCTGCACGTGTCTCCGCACATTGTTGCACACTGCGGCCGCCGGACGGGGCCCCGCCACACCGCCCCCCGTGCTGCGAGCTGTGCAACACGTTACGGTGGCTTATATGAGCCCCGAATTTCGCACTCTCCAACAGATTCAGGACTCCGTCACCCCCGCCCTCCCCGGGCGCGTGGTGGCGGCCGTGCTGTTCGCCACCTTCGTCGGCGCCTCGTCCTCCCCCATCGCAGGACCGTGGACCCTCTCACTCGCCGCGGTGGTGCTGCTCATCGGCGCAATGTACCTGGGCATGTCGCTGCGGGCGAAGGGACTGCGAAGCAACGAGTACGCCCCGATGCGTGCCGACGACCGTTCCCCGGCGGAGGTCGGCGGCACCATGGAGGAGCCTCAGAGCCCGAACAAGACGCTGCGCACGTTCCTGTCCTTCGCCGTCCCCGGGATCTACGTGCTGATGTGGATCGGTCAGCTGATCGACTCCGCCACCGTCGGGTGGATCTACGCCGCGGTGGTGACGGTGGTGAGCCTGGTGGTCTTCTGGCGCGCATTCGTGATCGAAGGTGCCCGGCCGGAGGGCTACGTCGCACTGTCGACGGTCTTCGCCACCGAGCCGGACTGGTCCCCGTCGGACGACACCGACGCGGTCGCCTCCACCCTCTACGCCGCCCAGGCGGTCCCCGGGGGACGCCAGGTGCGTCGCGACGTCCTCGCCGACCTCTCCGCCCCGCTCCTGTCGGACGCCTCACCGGACGCCTCACGCGACGAGACGCTGGACGCCGCGCTGCGCTCGCTCACCGCACGCGGCCTGGCCGTCGTCCTGCGTGAGCGCAAGGACGCCACCACGGTCGTGCGGTGGGTGACGTTGACCGAGGACGGACGCGACGCCCTCGCGCGCGGACCGGTGGGCACTGCCCCTGTCAGCTGAGTCATGCCCCAGGTCGGGAAATCGGTGTTCTCCTACCTGGGGCATGACCCAGCTGACATGACACAGGCACGGGCACGAAAAACTCCCCGCCACGACCTCGTAGGAGTCGCGGCGGGGAGCCGTGGAGCGGCGGATCAGAGGTTCGGGAACCAGATGCCGATCTCGCGCTCGGCGGACTCCGGGGAGTCGGAGCCGTGGACGACGTTCTCGGCGACGGCCGTGGCGAAGTCGCCGCGGATGGAGCCGGGGGTGGCCTTGGCGACCGGGTCGGTGCCGCCGGCCAGCTGACGCCAGGCGTCGATGGCGCGCTCGCCCTCGACGATGCCCGCGATCATCGGGGCGGAGGTGACGAAGTCGACCAGCTCGCCGAAGAACGGCTTGTCGGCGTGCTCGGCGTAGTGCTTCTCTGCGGTCTCGCGGTCGGCGACACGCAGGTCCAGGGCGGAGAGGGTGAGGCCCTTGCGCTCGATACGGGCGATGATCTCGCCGACGAGGCCGCGGGCGACACCGTCCGGCTTGATGAGGATGAGAGTGCGTTCAGTCATGGGCATCAGCCTACCGAACACGGGTGAACACAAGTTAAAGCGGCAAGCCCAGGCGTCGCCGGCGACTGCGCAGCACCTGGTTGACCACGGTGACGACCACGAGGAAGCCGGTGAGCGGCACGACCGCACTCAGCCCGGCGTGGAAGAAACTCAGCGCACCGACGATCGCCCCGGCCGACAGGCACAGTGCCATGAGCAGCGGGTACACCCACGCCGAGATGCGTCCGCCGAAGAAGGAGTCCACGAACCGTTGTCCGGCCTTCACCAATGTCCCGGTCACGTAGGTCAACGCGATGCTGACCTCCCCGTCGCGTTCGAAGACGGAGTTCAGCGCACCGATGCCCACCGACAGCAGCATCACCGCCCACACCTCGGCGTCGAGGGCCAGCAGCGCGCAGGACGCCACGAAGATCGTCGAGACGGTGGCGAGCACCGCCTCGCGCGAGCGGTAGCGTCCCCACCGGCGGGTGACCAGGCGGTGGACCAGGGCACCGAGCATGACCCCGGCCATGAACAGCACGATGCAGCGTCCCGCCAGGCGCATGAGTTCGGCGTCGTCCTCCACGAAGGAGACGGCCAGGCGGGTGCTGTTGCCGGACATGAACGACAGGAACACCCCGCCGTAGAACATGAAGCCGATGGAGTCGGCGTAGCCGGCGACGGCCGACAGGCACATGGCGAGGACCCGTTCCCCGGGTCGATATGTATTCATCGAAAGGTCATGCTACCCGCGAGGTTGGCCATGTCGGCCCCGCCGTTTCCCTGATAGATTCGACACAGGAAGAACACGGGAACGAGATGACACTGGTGACAAGGAGAGACAATGACTGAACTCACGGACAAGAAAGGGAACCCCGTCACCGTCCGTCTGAGGTCGAAGGGCAACGCCTACGGGCTCTACCTCGCCGACGGCACCCGCGCCGGCGCAGCCTACTTCGTGGACCGCGACACCGAGCACGGTGCGCCGGACGGGCCGGAGCGGATCTTCCACCACACCATCGTCTCCGACGACTACGCCGGCCGTGGGCTGGGAAGCCTGCTGGTCCGCGAGGCCCTGGCCGACACCCGTGATCAGGGACTCACGGTGGTGCCGTCCTGCCAGTTCGTGGCCTCCTGGATCAAGCGCAACGGGTACGACGGCCCGCTCGACGCCCCCACCACCGAGATCGACGAGTACGTCCTGGAGCACGCCGGCGAGGTGTGACCCGCCGCCGCACGTGCGGAGGACCGAATCAGTCGCGGTCCTCGGCGACGTAGTAGTGCTGGGCAGGCAGCAGGCCCTTGTCCATGCGGCTCTTCACGTTCGCCCGCAGTTGGTAGGTGTACCACCAGGCGAGGATGAACAGGATCGCCACGAAGAGCATCGTGGGGTGCACGACCACCCCGATCAGGGCGAAGACCTGCAGGGTGATGTTCATCTTGTCCGCCCAGGGGCGGAACTGCAGGAAGGACGCCACGACCATCGCCAGGCCGAGCACGGCGACGTAGGTCATGTTGAACACGGTGGCGTGCGCCCCGTCGTCGACCACGCCGACCACGGCGAGGACGAGCAGCACGGTGATGGCCTCCATCAGCATGATGCCGGCCATCATCCCCTTCAGCCCCTTGAACGGGTCGACCTGCATCTCGTGTGCGGGCCCCAGGGGGGTGGTGTTCTCACTCACTGCATCCTCATCTCGCCTGTGCCGGTGTGGCTCTTCTGGGACCACTTTGCCGTAGCCGGGGTCCAGGAGTCCAACGCGTTCGCCAGTCCGCAAGGGTCGGTGAGGTGGATCAGGTTGTCGCGGTGTTCGGCGGAGAAGAACCCGCGCTCCACCATCTGGTCGACCATCGCCAGCAGCGGGGCCCAGTAGTCGTCCACGTCGACCAGGGCGACGGGCTTGTGGTGGATGCCCAGCACCTGGCCGGTCCACACCTCGAAGAATTCCTCGAGCGTGCCGATCCCACCGGGCAGGGTGACCATGGCGTCGGCGGTGGACGCCATGCGTTCCTTGCGCTCGTTCATGGTGTCCACGATCTCCAGGCTGGTCAGCCCGGTGTGGCCGGTCTCGCCGTCGTAGAGGTGGCGGGTGATGACACCGTGGACCGCCATGCCGGCGGCCAGGGCGGCGTCGGCGGCCACGCCCATCAGGCCGACCGATCCCCCGCCGTAGACCAGGGAGTGCCCGGCCTCGGCCAGCTGACGGACCACGGCGACCGTGGCCTCGCGGTAGGCCGGGCTGTCGCCGGTGGCCGAGCCGAGGTACAGCGCCACGCGTTTCGGCGCGACGAGGGTGCCGGTCACGGTGCCGCTCATGCCGGGTCCTTGCCGAACAGGGTGCGGGCCTCGCCGGCGGTGACGACCGACCCGGTGACCAGTACGCCGGCGCCGGAGACCTGACTGTCGCCGAAGCCACCGTCGTCCTCGGCGAGCTGGACGGCCAGTTCCACGGCGCCGGGCAGGTTCACCGCCACGTGCACGCGCTCCTCGCCGAAGGCGTCGCGGGCGTACTCGGCGAGGTCCTCGACGTCGACGGCGCGCGGGGAGGTGTTCTGGGTGACGACGATCTCGTCGAGCACCGGCTCCAGGGCGGCCAGGATGCCGCGGGCGTCCTTGTCTCCGAGCACGGAGACCACGCCGACGAGGCGTCGGAAGGAGAAGTCACGGTCCACGGCCTGCGCCAGCGCCTTGGCGCCGTGCGGGTTGTGGGTGGCGTCGATGAACACGTTGGGCGTCGAGCGCACGCGCTCCAGGCGACCCGGCGAGCTGACCTGGGCGAAACCACGCCGGACGGTGTCCTCGTCGAGCATGCGTCCGGCACCGGCGCCGAAGAACGCCTCCACCGCGGCCAGTGCGGTGGCGGCGTTGCGTGCCTGGTGGGCGCCGGAGAGCGGCAGGAAGATGTCGGTGTAGACCCCGCCGAGTCCCTTGAGCGACAGGTTCTGACCGCCGACGGCGACGGCGGACTCCACCACGGCGAACTCCTCGCCCGCGCGGGCGACCGAGGAGTCGGCCTCCACTGCCTGGCGCAGCAGCACCTCGAGGGCCTCGGGTTCCTGCTCGGCGATGACGGCGACGTTGTCCGGCGGGGTGAGCAGGTCGTCGGCGTCCCAGCGCTGCTTGATGATGCCGGCCTTCTCCCCGGCGATCTCGGCCAGCGTGTCGCCGAGGTAGTCGGTGTGGTCCAGCCCGATCGGGGTGACCACGGCGACGTCGGCGTCGATGACGTTGGTGGCGTCCCAGCGTCCGCCGAGGCCGACCTCGACGACGGCGACGTCCACCGGGGCGTCGGCGAAGGCGGCGTAGGCCATGGCCACGAGGATCTCGAACTTGCTCATCCGCGGACCGCCCTCGGCCTCGGACTCGCGGTCGACCATCTCCACGAAGGGCTGGATCTCACGCCAGGTGGCCACGTAGTCCGCCGGGTGCAGCGGCGTGCCGTCGATCGCGATGCGCTCGGTGGCCAGCTGCAGGTGCGGGCTGGTGGTCCGTCCGGTGCGGCGGTGGAAGGCGCGCAGCAGCGACTCGACCATGCGGGTGACCGAGGTCTTGCCGTTGGTCCCGGCGACGTGGATGGCCTGATAGTTACGCTGCGGGCTGCCGAGCAGGTCCATGAGCCGGCGGACGCGGTCGAGGGTGGGGTCGATCTTGGTCTCGGGCCACCGCTCGTTGAGCTCGGCCTCGACCTCGGCGAGGGCGGCGAGGTCGCCGGCGGTCACCGGGCGGGCCAGTTTCGCGGCGTCGTCGTCGGTGTTGGCGGGTTCGGACAGGTCGATCGGCAGGTCGAGGCCGGTGGCGTTGAGCTGGGCCTCGCCGAAGTCGTTGTTCTCGTCGTGCTTGTCAGTCACTGTTGCGGGGTCACTTCCCTGCCAGGTCGGTCAGCCGGGCGTTGATGCGCTCGACCTCGTCGGCGGCGATGCCGCGACGCTCACGGATCTCGGCGACGACCTTCTCCGGCGCCTTGGCCAGGAAGTTGTCGTTGCCGAGCTTCTTGTCTGCGCGCTCGAGCTCCTTGTTGGCCTCGGCCAGGTCCTTCTCCAGGCGCTTGCGCTCGGCGGCGACGTCCACGGTGCCGGACGTGTCCAGCTCCACGGTGATCGTCGCACCCGACAGGCGCAGCTCCACCGACGCCGTCGGCGTGAAGTCCTCGGCCGGGGCGGTGAGTCGGACGATGGAACGCACGGCGTCCTCGAGCCCGGCGAGGTCGGCGGCCGCGGCGTCGAAACGTCCCGGCACCTTCTGGGTGGGCTTGACACCCTGGTCGGCGCGGAAGCGGCGGACCTCGGTGACGAGCTTCTCCACGTCGTCCAGACGACGCACGGCGTCGACGTCCGTCTGCGCCCCACCGTTGGTGTTGGCGGCGGTGGGCCAGTCGGTGACCACGAGGCTGTCGGCGTAGCCGTCGACGCCGTCGGTGAGCACGGTCCACAGGGTCTCGGTGACGAAGGGCATCGAGGGGTGCAGGAGGCGGAAGACGGTGTCGAGCACCCGGCCGAGCACAAGCTGGGTGTTTTCGCCGCGGGTGCGCTCGGCCTCGGTGGCGGCGTCCCAGTCGCGCGGGATCTGCACCTTGGCGATCTCCAGGTACCAGTCGCAGAACTCGCCCCAGGTGAAGCGGTAGAGCGCCTCGTTGGCCACGGCGAACTCGTAGCGGTCCAGGTGGGTGTCGACGAGCACGCGCAGTTCCTCGAGCTTGTCGAGGATCCAGCGGTCCGGGTCGGTGAGCTGTTCGCGGGACGGGAAGGCGTCCTGCCCGTCCACCGGGAGCACGCGGGCACCGTTCATCAGGGCGAACTTCGTGGCGTTGAACAGCTTCGTGGCGAAGTTACGCGAGGACTGCGCGGAGTCCTCACCGATCGGCAGGTCGGTTCCCGGGTTGGCGCCGCGGGCCAGCGTGAAGCGCAGCGCGTCCGCACCGTAGTCGCGGACCCAGTCCATCGGGTCGATGCCGTTGCCCAGCGACTTGGACATCTTGCGGCCGTGCTCGTCGCGGACGAGTCCGTGCAGGAAGACGTCGGTGAAGGGCACCTGGGGGCGTCCGGCACGCTGGTCGGCGGTGGTGCCGGGCTCACCGTTGTCGAGGACGGAGCCCTCGACGGTATCGGCGAAGGTGGCGAACATCATCATGCGCGCGACCCAGAAGAACAGGATGTCGTAGCCGGTGACCAGCACGGACGTCGGGTAGAACTTCGCCAGCTCGTCGGTGGCGTCCGGCCAGCCCATCGTGGAGAACGGCCACAGCGCGGAGCTGAACCACGTGTCCAGCACGTCCTCCTCGCGGTACCAGCCCTCGCCGGTGGGGGCCTCGTCATCCGGGCCGCAGCACACGATCTCGCCGTCGGGTCCGTACCAGATCGGGATGCGGTGGCCCCACCACAGCTGCCGGGAGATGCACCAGTCGTGCATGTCGTCGACCCAGTCGAACCAGCGCGGTTCCTGGGAGGCCGGGTGGATGACCGTGTCGCCCTCGCGGACGGCGTCGCCGGACATCTTCGCCAGCTCCTCGACCTTCACCCACCACTGCTCCGACAGGCGTGGCTCGATGGCCTCGCCGGAACGCTCGGAGTGCCCCACGGAGTGCACGTAGGGGCTGATGCGCTTGACCACGCGCCCCTGCTCCTCCAGTGCCAGGCGGATCTGCTCGCGCGCCTCGAAGCGGTCCATCCCGTCGAAGCGGGTGCCGGTGTTGGCGATGTGGCCGGTCTGGTCGATGACCTCGGGCATGTCGAGGTCGTGGCGGCGGCCCATCTCGAAGTCGTTCGGGTCGTGCGCCGGGGTGATCTTCACCGCGCCGGTACCGAACTCGGGGTCGACGTAGTCGTCGGCGATGACGACCATGCCGTGGCCCTCGATGAACGGGTGCGGCAGGCGGGAACCGACGAGGTCGCGGTAGCGCTCGTCGTCCGGGTGGACGGCCACGGCGACGTCGCCGAGCATCGTCTCCACACGGGTGGTGGCGACGTCCACGTGCGCGCCCTCGCCGGAGGCGTCGCCGTAGCGCAGGGTGACCAGCTCACCCTCGTCGTCGGAGTAGACGACCTCGATGTCGGAGATGGCGGTGCGCAGCACCGGCGACCAGTTGACCATGCGCTTGGCGCGGTAGATCAGGCCGCGGTCGAAGAGCTCCTTGAAGATGGTCTGCACGGCACGCGACAGCCCGTCGTCCAGGGTGAAGCGCTCGCGCTCCCAGTCGACGGAGTCGCCGATCGCGCGCATCTGCGACTGGATCACGCCACCGTACTGTTCCTTCCACTCCCAGACCTTGTCCACGAACTCCTCGCGCCCGTAGTCGAACCGGTCCTTGCCCTCGGTCTCCTTGAGCATGCCCTCGACCTTGGTCTGCGTGGCGATGCCGGCGTGGTCGGAGCCCGGCAGCCAGAGGACCTCGTGGCCCTGCATGCGCTTACGCCGGGCCATGGAGTCCATGAGGGTGTGGTCGAGGGCGTGACCCATGTGCAGCTGACCGGTGACGTTCGGCGGCGGCAGCACGATGGAGAACGGCGGGCGGTCGCTGGTGGCGTCCGCGTGGAAGTAACCCGAGTCGACCCACCCCTGGTAGAGGTCGTTCTCGACGTCCGCGGGGGTCCACTGCTTCGGGAGCCGGTCGGCCCGGGAGGAGGTGTCGGGGTTGCTGCTGGCTGCGCTGGAGCTGGTCTGATCAGTCACGGTAGGACAGTCTAGTGCAGGGCCCGGACATGAACGTGACCGGCTGGTGGGCGTTCCGAGGACCCAGGACGGCTCAGGAAGAGACAGGACGTCGCGCAGCCACTGGTCGACCTCCTCCATCGTCGCCGTGTCCACAACCCCCGCATCGCCGGTGATGCGGTCCCTGGAGATTGTTCGTGTCCGTTCAGCGAGGGCATACGTTGTCCGGTCCAGATCCGGCGCGGTCCCACGAAGCTGCACGCGCAGAAGGACGTGGCCTCCGGGGATTGTCCTCCCGGGGGCCACGTCCTGTGGTTGCCTGCGCGTTTCGCCGGTGGCGGCTACCGCGGCGGGCTGTGCGTCGGCCGAGTGCGGCCTACGCTCCGTCCCAGCTGGTGGGGTTGTCGTCCAGCGGGATCTCGAGGGTCATCAGGAACCGGGCGGTCATCATGTAGTGACCGACCAGCAGCGTGATGATCGCGGCGGACTGCTCGTCCAGGGCCTCGACCACGGCCTCGAAGGTCGGGCCGGCCTTGGGGTTGGCGACCAGGTCGTCGGTGAGCTCCATCGCCTTCTGCTTGGCATCGCTCAGGGAGCTGAAGTCACCGGACTGGATCGCCTTGATCTCGTCCTCGGTGACACCCACGGAGCGGGCCTTGTCGGCGTGCTGCATCCACTCGTAGTCGCTGTGCGAGATCACACCGACGCGCAGGGTGACCATCTCACGGATCTGCGGGTCCAGCGGGGAGTTCGGGAACGAGTTGCCGTAGTCCAGGTAGGCGTCGGTGATCCCGGTGGTGGTGCGCATCAGACCGGCGACGAGGTTCGAGGGGAACCGGTTGTAGACCCGCTTCTCCTCCTCGGTGCCGGTGGACGGGTCGAACAGAGGAATTCGTGACATGACGTGACCTTTCCGATCTAGTGGTTGTCGAAGCCGGTGTCTGCTGCGAAGGTACGTGCGGCCTTCACTGCGTCGGCGAGCTTCATGTTCATCGGGTCGCCGTGACCCGGCAGGATGACGTCGGCGTCGACGCCCTCCAGGAGGTCCAGGGCCTCGAGGGCCTCGGAGCGGGAGTGGTTGAAGAACCACGGGCACGGCTGGGGGCCCTGCTTGGTCGAGCAGGCGTGGCCGGTGACCAGGGCGTCGCCCGTGGCGATCACGCCGACGGAAGGCACCAGGAAGGCACTGTGGCCGGAGGTGTGGCCGTGGGTGGCCACCGGGACCGGACGCCCGGGGATGTCCATGGGACCGTCGCCGACGGGCTGGACGTCGGTGATCTTGATGTCCTGCTCGGCGCCGACCTTCTGCACCCGCTCCCACCATTCCATGGTCTGGGGCATCGGGCCCTGCTCGACCTCGTCGGTGCCGGCCTGCTCGAGGTACTCGCGTGCGGCGTGGTGGACCTCGACCGGGTCGGAGTACACCGGGGTGCCGAAGCGGCGGTGGAACGCGTCCACCGCACCGAGGTGGTCGACGTGGGCGTGGGTCAGCAGGATCGCGCGGACGTCTTCGGGCTTGTGCCCGATCGACCGCAGCGCCTCCTCGATGGCCTCGACGTCGCCGGGCCACCCACCGTCGATCATGGTGAGGTCGCTGCCCTCACGCAGAATTCCGACGTTGACGTCCGTGCCTGACAGGCAGAAGACGTCCTTGGCGATTTCACTCATGGTCTGGAACCTTTCTCTCTTACTGTGCGAAGCCTTGTACGCCTCAGGAAGCGACGTAGAGCGTCCCACGGAGTTGAATGCGTTGCGAGTAACATTTATGTAATCCCGCACCGCCCGAAAAGCCACGGTACCGAGGCTCATCTCGGTACCTGTTCCAAGCCTAAAAGCGAATGAAGGGCAGCGTCGCCTGCCTATTTCTACTGCTATAGCAATCGAAGTGCTGATTATGCCATTAGCGATCTATTTATATCCCGTCAATGTCATTTAGAGACAGCCTCAATGCTTCCATTTCACCGCGCGGGTCACCAGATCCAGCAGCTGGCCGGATGACACTGGTTTCAGGTCGGTGGCCTCGAGGCTGACGTTCACGTTCTTCGGCCTCACCGCCACCGTCGAATGCGTGTGCCCGTGCACCGTGCAGTCGAACCCGTCACGGCTGGTCGCCCCGCCACGCGCCGCCCACCGCGTCAACGCCGGGGTGAGATGGGCGTCCTCCACCTTCCCGGGAGCCGGGATGTGGGTCAGCAGCACCAGCCAGCGGCCCACCTTGACCTGCAGCTCCAGGGAGATGACGTCGAAGACCTGCCGGTACGCCGGCGTCCACTCGACCACCGAGTCGATCCCGAACACGGGATGCACCCTGTCGTGGTTGCCCGGCACCAGGACCATCGTGAAGTCCTTCTCCGCCTTGAGCTGTGCCAACGTCCTCAGCGCCCCGGCGTCGTCACGCACCGAGATGTCGCCGAGGCAGATAAGTGTCGCCCCGTCCGGCACCTCGCGCAGGTTGTCCAGGATCGCCCGGTCATGGGCGGCGACATCGGGGAACCCGCGCAGCGCCGAGACTTTGGCGTGGCCCAGATGCAGGTCCGACACCAACCAGAAACCGTCTGCGCGGGAATCCTCTGTAGCCCCCATGACACCCGAAGCTACCCGGGTACGGGGCCGGCGGCTCGCCTGGGTGACAGTCCCCCACCACCGCGCGTACAACGGGGACATGAGCAACTTCAGTGTGAACAACCCGTCCACCGGACAGACCGAAGACACGTTCACGAGGATCGAGGACGCCGACCGCGACGCCATCCTCGACCGCTCGACCGCCGCCTACAGGCAGTGGCGGACCACCACCGTCGACGAGCGTGCCGCCGTGCTGAACCGCGCCGCCGACCTCTACGAAGAGAAGAAGGACGAACTCGCGTCCTACATCGGGCGTGAGATGGGCAAGCTCGACGGCTGGGCGAAGGCCGAACTCGACATCGTCATCGACATCTACCGCTACTACGCCGAGCACGCCCACGAGCTTCTCGCCGACAAGCAGCTGCCCGCCCAGGGCGCGCGCCACACCTACGTACGCAAGGACCCGATCGGCCCGTTGCTCGGCATCATGCCGTGGAACTTCCCCTACTACCAGGTCGCCCGCTGGGCGGCACCGAACCTCCTGCTCGGCAACTCGCTGGTGCTAAAGCACGCGTCGATCTGCCCACTGTCCTCGCAGGCCTGCCAGGACATCCTGGAGGACGCCGGCCTGCCGCAGGACGTCTTCCAGAACGTCTACGCCTCCGGCTCGCAGATGGACGCCTTCGTCGCCGACCCGCGCATCGCCGCAGTCTCCCTCACCGGTTCCGAGGGCGCCGGCGCAGCGGTCGCCAGGACCGCCGGCGAGAACTACAAGAAGTCCCTGCTCGAGCTCGGCGGCAACGACCCGTTCATCGTCCTCGACGACGACAACCTCGACACCGTCCTCGACCAGTACGTGGGCATCCGCATGTACAACACCGGCCAGGCCTGCAACGCCCCCAAGCGCCTCATCGTGATGGACGGCTTCTACGACCGCGTGGTCGAGGGCCTGGAGAAGCGCATCGGTGCCCTGACCGTCGGCGCGTGGGACGACCCGGAGGCCGACGTCGGACCGCTGTCCTCCATCGACGCCCGCGACGAGATCGTCCAGCGCCTCGCCGACGCCAAGGCCAACGGGGACGCCACCGTCCGCGTCGGCGGCGACGCGATCGACCGGCCCGGCGCATTCATGGAGCCGACGCTGCTCACCGACGTCGACCCGTCGGCGGACGTGGGCTGCAACGAGGTCTTCGGCCCCGTCGCCATCGTCTACAAGGCCGCCGACGTGGACGAGGCCGTGGAGATCGCCAACAACTCCGACTACGGGCTCTCCGGCTCCGTGTGGGGTTCCGACCTGGCGCTCGCCGAGGACGCCGCCGCCCGCCTGGAGGTCGGCATGTCCTTCGTCAACGAGGCCTCCGTCACCGCGGCGGGCCTGCCCTTCGGTGGTGTGGGACGCTCCGGCTACGGCCGTGAGCTCGCCGAGTGGGGCGTCGGCGAGTTCGTCAACGAGCACCTCGTGCGCGTCTCGCCTCTGACATAGGCCTCTGACATAGGCCTCTGGGCCGGGGAAGAAGACCGTTGCCGGCCCCACCTCCGGGGTGTGAAGATGATTGCCTACCCTTCCCCCACCCTGGAGGCAGCAATGACGACCACGTTGTTCCGTAATGCGGCGGTGCTCAACGTCCACCTCGGCGAGATCCGGCCCGACCAGTCCGTGATCGTCGAGGACGGCCTCATCCGTGAGGTCGGCCCGAGCAACGAGGTCCGGGTCACCGACCCCGACCGCGTGATCGACGTGAAGGGCAGGACGCTGATGCCCGGGCTGGTCGACGGCCACGTGCACGTCTACTTCCAGTCCTTCGACACCCCGGAGCTGCTGCGATGGCGGCCGTCCTACCTCGTCGCGAAGGCGGCCCGCAGTCTCAGCGACATGCTGCAGCGCGGGTTCACCACGGTGCGCGACACCGGTGGTGCGGACTTCGCCCTGGCACAGGCGGTCGACGAGGGGGTGCTCGACGGGCCCCGTCTGATCTTCGGGGGCCTGGCCCTCACCCAGACCGGCGGGCACGGCGACGGGCGCAGCCGCAACGAGGTCAACCCCACCGGCTGCTCCCGCTGCCCCACCATCGCCCTGGTCGCCGACGGGGTCGACGAGGTGCGTAAGGGAACCCGCGAGATCCTGCGCACCGGTGCACACCACGTGAAGCTGATGCTCTCCGGCGGGGTGACCTCACCGACCGACAGCATCTCGTCCACCCAGTACAGCGACGAGGAGATCGCCGTCGCCGTCGCCGAGGCGTCCTCCCAGGGCGCGTACGTCACCGGGCACACCTACCTCGCCGGCGCGATCAGCAATGCGCTGCGCATCGGGCTCAAGTGCATCGAGCACGGCAACCTCATCGACGAGACCACGGTGAAGGACTTCATCCGGTACGACGCCTTCCTCGTACCCACCCTGGTCACGTACAACACCATGGACCGGCTGGGGCCTTCCATGGGGCTCTCCGCGGAGAGCCACGCCAAGAACTCGCAGGTCCTGGAGTCCGGCCTCTCCGCCCTCGAGATGGCCCACGCCGAGGGGGTCAAGCTCGTCTACGGCTCCGACCTCATCGGCGGGCAGCAGGTCCACCAGCTGGAGGAGTTCGCGATCCGGCGGGAGGTGCAGCCCGCCATCGACGTGATCCGCGCGGCCACGACCACCGCGGCGGAGCTCGTCGGGTTGGAGGGCCGGATCGGCGTGGTCGGGCCGGAGGCCTACGCCGACCTGATCATCGTCGACGGTGACCCGCTCAAGGACATCTCGGTGCTCACCGACCCGGACAGGTACCTGTCGATGGTCATGAAGGGTGGCGTGGTCTACCGCGACCGGCTGTAGGAGCACCGAGGGCGCCGACAACCCCGGTCGTTGGGCGTCCACGCAGCACCGCATATGCTTTATCCGGTAATTACCGACGCGGGCCCCGCCGCCGGGCCCGCGACCGACGTTTCCCGGAAAGCCGCCACATGAGCTCCAGCACCCGTGCCGACGCGCCCCCAGCGTCCACCCGCCACCCTGTCGACCAGGTACCGCCCAAGGGCAAACTCGCGATCCTGTCCACCCAGCACGTCCTGGCGTTCTACGCCGGTACCGTGGTCGTGCCGCTGCTCATCGCCAGCGGCCTGGGGCTCGACGCCGAGACCACCATCCACCTCATCAACGCCGACCTGTTCACCTGTGGCATCGCCACGTTGATCCAGTCGGTGGGGTTCTGGAAGGTCGGTGTGCGCCTGCCGATCATCCAGGGTGTGACCACCACCGCCATCTCCCCGATCATCGCCATCGGACTGGCCACCACCGGTGGTGAGGGCGGCACGGAGGCACTGCCGGCGATCTACGGGTCGATCATCGTCGCCGGCCTGTTCACCTTCCTCGCCGCACCGTACTTCGCGAAGTTCATCCGGTTCTTCCCGCCGGTGGTCATCGGCACGGTGCTGACCACGATGGGCATCACCCTGCTGGGTGTCGCCGCCAACGACATCACCAACTTCGCCGAGGGCACCCCGGACGCCAGCGACATGGCCTACGCCGGTCTGACCCTGGCGGTGATCCTGCTGGCCCAGCGCTTCTTCAAGGGCTTCCTGGGCACCCTGTCCATCCTCATGGGCCTGGTGGTGGGCACCGTCGTGGCCGTGGCCCTGGGCGACGCGGGCTTCAACGACGTCGGTTCGTCCGACTGGGTCGGTTTCACGACCCCGTTCTACTTCGGCGCCCCGGAGTTCGTGCTCACCGGCATAATCTCCATGTGCATCGTCATGCTGATCACCATGGTGGAGACCACCGGCGACGTCTTCGCCGCCGGTGAGATCGTGGGCAAGCGCATCAAGAAGGAGCACATCTCCGCCGCGCTGCGTGCCGACGGCCTGTCCACCACCCTCGGCGGTGTGCTGAACTCCTTCCCCTACACCTGCTTCGCGCAGAACGTGGGCCTGGTGCGTATGACGCGGGTGCGCTCGCGCTGGGTCGTCGCCGGCGCCGGTGTGATCATGATCGTCATCGGTCTGATCCCCAAGGCCGGCGCGGTGGTCAACGCGATCCCCGGCCCCGTGCTCGGCGCGGCGAGCCTCGCCCTGTTCGCCAACGTGGCCCTGGTCGGCATCCAGACCCTGGGCAAGGTGGACCTGGCGGACAACCGCAACGCCGCGGTGATGACCATCTCCATCGGTCTGGGCATGCTCGTGGCCTTCAAGCCGGACATCGCCCAACTGTTCCCCGACTGGGCGCAGGTGTTCTTCGCCTCGGGCGTGACCACCGGCTCCATCGCCGCGATCCTGTTGAACCTGCTGTTCTTCCACGTCGGACGTCGCACCTCGCCGGACGTCACCCGCGACGCCGGCGGGCGCGCGGTCACCCTGGAGGACGTCAACGCCATGGACCGCGACACCTTCGTGGAGACCTTCGCCCCACTGTTCAACAACACCCTGTGGCCGTTGGAGAACGCCCACGCCGCGGCCCCCTTCGACACCGTCCAGGACCTGCGCGACGCCGTGCAGGAGGCGGTGCTCACCGCCGACCGCGACGACCAGCGCGCCCTCATCCGCGACTACCCCTCCATGGCCGAGCTGCTGCTCGACCCCGAGGCGTCGAAGCGGATCTCCGGCTTCGCCGGTTCGGTGGCGATGGAGGACCTGGACAACATGGACGACGTCGACCGTGAACAGCTCGTGGAACTCTCCGAGAGCTACCGTGAGCGCTTCGGCATGCCCTTCGTCACCTGCCTGGGGCGCCTCGACTCGCGCACCCAGATCATCAGCGAGGGCATCCGCCGCCTGGAGAACTCCCCCGCCCAGGAGCACGTGCAGCTGCTCGGCGAGGTCGTGGAGATCGCCAACGACCGCTTCAACTACATGATCGCCGACGCCAACCCCGTCGCCGCGGCGTGGGAGAGCAAGTTCGACCACCTGGAGTAGGACGCGCGGCGATCAGCTGTCGCGCAGCGCCTCGATCAACTCGTCCTTCGTCATCGACGAGCGTCCGTGGACGTCGAGTTCCTGCGCCCGCTCGTAGAGCTCGTCCCGGGTCCACTCGTCGTAGCTGGGCGACTCCCCGCCCCTGTGCCCGATCTCGGAGCGGGACGTGTTCGCCGCGGCGTTGGCGATACGGGCGGACTTCTCCTTCGACTCCCCCTCCCCGCGCAGCCGTTCGTAGAGTTCCGGGTCCTTGATCGACGGGTTCCTGTTCTCAGCCATGCGCGCCCAGGGTAGTCCCCAGCGCCGACCTCAGGTGCGCGGTGGCCTCCGCCATCGCCGCCCGCGCCCCGGACCACACCGCCACGGAGTTGACGAAGGGGTGCACCAGCCCGCGGTGGCGCCGCAGCGTGACCTCCACCCCGGCGTCCTCCAGCCTGCCCGCGTAGGCCTCTCCCTCGTCACGCAGGGGATCGAACCCGGCCACCGCCACGTACGCCGGGGCGAGTCCGGTGAGGTCGGGTTCCAGCATCGGTGACACCAGCGGGTCGCGCGGGTCGATCGCCTCAGTCAGGTCACCGTTACGCCCCAGGTAGTGGTGCTCGTACCACTCCATCTGCGCGGCGGTGAGGTACAGCCCCTCCTCCCCGAACTCCGCGTAGCTGGCCGAGCGCTGCGACAGGTCCGTCACCGGGACGAAGAGCTGCTGCAGTGCAGGCTGGGCGCGCCCCTGCGCGCGCAGCCACAGGCAGCAGGACGCCGCGAGGTTCCCGCCCGCGGAGTCGCCCGCGACGACGAGGCGTCCTGCGTCCACGGTGGTGTCCGCGACGCGGGCACCGTCCTGCAGGGCGGCGAAGACGGCCGTGGTGTCCTCCAGCGCCGCCGGGAAGGGGTGCTCGGGGGCCAGGCGGTAGTCCACCGCCACCACCGTGACACCGCCGTCGGCGCAGAGGCTGCGGCAGGCGGCGTCGTGGCTGTCGAGGGACCCGGTGACCCAGCCCCCGCCGTGCAGGTACACCAGCGTCGGACGCGGCGAGGCGTCCGCCGGCCGGTGCAGGTAGACGCGTACCGGCACGCCGGCCACCTGCTCCTCACGGACCTCGGCGACGCTCGGACTGCCGCCGGCGATGAAGGCCTCGCGCTCCACGATGCGCCGTGAGTGCACCGGCGGCACGTCCACGATGTCCAGCCCGCTGACCACGCGCAACGCCAGCAGCGTCGCGGTGACGTCCGGGTCCAGGACGTCGCCGTCGCCGTTACGGCGCAACCCCGCCCGCCGCCACGCCGCCCGTGGCACGAGGCCGGCCACCGTACCCAGCAGCCGGGCGCCCAGGCCGACCACCTTGTCGACCGCCCCCGGACGGTAGCGCCCGTTACCCGGATTCAGGTCCGGTGCGTTGTGATCCACATCATTTCCATGAAGCATCTACCTACTGTGTCACAGCATGCCCGCGTCGCGCACCGTGTCGCGCTCCTCCGCCAGCTCGGAGGCACTGTCGGCGATGCGCCGGCGCTGCCGGTCGTCGAGGTCCAGGCCCTGGACGATCTGCCAGACGCCGTCGACCGCGCGGCAGGGGAAGCTGGCGAACAGACCCTCGGCGACCCCGTAGGAACCGTCCGAGCGCAGCGCCACGGACGTCCAGTCACCCTCCGGGGTGCCGTTGAACCAGTCGTGCATGTGGTCCACCGCCGAGGACGCCGCGGACGCCGCCGAGGACGACCCGCGCACGTCGATGATCTCCGCGCCGCGCTGGGCCACCCGCGGGATGAACTCCGAGTCCACCCACTCCGGGTCCAGCGTGCCGGCGACCGGCTCCCCGTCGAGCAGCAGCTCGGCGACGTCCGGGAACTGCGTGTTCGAGTGGTTCCCCCACACGGTCATGCGCGACAGCCGGCCCGGGGTGACACCCAGCTTCCCTGCCACCTGCGCCAGCGCCCGGTTGTGGTCCAGACGCGTCATCGCCGTGACCTGCCCGGCCTCCAGGCCCGCGTGGGCGTCCAGGATCGTGGCATTCGTGTTCGCCGGGTTACCGACGACCAGCACACGCACCCCCGGTGCGGCGTTGGCCGCGATGGCCTTGCCCTGCGGGCCGAAGATCTTGCCGTTGCCGGTGAGCAGGTCCGAACGCTCCTCCCCCTTGCCGCGCGGCTTCGCGCCGACGAGGAACACCGCCTCCGCACCGGCGAAACCCTCGTCCGGGTCGTCGGTGACGGTGATGTCGGCGATGAGGGGGAAGGCCGAGTCGAGCAGCTCCATGGCAACCCCCTCCGCAGCGCGTTTCGCCGCCGGGATCTCCAGCAGACGCAGCTTCACCGGGCGGTCACCGAAGACGTCCCCGGAAGCGACGCGGAACAACAGGGAGTAGGCGATCTGCCCGGCGGCCCCGGTGACGGTGACGGTGATGGGTTGTGTCGGCATGGTGTGCGACCTCGTTCCTTTTCGCGATTGCAGTGGTGTTCGGTGCCCCACCAATGTAGACGTGAGCAACTGTCCCCCTGTTCCGGTGCCCCCTCATAGGTGGGGGCATAAACGTTATGTGCGTCCCTGGCGTGGGTTCCGCTTAGCATGGGAGTACACGGCGACACCCGGTTGCCGCGCCCACGGGAGGATCCCCGACCCCAGCACACGTCCCCGCCGCACCAGTCGCTGCACCAGACGCCGCACCAGACCAGGCCAGGAGCGCCCCATTGATCACTGACCCCGCCGACCTGCCAGGCAGCCACCGGCGATACGACTGCTCCCCGCAGGAGTACCAGCTGGTCCTGGACACCGCGATCCCCGAACTCGTGCGCTCCGGGCTCTCCGCCGACACCCGCGACATCGCCGTCGGTGCGGGTGTACCCGCCACACACCCCCTACTCAGGGACACCCGCGTGCTCTACGACGAGGCCGTGCGCTACGCCTTCCGCCGGCTCTGGCCCCGCCCCGAGGACCTGGACGTGGAACGCCTCGTGCCCGCCGAGGCCGTGCGCTCCCTGGTGCGCACCGCCTACCGGCGCCACCGCGCCGACCCGGACGCCGTGCGCCTGATCATCTCCGAGAACGTCCTGTCCCGCGGGCACCTCGAAGGACGCAACGACGTGCTCGAGACCTCCCCCGTGGTGCTGCAGATCGACCGGGTGCTGATGCGCGGGCAGGACTACGGCGCCTTCCGTCCCGGCATCTCCGCCGAGGACGTGTACGTGCTGATCACGTCCCTGTGCTGCTTCCCCGCCTCCCAGGGCGGGTTGTTCCAGCTGCTCTACGGCACGGACATGGACCACGCCGCCACCGTGGAGGGCCTGGAGAAGTTGGCCTGCGACACCGTGCTGGCCTTCCTGACCACCTCGATGCCCACCACCCAGGGCAGCTCGTACACCCACGCGGCCCCCACCACGCGGACCCCGTCGTCGGTGTCGGCGTCGTTGTACACCGCCGGCGACGGTGGCTCCGTGGAAGAGGTCGTGACCTACCGCGCCGAGGACCTGCCGGAGTACACCGCCCCGCGGGAGTCCCAGGTCTCCTCCTACCCGTCCTTCGACTCCTTCGGTGGGGAGCTGGGTGGTGAGCTCGGTGGGGACAGCTCAGAGGGGCACGGCATCGACACCGACATCCCCGAGGACCCCGACGAGGACCACATCGCCGACCTCTACGACGAGTAGCTCCGGCACCCGATGTCATCTGTGTCATGCCCCAGGCCAGGAAACACCGAAAATCTTGCCTGGGGCATGGCTCAGCTGACATCGCCGGGATCCCGGACCCCCGAACAACCCGGAACCCCGCGCTATTGGTGGTCGACACCCCGATGACCACCAACCGCGCGGGGTTATAGAACGCCGGTCCCGCACTGCAGACCGCGGCGCCCCGGTCAGGCGCTGCGGCGGTCGCGCTCGGCGACCTCCTCGTGGGTGAGCAGCTCGGGCTCGGCCTCGCCGGTCACGCACCCGCCGGAGATGATCACCTCACCGGTGTCCGGGTCGTCCGGGATGGCGTACATCATCGGCAGCAGCAGGTGCTCCACGATCGAGCGCAGGCCACGGGCACCGGTCTCGCGCTCCAGCGCCTTCTTCGCGATCTCGCGCAGGGCGTCGTCCTCGAAGGTGAGCTGCACCCCGTCCATCTCGAAGAGGCGCTGGTACTGGCGCACCAGGGAGTTCTTCGGCTCGGTGAGGATGCGCACCAGGGCGTCCTCGTCGAGGTGGCCGACGTGGGTGATCACCGGCAGGCGGCCGATCAGCTCGGGGATCAGGCCGAACTTGACCATGTCCTCCGGCTCCACGAAGCGGAACGGATCCGGGTCCTCGTCGGACTTGCCGCGGATCTCGGAACCGAAGCCCACGCCCTTGCGTCCACGACGCTCGGCGACGACCTTCTCCAGGCCGGCGAACGCGCCCGAGACGATGAACAGCACGTTCTTCGTGTCGAACTGGATGAGCTCCTGGTTGGGGTGCTTGCGCCCGCCCTGCGGCGGCACGTTGGCGACCGTGCCCTCCAGGATCTTCAGCAGCGCCTGCTGCACACCCTCGCCGGAGACGTCGCGGGTGATCGAGGGGCTCTCGGACTTACGCGAGATCTTGTCGACCTCGTCGACGTAGATGATGCCCTGCTGTGCCTTGGACACGTCGAAGTCCGCCGACTGCAGCAGCTTGAGCAGGATGTTCTCGACGTCCTCACCGACGTAGCCGGCCTCGGTGAGGCTGGTGGCGTCGGCGATGGCGAAGGGCACGTCCAGCATGCGGGCCAGCGACTGGGCCAGGTAGGTCTTGCCCGAGCCGGTGGGCCCGAGCATGAGGATGTTGGACTTGGTCAGCTCCACGGCGTCGTCGCTGCGGCGTGCACCGGCGTTGGCCGTCTCGGCGCGGATACGCTTGTAGTGGTTGTAGACCGCGACGGCGAGGGTGCGCTTGGCCTCGTCCTGCCCGATGACGTACTCGTCGAGGAACGTGGTGATCGCCGCGGGGTGCGGCAGGTCGGCGTCCTCCCCGGCGGGTGTCACGCCGGCGGCGAGCTCCTCCTCGATGATCTCGTTGCAGAGCTCAATGCACTCGTCGCAGATGTACACACCTGACCCTGCGATGAGTTTGCGGACCTGCTTCTGGCTCTTTCCGCAGAACGAACACTTGAGCAGTTCGGCGCTTTCCTGCATCGATGGCATGTGAGACGAACTCTCCTGTGAAACTTGGTGATCCGTTGGTAACGCGTCCGGCCCATCATACCCCCGCGCCCGCAGCGGTGGCGGACGTTCCGGCACAGTGTCGTCGACAGCGGGCGCGTCGGGGTGTAGAGGAGCCGTGGGACCGTGGGGGTAGACTGCCACCGAAGCGACTGCCGCCACCGGGCGGCCAGCCCAACCCAGTTACACCCAGCCCGCCCCCAGCGACCAGGAAGATCCCTTTGTCCCCGTCCATCACCTCCCTGACCGACCACGCCTGTCTGGTGGTCCACGGACCCGACCAGCCCGGCCTGGTCTCCGTGATCGCCGCACTGATAACCCGGAACAAGGGCAATATCATCTCGCTGGACCAGCACTCCTCCGACCCGGAGGACGGCGGGTTCTTCCAGCGCATCGTCTTCCACCGTCAGAACCTCGTCACCGCCATGGACGACATCAGGGCCGACCTGACGGAGACCCTCGAGCCCTACGACATGGCGTGGTCGCTGTCCGACCGCTCTCAGCCCAAGCGCATGGCGATCCTGGCGTCCAAGGACGACCACTGCCTGCTGGACCTGCTGTGGCGCCAGCGCCGCGGGGACCTGCCGGTCTCCATCCCCATGGTGATCTCCAACCACACCGATACCGTCGAGGACGTCCGATCCTTCGGGGTACCGTTCTTCCACGTCCCCTCGCAGGCGGGGCCGGACAAGTCAGAGTCCGAGGCGGAGATCCTGCGTCTGCTGAAGGGCAACGTGGACTTCATCGTCCTGGCCCGCTACATGCAGATCATCTCCAGTGACTTCCTGGAGCAGGTCGGTGTGCCGGTGATCAACATCCACCACTCCTTCCTGCCGGCGTTCATCGGCGCGGCCCCCTACCGCAAAGCCAAGGAGCGCGGGGTGAAGCTCGTCGGCGCCACGGCCCACTACGTGACCGAGAACCTGGACGAGGGCCCGATCATCGAGCAGGACGTGGTGCGCGTCAACCACCGGGACAACGTCGCCGACCTGAAGCGGCTGGGCGCGGAGGTCGAGCGCTCCGTCCTGTCCCGCGCCGTGCTCTGGCACGCCCAGGACAAGGTGATCCGGAACGGGAACACCACGATCGTGTTCTAGTCCCCTCCCCCGCGCAGGACGCCAGGTCACCGCACGGCGAACGGTGCGGCGGTGATCTCGCGCAGTTCCTCCACGCTCACACCGTCGGCGCACTCCACCAGGGTCAGGCCCGCCTCGGCGTCGACCTCGAAGACCGCGTGGGAGGACACGATCAGGTCCACGCACTTCGCCCCGGTCAGCGGCAGGGAGCACTGCTCCACGATCTTCGGCGTGCCCGTCTTGGTCACGTGGTCGGTCATCACGATGATCTTCTGCGCCCCGTGGACCAGGTCCATCGCCCCGCCCATGCCGCGCACGAGCTTGCCCGGCACCATCCAGTTGGCCAGGTCGCCGTAGCGCGAGATCTCCATCGCGCCGAGCACGGCGACGTCCACCGAGCGCGAGCGGATCATGCCGAAGGACTCCGAGGAGCTGAAGAAGCTCGCCCCGGGGTTCACGGTGATGGTCTCCTTGCCGGCGTTGATCAGCTCGGCGTCGACCTCGTCGTCGGTGGGGTACGGCCCCACGCCCAGCACCCCGTTCTCGGAGTGCAGGATCACGTCGATGCCCTCCGGCAGGAAGCCGGGGACCAGCGTCGGCATGCCGATGCCGAGGTTCACGTACTGGCCGTCGGCGAGTTCACGGGCCACGCGTGCGGCCATCTGTTCACGATTCCAGACCATGCTCTCTAGGCCTCCGTCTTGTCGTCGGTCGTCTCGTTGGTCGTCTCGTTGGTCGTCTCGTCGGGTCGGGTCGTGCGGTTCTCGATGCCGGTCTCCTGCGGGCCGACGTGCACCACGCGGTCCACGTAGATGCCGGGCAGGTGGACCTCGCCGGGGTCCAGTTCGTCGACGAGGTGCTCGACCTGGGCGATGGCCACGCGGGCGCACTTGGCGGCCTCGGGGTTGAAGTTCTGGGCGGTCTCGCGGAACACCAGGTTGCCCTTGCGGTCGGCCTTGTGGGCGTGGACCAGGGCGACGTCGGCGTGGATGGCGGTCTCCAGGATGTAGTCCTCACCGTCGAAGGTGCGGGTCTCCTTCGGCTCGGAGAACTCCGCGACGCTGCCGTCCGGGTTGTAGCGCACCGGCAGTCCGCCGGTCGCCAGCTCGGTGCCCACGCCGGCCTTGGTGTAGAACGCCGGCACACCGGCGCCGCCGGCACGCATACGCTCGGCGAGGGTGCCCTGCGGGGTGAACTCCACCGACAGGTCGCCGTTGAGGTACTGCTGGGCGTAGATCCGGTTGGAGCCGATGTAGGAGCCCACCGTGCGGGCGACCCGACGATCCTCCAGCAACGTGCCGAGGCCGAAGCCGTCGGTGCCGCAGTTGTTGGAGATGATCGTGAGGTCGCCGACGCCCAGGTTGCGCACGGCCTCGATCAGCACGGAAGGGATGCCGACCAGGCCGAATCCGCCGACGGCGAGGGAGCTTCCGTCGGTGAGGTCGGCCACCGCCTCGTCTGCTGTGGTGAATGTTTTGTCAAGCATATGGAAAACTGTACACTGGTGTTCGCGCAATGGACAATTGTTCGCTGAATGAACGGATGACGGGAGAAGTTCGGTGACACAGACACAGCACACGACCGAGAAACAGGACGGCGGCCAGGTCCAGTCCTTCGTCCGCGGACTGGCGGTGATCCGCTGCTTCGACGGCGACCACCCCACCCTCACCCTGGCCCAGGTCGCCGAGCGTACGGGCCTGGCCCGCGCCACCGCCCGCCGTTTCCTGCACACCCTGGTCTCCATGGACTACGCCAGCACCGACGGCACGGAGTTCCGCCTGACCTCCCGGGTCCTGGAACTCGGGCACAGCTACCTGTCCTCGCTGTCGCTGCCGGACATCGCCCAGCCCCGCCTGGAGGACCTCTCCCGGCGCATCGGTGAGTCCAGTTCCATGTCGGTGCTCGAGGGCTCCGACGTGGTCTACGTCAGCCGCGTGCCGGTACGCCGGATCATGGCGGTGTCGATCACCATCGGCACCCGCTTCCCCGCCACGGCGACCTCGATGGGACGGGTCCTGCTGGCCGACCTGCCCGCCCACGAGCTCGACGCGATCCTCGACGCCGGCGACCTCCCCGCCCCCACCCCGCGCACCTGCACCTCCCCGGACCAGCTGCGCGCCGAACTGCAGAGCGTGCGCGAACAGGGTTTCGCCCTCGTCGACCAGGAGCTGGAGGTCGGCCTGCGGTCCGTCGCCGCCCCGGTACGTACGCCGGACGGACGGACCGTCGCCGCGGTCAACGTGTCGACCCGCACCGAGGTCCACGACCTCGACGACCTGCACTCCCGCATCATCCCGGAGCTCGTCGCCACCGCCGCCACCATCAGCGACGACCTCGCCGCGCAGCACCCCTGAGATCCCTGACACCCTTGAACCACCACGGAGGAAACCAATGACAAACAACCCCGAGCCCACCGACCCCGCCGACCCCACCGATGTCGTCCTGTGCTCCCCGCTGCGTACCCCGGTCGGCGCCTACGGCGGTGCCTTCACGGACGTGCCCGTCCAGGACCTGGCGTCCACCGTCGTCGCCGCCATCGTCGAGCGCACCGGCCTGTCGCCCGAGCACATCGACGACCTCATCCTCGGCCAGGCCTCGCCGGACAGTGCCGCACCGGCGTTGGGGCGCGTCGTCGCGTTGGACGCCGGCCTCGGTGAGTCCGTCCCCGGCATGCAGCTCGACCGGCGCTGCGGCTCCGGCCTGCAGGCCGTGGTCACCGCCGCCGCCCACGTCGCCACCGGTGCCGCCGAGCTGGTCATCGCCGGTGGTGCCGAGTCGATGAGCCGCACGGGCTACTCGGTGGACGGTTCGATCCGCTGGGGTGTCAAGGGCGGTGACCTGGTGCTGCACGACCGTCTCGCCGAGGGCCGGGCGTCCGCCGGCGGACGCGACCACCCGATCCCCGGCGGCATGATCGAGACCGCCGAGAACCTGCGTCGCGAGTACGGCATCACCCGCCAGGCGCAGGACGCGCTGGCCACCGAGTCCCACGCCCGTGCCGTCGCCGCCGTGCAGGACGGCACCTTCGCCGAGGAGATCGTCCCGGTCACCGTCCCGGGCAGGCGCCGTCGCGACCCGGACACCGTCGTCGACACCGACGAGCACCCGCGCCCGGGCACCACCGAGGAGAAGCTCGCCGGGCTGCGTCCGGTGATGGGACGCCAGGACGACGAGGCCACCGTCACCGCCGGCAACGCCTCGGGCCAGAACGACGGGGCGGCGGCGATGATCGTCACCACCCGCGCCCGCGCCGAGGAGCTGGGCCTGCAGCCGCTCGCCCGGCTGGCCGGCTGGGCCGTCGCCGGTGTCGCCCCGGAGACCATGGGCATCGGGCCGGTGCCCGCCACCGCCCGGGTGCTCGAGCGCCTGGGGCTGACACTGGACGACCTCGACGTGATCGAGCTCAACGAGGCCTTCGCCTCCCAGGCCCTGTCGGTGCTGCGGCAGTGGGGTGTCGACGCCGACGATCCTCGGCTCAACCCGCACGGTTCGGGCATCTCGCTGGGCCACCCGGTCGGTGCGACCGGCGCGCGGATGCTGGTGACCCTGTGCCACGAGCTTCGTCGCAGGCAGACTGGGGACACGCCCCTGCGTGGCCTGGCCACGATGTGCATCGGCGGCGGCCAGGGGCTCGCCGCCGTCCTCGAGAGCGAAGGATAACGACCGTGAACACACCACTCACCCTGCACGCCGTCGACTACGGGCCGGACGACGCGGCCGCCAGGAACGCAGCGACCGGTACCGTCGTACTGCTCGGCTCCCTCGGTTCGACCACCGAGATGTGGCTGCCGCAGCTCGACGCACTCGGCCACGACCGCCGCGTGATCGCCCTGGACCACCGCGGCCACGGCCGCTCCCCCCTGACCCCGCAGGACGCCCCGGCACCGGGCGTGGAGGACCTCGCCGCCGACGTGCTGCACACCCTCGACGGCCTGGGTGTGGAGAGCTTCACCCTGGTCGGGCTGTCGCTCGGCGGCGCGGTGGCGCAGTACCTCGCCGCCACCAGCGGGCGGGTCGACAAGGCCGTGTTCATCTGCACCGCGGCGAAGTTCGGCGAGCCCTCCGGCTGGGTCGAGCGCGCAGAGACCGCCCGCGGGCAGGGTGTGCGGGCGCTGGCTGACACGGTGATCACCCGCTGGTTCTCCCCGGAGTTCCGCGCGGCCAACCCGGCGACCACGGACCACTACCGTGACATGGTCGCCGACACCGACGACGAGGGTTACGCGGCGTGCTGCGGGGCCCTGTCCGGGTGGGACTTCACCGACCGGCTGTCGGAGATCACCGTGCCCACGCTGGTCATCGCCGGCGAACACGACCCGTCCACCGCCCCGGAGACGGTGAAGGTCATCGCCGACCGCATCGACGGGGCGTCCTACGTGGTGCTCTCCCCGGCGGCACACCTGCCGAACCTCGAGCAGCCGCAGACCGTCAACGGCCTGGTCACCGGCTTCCTGGCGGGCTGACCGGCATGGGGGACGCCGCGCGCCCGGTGGGTCTGGCCCCGTTGTCGGCTCTGGACGTCGCACCCGACCGGCTCGTGCGTCTCGCCGCCGCGGCCGGCTTCGACTTCGTGGGCCTGCGCGTACTCGCCGTCACACCCGAGGAACCGCACCACGACCTGTCCCCCGGCTCGCCCCTGCTGGCCCGGACGATGGAGGCGCTGGACGCCACCGGGTTGTACGTCCTCGACGCCGAGTTCCTGCGCCTGGACGCCACCACCGGCCCCGACGACTGGCTCCCCGCCCTGGAGGCCGCCCGGGCCCTCGGCGCGACCCGCTTCACCGTCGCCGCCGGGGACGAGGACCGCGCGCGGTTGACCGACACGCTGGGGCGGCTGACGCAGGACGCCGCGTCCTACGGCGTGGTGCCCGCCCTCGAGCCGATCTCCTACCGCGCGGTGCGCTCACTGACCGAGGCCGGACGCATCGCGCGCGCCGCCGGGGCACGCGTGCTGCCCGACATGCTGCACCTGGCACGCGTCGGCACCGAGCCTGAGGAGCTGGCACAGGTCGGCGACCTGGTCGACATGGTGCAGCTGTGCGACTGCCCGGCAGCCGCCCCCACCGACACCGCCGGGCTGACTGAGGAGGCCCGGGCCGCCCGTCTGGCCCCCGGCGACGGCGAGCAGGACCTGGCGCGCCACCTGGCCGTCCTGCCGGACGACCTCCCGGTCAGCGTGGAGGTCCCCCACCTCACCGAGCTGGCGCGCCGCGGCGCGCCCGGCTGGATCCACCATCTGCACGACACGACCAGAAGGATGCTCGACACATGACAGACGTGATCATCGTCGGTTCCGGGGCCGGCGGGCTGTCCGCCGCCGTCACCGCCGCCCACCACGGACTGAAGGTGACCGTGGTGGAGAAGGCCGACGTGCTCGGCGGGGCCACCACCTGGTCCGGCGGCTGGGCCTGGACGCCCGGCAGCAGCTTCGCCCGGCGCGACGGGGTGCACGAGGACGCAGAAGAGTTCCGCACCTACCTGCGCGCCGTGCTCGGCGAGCGCTACCGAGGCGATGTCGCCGAGAACATCGACGCCTTCCTGGACGCCGCCCCGGACATGGTGGACTTCTTCCACGACAACACCCGGTTGCAGTTCACCCCGGGCTCGGCGATCAAGGACATCTACGGTGACCTGCCGGGTGCCGGCACCGGGCACCGCTCGGTGGGGCCCGCACCGTTCAACGCCCGGCGAATCCGCCCCGAGGTGCGCGCGAAGCTGCGCCACCAGCTCTACGAGACGTCGTTTCTGGGCATGGGCATCATGGCCGGGCCGGACCTGAGGAAGTTCCTGTCGGCCTCGCGCGGGGACGTGAGCGGCTGGTTCCACGCCGCGCGCCGCGTACTGGTGCACGCCTGGGACATGGTGGTGCACCGGCGCAACATGCAGATGGTCAACGGCGCCGCCCTCGTCGGCCGGTTGGCCGCCTCCGCCGATGACCTGGGCGTCACGATGCTCACCGGGACGACGGCCCACGAGCTGCTGACCGACGGCGCCGGGCGCGTCACCGGCGTGCGCGTGCAGGGGCCGGACGGCACGGCCGAGCTGGCGGCGTCCTGCGGTGTGGTGCTGGCCACCGGCGGGTTCCCGGCGGACGTGGAGCTGCGCAGTGACCTCTTCCCGCGCACGCCCACCGGGCGGGAGCACCACACGTTGGCACCGGAGGAGGCCAGCGGCGACGGGCTGCGCCTGGCGCTTTCGGTCGGCGCGGCGTCCTGCACGGACCTGGCCGCCCCGGCGGCGTGGTGCCCGGTGTCGCAGGTGCCGTACCTCAACGGGAAGGTGGGTACGTTCCCGCACATCATGGACCGGGCGAAGCCGGGGTCGATCGGCGTGGTGTCGACCGGCAGGCGCTTCGTCAACGAGGCCGACGGCTACCACGACTACGTGACGGCGATGCTGGACGCCGCCCCGGCCGGTGAGCCGGTGTGTTCCTGGCAGGTCGCGGACTCCACGTTCGTACGCCGGTACCCGATGGGTATGGCCAAGCCCTTCCCCGTGCCGCTGCTGCCCTACGTGCGCAACGGTTACCTGGTCAAGGGGCGCACGCTGCGGGAAGTGGCGGAGAAGTGCGGCATCGACCCGGACGGCTTGGAGGCCACCGTCGCCCGGTTCAACGACGACGCCCGGCGCGGCGAGGACACGGAGTTCCACCGCGGCGCCACGGAGTTCAACCGTTACGGCGGGGATCCGGCGGTGGGGCCGAACCCGTCGCTGGCTCCGGTGGAGAAGGGACCGTTCTACGCGGTGAAGGTGCTTCCGGGCAGCTTCGGCACCTTCGCCGGCGTCAGTGCCGACGGCAGGGCCCGGGTGCTGGGTGAGGACGGTGCGGCGATCCCGGGCCTCTACACGGCGGGCAACGACCGGGCGTCCATCATGGGCGGGTTCTACCCGGCCGGTGGCATCAACCTGGGGCCGGCGCTGACCTTCGGCTACGTGGCCGGTCGGGAGCTGGCCGGGGTGTAGGCTGCGCGGCATGGTGCAGGGACCGGGAGAGGGACCGTCTCGAGAACAAGTCGAGTTCGCCACCTTGAGGGGGCTCGACGGGTACCGTGCGGCGTTCCCGTCGGTGTTCGCCGGGATGGAGGGCGGGGACGACAGAGTCGCCCGGCGGGTGGTGCAGGCGGCGCACTCCAGTGTGTTGGAGGGGTGGGAACCCACCGACGAGGAGATGGGCGCGCTGGCCGCCGACGTGCGGCGTCCGGAACCGTCCCGGATGGGCGCACGCGAGATCGAGGCGATGGTCGCCGAGCTCGCGCCGTCCGACGGGGAGAGCCGGGATACCCGGACTCAGAAGACGCAGCAGACTCAGCGGACGCAACAGCTGCCGCAGTCGCCCGCCGCCAACCCGGCGGCCGCGTGGCGGCGGTACTTCTACCCCGGCACCGGCGTCCTGCGTAACCGCCTGGGGATCCGCGCGGCGCAGCCACTGTCCGTCGCCGAGCACCGGATGACCTCACGCCTCGGCGCGGACCTCGCCGACCTGGCGGTCGAAGGTGAGCTGCACGGGGAGACCACCAGCGAGAAGCTCGCGTGGATCCACGCGGAGCTCTTCGGCGGGATCTACGACTTCGCCGGCACCTTCCGGGACGTGAACATGACCAAGGGCGGGCAGAGTTTCGGCGACCACGCGAGCATGGGCATGTACCTGCGTCAGGTCGACGGGCTGATTCGCCGCGTCGACTGGGACGGTGCCGGTTTCGCGCAGACCGTGGACGGACTCGCCGAGGTGCACACCGACCTGAACTTCGCCCATCCCGCCCGGGAGGGCAACGGCCGCACGGGACGGTTGTTCATGACCGACCTGGCCGCACGCCACGGTGTGGTGCTGGACTTCTCCGCGGTGGACCGGGAGTCCTGGATCGCCGCGTCCGCGGCGACGTTCGGGGACGCCCAGGGACTACGTATGGACACCGGCCCCATGGAGGAGGTCTACCGGCGTATCGCCCGGCCTCGTTCTCCCCGGTCGTGACGTTTTCGCCGTGATAGGCCCGCGGCGAACCACGGGAGGTCACCATGCTGTCGGAACCCACGAAGGGGCACATCTACTTCGCCGAGTACGACGTGATGAAGTCCGTATCTGCGAGCCTGGGCGTCGCGTACTCCAACCGGTACGACGCGGCGGCCACCGAGGCTGAGCGGCAGTGGTGGGAATCCCGGCGCCAGGCTCTCCGCACGTATGTCGCGGCAGCCGTCGACACCGACCGGGAGGACCTGCTGACCCGCTGCCGGATGATGCGCGCCGAGTTCGACCGCATCGGCGGGCTCGGATCCCCGGGCGGGGA
Source organism: Corynebacterium sp. AOP40-4SA-5 (assembly GCF_052377355.1). NCBI lineage: Bacteria > Bacillati > Actinomycetota > Actinomycetes > Mycobacteriales > Corynebacteriaceae > Corynebacterium > Corynebacterium sp. AOP40-4SA-5. The sequence goes on from NZ_JBQSWS010000012.1 coordinate 75,948, forward strand.
GTGAGCGGCGCGGCGGCGAGACTCGCCCAACTACACTGACCGGCGTGACCACCACCGACCGCCTCCACCACACACAGGTCAGGGAGATCCTGTCGCTGCAGCAGAGCGTGCCCGCCCACGGCGGACTCCTCGTCCGTGTTCACGACCGCTGCGCCGGTGGCGCCGGGCTGCTGCGTCAACTGGCCACCGGGTCCCCGGGGTGGCGGACCGTGCAGCAGCGGCTGCTGCCCGACGGCGGCGAACTCGATCAGGCCACGCTCGACCAGCACGCGATCGACGCCACGGCCGACACCCTCCTGCTCGTCGAGGACCTGGACCGCGCCGCGGCGTCCACCGTGCGCCGGCTCGTCGCCGAGACCCAACGACGTGACCGCCCGGCCCGCCTGATGGTGGTGGGAACCGCCACTGCCACCGACTTCACCGCCGACATCGACGTGATCCTGCCTCCCCTCTCCGTCGCCGAGGTCGCCACGTACTGCGAGACCACGACCGGACGCATGCCCGCACCACACACGGTCGAGCAGATGCACGCGATGACCGGAGGACGTATCGACCTGCTCGCCGAGTTGCTCGGGGTGTTCCCCTGCGTCCCGGACACCTGGGCCGCCTCCCTCGACCGTGTCCTCGACCGGGCCCTCGACCAGGCCCTCGACCAGGACTCCCCTGGGCTCACCGACCTCCTTCAGGCCGTCGTCGTCAGCGGTGCACCGGACGCCTCCCCTGTCCCCGTCGCACTGATCGTCGCCATGGGCGCATCCCTCGACGTCGCCGGGCAGGACGTATTCCGCACCGTCCTGCGCACCGTGCAGTGCGATACCGCAGGGACGCACGTGCAGTTCCGCGACCCTCGTCACCGCGCGGCCGTCCTCGATCGCACACCGCCGGCGACCCTGGCGCAGCTGCACCGGCGGGCCGCCGAGGCCTGCACCGACACCGACCGCCGGCTGCACCACCGGTTGCACGCCGCACTGGCCGCCGGAGACACACAGGACGTCGGGCACACCCGGGACCTGCTGCGGGAGGCCGCCGAACAGCACCACCGGAACCAGGACTGGGCCGGCGAGGCCACCGCCCTGCGCAGCGTGCATGTGGATCCCGCCGCCACCGCCATGGCACTGACGAGGGCGGGGAACCTCGATGCGGCACGGTTGTGGTCACGCGCCGGCGACACCGCGGCGTCCTGCCGCTCGACGCTGGCGATGCACGACGGCGACCGGCGCCGCGCCCACGGCGCGCTCGACGGCACAGGCGGTCCCGACGCTGCGCGCCAACGCGCCGTGCTCGCCCTGGCCGACTGGAACCCGGGCGCCATGCTCGGGCACGCCACCACCGCCGGCGACGACCTGCTCACCGGCATCACCCGGCGCATCACCGGCGACACGCACGCCGGCCCCCTGCACCCCCTGGTCGACGGCTGGCTCGCCCTCGTCGACGACGACCCGCTGACCGCCCGCGACCTGCTCACCACGCACGACACGAACACCACACCCGGCTCCGAACCGTCCGGCCCGTTGCCTGCCGTCTGGCGCGACGCATGGCTGGCGCGCACCCACTACGTCCTCGGCGACTTCGACGCCGCCCGCCGCGTCGTCGACCGCGGCCTGGCCACCGGTGAGGCCCACGGCAGCGTCCTGCTGGAACCGGTGCTGCTGTGGACGGGCACCCAGGTCGCCGCCTTCCAGGGCGACTCCCTCGGCGCCGGACGCTACACCGCGCGTCTGCCGGACGACCCGGACTCCTTCCTCATCCAACGCCTGCCGGCGGCGATGAGCCGCATGATCACCACCGCCAACAGCAGCGACCTCGTCGCCGCGCTGCGCATGGGCGAGTCGCTGGCGCGCATCGGCACGGAGACCGACACCCAGCAGCCCGGTTTCTGGCCGTGGGAGGACGTCTACGCGCAGTGCCTCGTGCGCGCCGGACGCATCCGCGCCGCAGACGCGGTGGTCACCGAGGCCGAACAACGCGCAGAGCACCGGGCCGCCGCCCGCGGGACGACCCCACTGCCGTCACTGGCGGCGAAGCTGCGCGTGCCGCGCGGCAGCATCCTGCTGCGCCGCGGCGAGGTCGAGGCCGGGCTGCGCTGCTTCGACGAGGCCGTGGACATCATCGCCGACACCCCGATGCGCGCCTACCACTCGCGCATCCTGCTGGAGTACGGCCTGGTGCTGCGCCGCCTCGGTCGGCGTCGACGTGCCGACGAGGTCTTCTCCCGCGCCGAGGAGGTCTTCGCCTCCATGGGCGCGGCGGCGATGGTGGAACGCTGCCGGCGCGAACGCCGCGCGGCGGGGATCAGCGGAAGCAGCACAGACGTCGTAGCGTCCGACGCCTCCGAGGAGACGACCCCGCTGCTCTCCACCCAGGAGGAGCAGATCGCGGTGATGGCCGCCGACGGCTCCACCAACCGCGACATCGCCCGGGAGCTGACCCTGTCGGCGAAGACGGTCGAGCACCACCTCACCCGCGCCTACCGCAAGCTCGGGGTCGCCGGGCGCCGGGAGCTCTCCGGGGCGCTGCAGCGTCGATGAGCGGCGCTAAGCCGCCCTACCCCAGCGAGTGGAAGGTGGCGCGCATCCGGTCGGCGTCGGCGGCCAGCCCGGTGAAGTGCTCGAAGGCGTCGACCGCCTGGTAGACGGCCATGTGCGTGCCGTCGAGGGTGCGGCAGCCCGCGGCCGCCGCCTCCTGCAGCAGCTGGGTGGACACCGGCATGTACACCACGTCGCTGACCCAGTGCCCCGGGGTCAGGCAGGACGTGTCGAAGGACGTCCCGGGGTGGCTGAGCATCCCCAACGGCGTGGCGTTGACCACCCCGTCCGCCGCGGCGACGGCGTCCTCCACGCCGTCGGGGCCACCGCCGGTGGCCACGGACGTCCCGGTGGCGGTGTTGAGCTTGTCGGCGAGCTCGGCGGCACGTTCGGCGTCGACGTCGCGGATCTGCAGCTCCTGCACCCCGGCCTCGGCCAGGGCGAAGGCGATGGCGTTGCCCACTCCCCCTGCGCCGACCTGCACCACGGCACGCTTGGCCACGTCCGGCAGCTGTTCGGACAGGCCCCGGGCGTAGCCGGTGACGTCGGTGTTGTGCCCGGTGGTGCGCCCGTCGCGGATGGCGACGGTGTTCACCGAACCCAGGCGGGCGGCGACCGGGTCGACGTCGTCGAGGAGGTCCAGGGCCTCACGCTTGAACGGGTGGGTGATGTTCAGGCCGTCGAAGCCCATGTCGATCGCGCTGGACAGCAGCTGCTCCAGCGGACGCGACTCCAGGCGGTCGGTGAGCACGTCGAGGCGGCGGTACACCGTGGGGTGGCCCTGGGCCAGGCCCTCGGCCTCGTGCAGCGGCGGGGTGCGCGACAGCGACAGGTCCGAGCCGATCAGGCCGAACAGGAAACTACGGGCGGGGGTGGTGCTCATGGTGGATATCCTTCTCTCGGTGGGTGTTCTGGGTGGGTGTTGGTCTCAGCTGGGGATGCCGCGGGCTGCGTCGCGCAGCACCCGGTACTGCGCGGCCAGACGCACCGGGGTGTTGTCCACCCCGTGGCCGGCGTAGTCGCCGCGGCGTTCGACGAGCTCGAAGAACATCGTGCCCAGGGTGCCGGTGTAGAACCGCAGGTACTCGCCGTGGTCGTCGCGGTCGTAGAGCACGTTGCACTCGCGCAGCTCGGCCACGGTGTCCTCGTCCAGGTTGAACCGGGCGACGAGGTCGTCGTAGTAGTTGTCCGGCACCGGCAGCATCTCCAGGCCGCGCCGGCGCGCCCGGCGCGCCAGCCCGATGATCCCGTCCACCTCCAGGGTGACGTGCTCCGGGTAGGACGCCGCGAGGAAGTCGCCCTGCTCACTGCCCTCGGGTGCGACGTTGAGGGTCAGCGAGAAGTCGCCGTGCGGCGCGGACATCACACGGGAGTGCACGTAGCCCGCCGGGCTGGGCACCGCGTCCGGGGTGTGGGCCTGCAGCCCCAGCACCGAGGTGAAGTACAGCGCCGCCTCGTCGTGCCGGTGCCAGCGTTGCGCCAGGCCGACGTGGTCGACACCGGTGACCCGCGGGCGGGCGTCGGTGACCGCGGCGATGCCGGCCACGTCCTCGCCGATCAGGCCGAACTCCTCGGCCCACACCGGCATGGCGTCGGCGGCCTGGGCAGGGGTCTCGCAGAAGAAGATGCCGGTGCCGTCGGGGGTGTACACCCCGTGGATGTCCGCCTCGTCCTCGCGGCGTTGCCGCACGATCGGCTGCGCCGACAGCGCCACGGCGCGCGCCGCGGAGCGTCCTGCGCCGACGACGTCCACCCCGAAGCTGTCGATCACCGTGTCGCTGCCGGTGGGCCCCAGGTCGCGCACCACGATGCGTGCCTCGCCCTGGACCCACACCTGGAACTCCTCCTTGCTGCGGTGGTAGCCGCCGAGCACGAAACCCAGCTGGTGCAGCAGCTTGGTGATCTCGCCCAGACGACCGGTGTGCAGCTCCACGAAGCTGTAGGCGTCCGGGACCGTGGCCTCCGGCAACGGGGTCAGGCCGACCGGGTAGCTCGCGTCGAGTTCGCGGTGCACCTGGTCCTCCAGCCAGCGCAGCGAACGCAGCCCGTCCACGGCGGTGCGTGCCACGTCGGCCTGGCGGAAGGAGTCGTTGAAGATCTCCAGCGACACCGGACCGTCGTAACCGGCGACGGTGAGCAGCCGCAGGAACTCCACCAGGTCGAAGTCGCCCTCCCCGGGGAACACGCGGTGGTGACGCGACCAGGACAGCAGGTCCATGTCGCGTGCCGGGGCGTCCGCCAACTGCACGAAGAAGATCTTGCCGTCGGTGATGTCCGGGATGCCGGACGGGTCGTCGCCGCGCGAGAGGATGTGGAAACTGTCCAGGCAGGTGCCCACGTTGGGGTGGTCGGCCAGGTCCACGATGCGCTGGGCGTGCCGGTAGGTGTTGACGTACTTCCCCCAGGCCAGGGCCTCGTAGGCCAGGCGGATGCCGTAGCCGGCGGCGAGCTCGCCGGCGCGGCGCAGCTGCCCGGCGCAGACCTCGTCGTCGTCGACGGTGGCCGAGCCGACGTTCGAGCAGATCAGGATCATCTCGATGCCCAGGCGCCGCATGATGGCGAACTTCGCTTCCAGGCGCCGCAGGTTGTCGACGAACTGCTCCTCCCCGACCCCGTCAAGGTCACGGAAGGGCTGGTAGAGGTCGAAGCTTAAGCCGAGTTCCTCGCCGCGGGCCCGGATCTGCTCCGGGGAGTGCGGGGAGACGACCAGGTCCTGCTCGAAGATCTCCACGCCGTCGTAGCCGGCGTCGGCGGCGGCGCGCAGCTTCTCGGCGAGGGTGCCCGACAGGCACACGGTGGCGATGGACGTTCTCATCGGTTCTCCTTCTCTTCCTGCACGGTTGTCTTGTCGTCGTCGATCTCGCTGAGGCTCATGAACGCCGTCTCCCGGGTGGTCGCGATCGCACACGACACCAGCACCGCCACCACCGTGGAGAACACCGCGACCCCGAGGTAGTTGTCACCCTGGCTGCCGGCGACCAGGGACGCCAGCACCGGGGCGAAACCACCGGAGAGCGCGAACCCGATCTGCGTGCCCAGGGCCACGCCGGTGACACGCACCGAGGTCGGGAACATCTCGGCGTACAACGCCGGCCAGGTGGCGTTCGCCATGGAGTAGAACAGGCCGAACATCACCGCGCCGAGCACGAAGATCAGCGGCCAGTTCCCGGCGTTGACGGCCATCAGGTAGGGGTACATCACCACCGCGGCGCCCAGGGCACCGGTGATGAAGACCTTCTTTCGTCCGAAACGGTCGGCGGCCGAACCCGCCAGCGGGATGGACACCAGCGCGCACAGGTTGCCGGTCACGGTGACCCACAGCATCGTGGAGCGGTCCAGCCCCACGATCGAGGTGGCGAAGGACAACGACCACACGGTGAACACGATGTTGATCGTGTTGATCATCGAGGCGACCGCCACCCGCACCACCGCGGCACGGTGGTGCGCGAGCACCAGACGCAGCGGGTTGTGGCGGGTGGACTCGTCCTCCTGCCCGGTCTCCTTCCCGTCCTCGGCGGCCTTCTCCTGGAACGCCGGCGGCTCCTCGAGTCGGCGACGGATCACCCAGGCGATCAGCACCACGAACGCCGAGAGCCAGAACGGCACGCGCCAACCCCAGCTCATCAGGGCGTCCTCGGACAGGAAGACGGTGAAGGGGATGAACACTGCGGTGGCCAGCAACGTACCGAACTGGGTGCCGTGCAACGTCCAGGCGGTCGTCCAGGAGCGGTGCCGTTCCTCGGCGTGCTCCAGCGACACCGCGATGGCACTGCCCTGCTCGCCGGCGGCGGAGATGCCCTGCACGATGCGGCACAGCGCCAGCAGCAGCGGGGCCAGCAGCCCGACCTGCCCGTAGGTCGGCAGACAGCCGACGACGAACGTGGACGCACCGATCATGAACAGCGACAGCATCAGCACGAACTTGCGTCCGAAGCGGTCGGCCAGCGGCCCCATGACCAGCGCGCCCAGCGGGCGGACCACGTAGGCGATGCCGACGGTCGCCATCGCGGCGAGCACGGCGACTCCCGGCGAGGTGCCCTGCGGGAAGAAGAGGACGTTGATGACCAGCGCGGCGGCGGTGCCGTACACGGCGAAGTCGTAGTACTCCAGTGCGGAGCCGATCCAGCTGGACAGCGCCGCGCGCTTCGGGGTCTTCCCGGTCGGGTGTCCGCCCGTCTCGTCGGCGGTTGCCGGCGCGACGACGGCGGGTGTGGTGGATGATGAGGGTTTCACCGGATCCTCCTTATGGAGAGTGGACGGTCGGAGAGGTCAGGAGTGCACGGTGTCGGCGGCGTCCTTCTCCACCGCGGCAAGGGTGGACGGGCGCAGCGTACGGGAGAACGAGAAGATCGCGAAGCCGAGCAGGCCGACCAGCGCGAAGGCGAAGAAGCCCCACGGGTAGGCGATGCCGGCGGTGACCATCACGCCGCCGAGCAGCGGCCCGGAGATCGCGCCGAGGCGTCCGATGCCCGCGGAGAAGCCCATGGCCGTCGCGCGCACCGAGGACGGGTGGTTCTCGCCGACGAAGGCGTAGATCAGCACCTGGGAGCTGAACACGAACACACCGGTGAGGAACACGATCACGTACAGCCCCACCAACGGCAGGCGGATGGCCAGCAGTGCCAGGAACACCGCCGAGAGCAGGAACCACAGCAGTGCGGTGCGCCGCGGCGACTGCACGTCCGCCACGCGTCCGGCGATGAACAGGCCCACGACCGCGCCGACGTTGAGCACCATGAGGAAGGCGAGGGAGTTGCCCAGGTCGTAGTCGGCCGCGCGCATGATCTGCGGCAGCCAGGTGTTCAGCCCGTAGACCAGCAGCAGGCCCATGAACGAGGTGCCCCAGATCGCGATGGTGTTGAGCCGGAAGGTCGGCTGCAGCAGGGCACGGATACCACCGGAGTTGTCGCCCTCCTCCTGCGCCTGCAGGGTGTCCATCTCGGTGTCGACCTGCAGCCCGTAGGACGCCTCGATCGCCTCGGCCTGCTCCACCCGGCCGGTGATGCGCAGGTACGCCGGCGACTCCGGCAGCAGCAGGAACAGTGCAGGGGCCAGGATCAGGCCCGGGACGGCCCCGGCGATGAACATCGCGTGCCAGCCGGCGGCGTCGATGAGGAACATGCCCAGCAGGGCGGTCAGCACCGCGCCCACGTGGTAGCCGGTCATCAGGGTGGTGGACGCCGAACCGGCCTTGCGTCCGGAACGGAACTCGGTGACCAGGGAGATCGCCGTCGGCAGCGCGCCGCCGAGGCCCGCCCCGGCGAGGAAGCGCCACAGCGAGAACCAGGCGACGTTGGTGGTGAAGGCCAGGAACAGGGTGAACACCGAGAAGAGGAACACCGCGGTGATCAGCACGCGGCGGCGTCCCAGCTTGTCGGTGAGGAACCCGATGACCAGCGCGCCGATGGTCATTCCGACCAGGCCGATGGTGCTGATCTGGGTGGCCTGGGCGCCGGTGAGGTCCCAGCCGGGGTCGTCGAGCATCGACGGCAGGGTGGTGCCCAGGACCACCAGGTCGAAACCGTCGAGCAGGACGGCGATCCAGCACAGCACGGTCACGGTGGCGGTGGAGCGTGGTGTCGTGGTGTTCACGGTGGTGTTCACGTCTCAGACCTCGAATTCGGGAAGATCGCGGCCGACGTACTGTTCGGCCAGGTAACGGCGTCCCGCCTCGGAGGACAGGACGCAGGACAGTTCGGACAGGCGCCGACGCGACTCGAAGGTCGTGGCGTCCGGCGTCTGGTGCAGCATCGACGACATCCACCAGGAGAAGTGCTGGGCCCGCCACACGCGCGGCAGGACGATGTCGGAGTAGTCGGCGAGCAGGCCCGGGTCGCCGCGCAGCACGCGCACGAGTGCGGGGGCGAGCACGGCGACGTCGGCGATGGCGAGGTTCATGCCCTTGGCCCCGGTGGGCGGGACGGTGTGGGCGGCGTCGCCGGCGAGCAGCAGGCGGCCGCGTTGCATGGGTTCGCTCACCGCCGAGCGGAAGCGCAGCACCGCCTTGTCGAAGATCTCCCCCTCGCTGACCTGCAGGTCCGGGGAGTCCGCACGGGTGTGCAGCGCCTCCCAGATCCGGGCGTCCGACCAGTCGGCCACCGTGTCGGACGGGTCGCACTGCAGGTAGTAGCGCTGCACGGTCTCCGAGCGGGTGGAGATCAGCGCGAAGCCCTCCGGGTGGGTGGCGTAGATGAGCTCCTTCTGCGTCTTCGGCGCGTTGACCAGCACACCGAACCACGCGTAGGGGTACTCGTGACGGTGCCGGCCTGAGCCGGCTGTGCCGGACGTGCCGGACGCCGTGACGCTCGCGCGGTGCGGCGAGCCGGACCCGTCGGCGGCGACCACGTAGTCCGCGCGCAGTTGGCCGTGGCGTCCTGCGCCGTCGGTGTAGTCGACGACCACGGGCCCCTCGGCGGAGGCAGCGGACTCGGTCCCCTCGACGGCGTCCACGGTGGTGTCGAAGAGCACCGCGCCACCGTCGGCGAGACGCCGGGCGACGAGGTCGGTGAGGTACTCGTGCTGCGGGTACACCGCCACGGTGTGCCCGGTCAGCTCGGTCAACGCGATGCGGGTGCGTTCACCCTGCACGGAGATCTCGATGCCCTCGTCGATGTCGGCCTCGCGCTCCATGCGCTCGGCCACGCCGGTGCGGCGCATCAGCTCCAGGGTGCCCTGCTCCAGGATCCCGGCACGCACCGTGGTCTCCACCTCCGAGCGCGAACGCGACTCCAGCACCACCGACTCCACACCGTGGAGGTGCAGCAGGTGCGACAGGGTCAGCCCCGCCGGACCCGCGCCGATGATGGCGACCTGCGTCCTCACGCGAGGTCCTTCACTGCGGCGTCGAGCAGGGAGAAGCCATGGTTGGAGTTCGGCACGCCGGCGTAGACGGCGGTGTGCAGCAGCACCTCGCCGATGGTGTCGGCGTCCACCCCGGCGCGCAGGGCGGCGCGGATGTGCATGTCGAGTTCCCCGTCGTTGCCCACGCCGGTGAGTACGGCGATGGTCAGCAGGCGGCGCTGGGTGTGGTCCAGGCCGGGGCGTTCCCACACGTCCCCCCAGGCGGTGCGGGTGATGAAGTCCTGGAACTTCTCGGTGACCGGGGTCTTCTTCTCGATGGAGCGGTCCACGTGCTCGTCGCCGAGGACGGCGCGGCGGTTGGCCATGCCCCTCGCGTGCGCGGCGTCGCGGCCTGCCTGGTAGTCGTCAGCCATGGTGGGTGCTGCCTTTCCTGTCGTTGAACACGGCGTCGACGATGTCGCCGGCGTGCCCGGTGTGGTCCCCCGGGTCGGTGCTGAAACCGTGCTCCGCCCGGGCCTTGTCCATCAGTTCGCGCAGTGTGCCGCCGGCGACGGCGGCGTCGACCTCGGCGCGCGGGACGTATCGTCCCAATGCTTCGGCGAGCACCGCCCCGCCGGTGAGCTCGAGGTTGCGGCGCATCGCCGCGGTGTCCACGGTGATGCCGTCGATGCTGGCGCGGGTGCGGGTGACGGCCCCGGCGGTGGCGGCGACGAGGTCGCGCAGTGTCTGCCACTCGGCGTGCCAGGCGCCGGTGGCGCGCTGCATGCGCTGGTCCATGGCGTCGAGCATGGTGGCCGCCAGCGCCGGGGTGCGCCGGGCGTACCCGTCGGCGGCGACGGCGGCGGCCGGGTTGGCCTTGTGCGGCATCGCCGAGGAACCCCCGGGCGAGGCCTCGCGCAACTCCCCGACCTCGGTGGCGGAGAACACGATCACGTCGCCGGCGATCTTGCGCACCGAGCCGGCCAGCGCCGCCAGCGCGGTAGCGACCTGCACCAACGGCAGGCGGTCGGTGTGCCACACCAGCGGGGAGGACGCCAGGTCCAGTCGCGTGGCCAGCGCATCGTGCACGCTCAAACCATTCGGCGCGGTGGAGGCCAGGTTGCCGGCGGCCCCGCCGTACTGCACGGGCAGGACGCCCAGGGCATCGCGCAACGCCGACGCCGCGGCGTCGGTCTGGCGCAACCAGCCGGCGGCGATGACGCCGAAGGTCGTCGGCACCGCCTGCTGACCGAGCGTCCTGCCGATCACCGGGGTGTCACGGTGGGTGCCCGCCAGCTCGGCGAGGTCGTCGGTGAGTTCGGCGGCGGTGGCCAGGATCGCCGCGCCGGCGTCGCGCACGCACAGCACCAGGGCGGAGTCGATGATGTCCTGGCTCGTCGCCCCACGGTGCACCGCCGCGGTCTCGAGCCCGGCGTCCGTGGCCGCGGCCTTCAGCCGCTTCACCAGCGGGATCGCCGGGTTGCCGCCGGCGATGGACGCCTCGGCCAGCGCGGTCAGGTCCTCACCGTCAAAGGTGGTGGACGCGATGAGGTCGGCAGTGGCCTCGGCGGTGGCCGGATCGACGAGGCCGGCGTCGCCCACCGCATGCGCGAGCGCGGCCTCGACGTCGACCATGCGCGCGACGAACGCGGCGTCCGACACCGCGTCGGCGGCAGTGGTGTCGCCGGAGGCGACGTCGCTGTAGAGGGTGCGGGTGCTCGCCATGTCAGACCCGGAAGAAGGGGGTCTCGGCGGTGGCGTCCTCGTGCTGCAGGACGATGTCCATGCGGTAGGAGTCCTCCCCCACCTGCTCCATCACCAGGCGGGAACGACGGTCCTCCGGCACCACGGCGAGCACCGGGTCGGTGGCGAGATCGGAGTCACCTTCCGCTGGGAAGTAGGCGCGCGTGTAGAGACGCTCCAGGATGCCGCGGGCGAAGACGCTCACCTTCAGGTGCGGGGCCTCGGTGGCTGCTTCTCCGGCTTCCGCCGGCGTCGCGCCGGGACGGCGGGTGCGGAAGGTGACCTCCCCGTCCTCGTCGGCCATGCCCCGGCCCACACCCGCGCCGAGCAACGGGTTCCAGCCCTTGAGCGAACCCTCGTCGGAGCGTTCGTCCAACGGCGAGGGGTAGATGCCGTGGACGTCGGCCTGCCACAGCTCGATCATGGCGTCCTTCACGCGGTGCCCGGCACCGTCGGTGACCGAGAAGGTCACCTCCACGATCTCGCCGGCGGCGAAGGACATCGCGTCCTCGTCGACCATGTTCTCCGCGCCGGGTGTCGTGAGCCCGATGTGCACGTACGGGCCCACCGTCTGCGAGGGCATGATGCCGAACGGGGCGTCGTCCTGGTCGCGGACGGCGGGGGCGGGATAGCGGAACGGACCCGTCGGGTCACTGTCGATCATCGGTCTTCTCCTTCTTCTCGAACTGCTCGAACTACTCGAAGTGGGTGGCGTCGCGCCCGCGCAGCACGATGTCGAACTTGAAGCCCAGGGCGAAGTTCTCGCGGGTCTCGTCGTAGTCGAACGCGGCGATCATGCGCTCGCGGGAACCCTCCGGCACGGAGTTGTAGATCGGGTCCTGGAAGAACATCGGGTCCCCTGGGAAGTACATCTGGGTGACCAGACGCTCGGCGAACTGGCGGCCGAACAGGGAGAAGTGGATGTGCGCCGGACGCCAGGCGTTGCTGTGGTTGCCCCACGGGTAGGCGCCGGGCTGCACGGTGTAGAAGCTGTAGACGCCGTTCTTGTCGGTCATCGTGCGCGCCACACCGTTGAAGTGCGGGTCCAGCGGGGCGGGCCAGGAGTCGTTCTTGTGGCGGTAGCGTCCGGCGGAGTTGGCCTGCCACGCCTCGATGAGGGTGTCCGGCACCGGCTTGCCGTCCGAGCCGAGCACCCGGCCGTGCACGAAGATGCGCTGACCGATGGCCTCTCCCCCGTTGGCCTTGGTCATGTCGTTGTCCTCGGCACCGAGGGCGCCGTCGCCGAAGACGGGACCGGTGGTCTCGCCGAGACGCTCGGGGACCATCAGCAGGTCGTTGTTCGGGTTGCGGAGCACCGTGGTGCGGTACTCCGGGAAGTGCAGCGGTGCGAAGCTGCCGTCGACGGAGACGTTACTGATCGGAACCATGGACGTGACCCCTTCTGCGGGATTGCGGTGAACGTGATGTGCGTCTCACGGTATCCGCCCGTGCGCTGGCCGCAAAGCCGTTCGCAGGGTGAACTAGTTTTACCGACTGACAGGTCCGTGTGCTGGGGTTTCTTTCACGTCCTCGTGATATCGGGGGTCACCCAGGGGGGTGGTTCAGGGTTCCCAAAGCACGTGTCGGCAGCACTATCGGCGTTGCCGTGCATGCCCCACGCGCACGAAAAACCGCGGGGACGCGCCCCGCCGGATCCGTGATCCGGCGCGGCGCGTCCCCGCGGCGTCCTGCGGCTTCGCCGCAGCGTCCTACCCGTTCTTACTGGGTGGAGAGCTTGCGGTACTCGAAGACCTGGTCGATGATGCCGTACTCCTTGGCACCCTCGGCGGTGAGGAACTTGTCGCGGTCGGTGTCCTTACGGACCTGTTCCTCGGACTGGCCGGTGTGGCGGGCCAGCGTGGACTCCATCAGACGACGCATACGCTCGATCTCGTCCGCCTGGATCTGCAGGTCGGAGACCTGACCCTGGGTGCCCTGGGTGGCCGGCTGGTGGATCAGCACACGCGAGTTCGGCAGCGCCGCACGCTTACCCTTCGTACCCGCGGCCAGCAGGACCGCCGCAGCGGAGGCGGCCTGGCCGAGGCAGACGGTCACGATGTCCGGGCGCACGTACTGCATCGTGTCGTAGATGGCCATCAGCGCGGTGAAGGAACCACCGGGCGAGTTGATGTACATCGTGATGTCCCGGTCGGGGTCGAGCCCCTCCAGGACGAGCAGCTGCGCCATGATGTCGTTCGCGGAGGCGTCGTCGACCTGGGTGCCCAGGAAGATGATGCGCTCCTCGAAGAGCTTGTTGTAGGGGTTGGACTCCTTGGCGCCGAAGGAGGAGTGCTCGACGAAGGACGGCAGGATGTAACGCGAGGTGGGCATCTGCCCGCCCGAGACCTGGCCGGTGAGTTCGCTGGCGTGGGTGTAACCGTTCATGTTGTTGCTTTCCATCTCTGCTTACTGCTCCTTCGCCGAGCTGATCACGCGGTCCACGAACCCGTACTCCAGTGCCTGCTGGGCGGTGAACCAGCGGTCACGGTCCGAGTCCTTCTGGATCTGCTCCAGCGGCTGGCCGGTGTGCTCGGCGATCAACTCGGCCATCTCGCGCTTGGTCTGGGCGAACTGCTCGGCCTGGATGGCGATGTCCGCGGCCGTACCGCCGACGCCGGCGGACGGCTGGTGCATCATGATCCGGGCGTGGGGCAGCGCGTACCGCTTGCCCTTCGTGCCGGCGGACAGCAGGAACTGCCCCATCGACGCCGCCAGGCCCATTCCGTAGGTGGCCACGTCGCACGGTGCGAACTGCATCGTGTCGAAGATGGCCATGCCGGCGGTGACCGAGCCACCGGGCGAGTTGATGTACAGCGAGATGTCCCGCTCGGGATCCTCCGCGCTGAGCAGCAGGATCTGCGCGCAGAGCTTGTTGGCGATCTCGTCGTCGACCTGGGTGCCCAGGAAGATGATCCGCTCGCGCAACAGACGCTCGAACACCGAGTCGTTGAGGTTCATCCCCGCGGTAGAGGCCATCTGCGCCTGGCGCAGCGCCTGACCGGCAGACATGTCGTTAGTGTTCACTTATGCTCCTCGCTCAAGTTCACGTGTTGGACTGTGCACCAGACTAGTCAACAGCATGGCGCCACGCCCCTCTCCGGGGCCCTGTTCGCTGACAGCGCACGGTCGGGTTGCCGCGGCGGCGTCCGGGCAGCGCGCCGGCGCGGTCCGGGTACGGAAAACCGCCGCCCCGTCGACCCGGAGGTCAGCGGTGCGGCGGTTCATTGCCCGAGGTGGACCCGACTCAGTTGTCGGACTTCTCCTCGGCGTCGGCGTCAGCCTCGACGACCTCGGCCTCGGCGTCGGCCGACTCGTTGAGGTCGGCCTCCTCACCGAAGTAGTCCTTCGGGTCAATGGAGTTGCCCTTGTCGTCGGCGACGGTCACCTTGCAGATGTTGATGGCCAGGGCCTTGCCGCGGCGCACGTCGGCGAACAGGTTCGCGATCTGGCCGGACTGCTGCAGCTGCATCACGAACTGGTTCGGGTCCATGCCGTAGCGCTGGGCCGTGAACAGGATGTGGTCGGTGAGCTCCTGCTGGGAGACCTCCGGCTTCTCGATGTCGGCCAGGGCGTCCAGGAACAGCTGGGTACGCACGGAGTCCTCGGCACCCTCGCGGGCGTCCTCCTCGAACTTCTCGCGGGTGATGTCCTGGGCGGCGAGCATCTGCTCGAAGACAGCCTCGTCGCCACCGAACTGGCTCACCAGCTGCTGGATCTGGCCGTCGACCTGCTCCTTGACGACGGACTCCGGAAGGGCGACCTCGGTCTTCTCGAGGGCGGCCTCCAGGACCTTGTCGCGGATGGCTGCGGCCTGCTGGCCCTTGAGCTGCTCCTCGACCTGGGACTTCAGGGAGTCCTTCAGCTCGTCGAGGGTGTCGAACTCGGAGGCCAGCTGGGCGAAGTCGTCGTCCAGCTCGGGGAGCTCGCGCTCCTTGACCGACTTGACGGTCACGGTGGCCTGCGCCTCGCTGTCGGCGTGCTCGCCGGCGACCAGCGTGGTGGTGAACTCCTTGGACTCGCCCTCGGAGAGGCCGGTCAGGGCGGCGTCCAGCCCCTCGACGAGGGAGGCGGTGCCGACCTCGTAGGACAGGCCCTCGGAGGACGCCTCGTCGACGGTCTCGCCGTCGACGCTGGCGTCGAGGTCGATGGAGACGAAGTCGCCGTCCTGCACGGCGCGCTCGACGGCCTTGAGGGTGCCGAAGCGGGCGCGCAGGTTGGTCAGCTCGGACTCGACGGACTCCTCGTCGGCCTCGAGCGCGTCGACCTCGACGGAGAGGTCGGCGAAGTCCGGCACCTCGATCTCGGGACGGACGTCGACCTCGGCGGTGAAGGTGACGTGGTCGTTGTCCTCGAGCTCGGCGATGTCGATCTCGGGCTGGCCGAGGGCCTTGACGTCGTTCTCCTCGACGGCCTGGCTGTAGCGGCTCGGCAGCATCTCGTTGAGAACCTCATTGAGGATCGACCCGCGGCCCAGACGGGCCTCGAGGATCTTCGCCGGCACCTTGCCCTTACGGAAACCGGGCAGGCTGACCTGCTGGGCGAGGGACTTGTAGGCGCTGTCGAACTCAGGCTTCAGTTCCTCGAAGGGAACCTCGACGGTGAGCTTGGCGCGGGTGGCACTCAGCTGTTCAACGGAGCTCTTCACGGATGCACACTCCTGTGTGTTCTTGGTCTGTGTACTTGCGGCCGGTGGGCCACGGGATCGTTCCGTCCGCGTCACCTCCGGGTCCAACCACCCCACCTGTACCCGGCCCGCC
This sequence comes from Corynebacterium sp. AOP40-4SA-5, assembly GCF_052377355.1. NCBI lineage: Bacteria > Bacillati > Actinomycetota > Actinomycetes > Mycobacteriales > Corynebacteriaceae > Corynebacterium > Corynebacterium sp. AOP40-4SA-5. The sequence continues at coordinate 91,753 of NZ_JBQSWS010000012.1, forward strand.
TGACGACGGACCACAGGGAGGGCGGGGACGGCCGGAGGCTGCCACCGGTAATGGTCGTTGAAGATTTTATCGTGTTGCCGACGGCGGTTGTCAGCGGGGTCTCACCTAACCGACTTCCGATCCGTTCCCGTCGGGATAGCGGGATTTGAACCCACGACCCCTCGCTCCCAAAGCGAGTGCGCTACCAAACTGCGCCATATCCCGTCCGCGCGCCCGCCTCGACCGCAGGGCAGTCACCGGGGAGGCGCGCTTGCGCCGATGTTACGGGGTCCTGCAGGACGCGGCCAACAGTGGGGCGTGCTTACCGGACCTCCCCTGCCGGGCCTGCCGGTTTTCCTGCGTCGCCAGGGTGGTGTATCGTCGTCAGCGCAACAGCGGGAATGTCGTATAGTGGCTAATACCTCAGCCTTCCAAGCTGAAGACGCGGGTTCGATTCCCGTCATTCCCTCCATACTTGACCTGCATGATCGTCCGCATTCTGTCTCTGCGGCGCCCTGTAGGTCAGGACAATGGTCCGCACAGCCCAGAGTAGCGACCATGCGAGCGCTCCAGCGCTCCGAAACCGGCGCTACCCCCGTCGGACCGACCGAAGCCCCAGCCATTCCGGCTGGGGCTTCGGTGCTGCGCGGGGTCATGCGCCGGCGTAGGCGGGGATCTGCATCACGGAGTGCACGCGCCCCTCGCCTCCCTTCGGGTTACACAGGGCGATGGTCCAGCGGAGCGACGGATCCACAGGGGCGCTGTTGCCGTAGGCAGCCCAGTCAGACCGGGCCCGGTCGACCTCTGCGGGACTCAGGTGGCCTCCCGCGATCACTAGTGACCGGCTGGGGATGACCAGCAGGTCAAAGCTCGTTCGATTGCGCGTTCTATCGTCCGCCGTCCTCTTTGTCATCATCTGGCACCTTCCGTAGTTCCCTGACGAGGTCATCGATCACTCTAACCTGCAGGTCGGACAAGCCTGTGACGTCGACGCGAACAACACCAGCATTAGTCGAACTACTATTCGATAAGCCGCCCCATTCGACCTTCGGAACGCCCGCCGCACACAGAACATCCACCGGATCGAGCCCCACAACGCCAGCCAACTTCTTGTACTCGTAAGGCGGCAGCACGGTCGGCCCCTTACCGCGGAACCGCTCCCCGGTCTCCACCTCGCGCATCCACGCCCGGTACGAAGTCCCCTTGCCGAGCGCCTCCAGCACCGCAGCCTGGGTCACGCCCGCACCCTTGCGCGCCGATTCGATCATGCGCCCCACTCGACGGGACCGGAACAGTTCATCGTCCGTTGCCATTTTGACGATGCCACCACTTGCTAACACTAAAAAGCACACCCAAAAACCGGCCCCCACCTGCATAAACCATCAATGCAGGCAAACTGGCTCTTCGCGATACGTAGTGCATAGCTGACGGTGGAGCCGATGCGGTGTCGCACAACATATAGAGGCCCTGGCCGGTACAAGATGAGAGTTGCGAAGCAATC
>NZ_JBQSWS010000013.1:0-90053 GCF_052377355.1 Corynebacterium sp. AOP40-4SA-5
GCTCAGTCCTTGACCTCGGTGGCGTGCAGTTGCTCGTCGAGGTCCTCCGGGTCGAGGTTCGCCTCGGAGAACGTCGAGTTCAGCGGCAGCCGCAGGTCCAGGTCGGTGCCCGGGCACAGTTCGATCTTGCCCTCGGCGAGGGTGAAGTCCAGGACGTGCCCGCCGACGGTGCGGCCGTCGTCGATGAAGTGCACGTGGCACCCCGGTACCGAGATGCCCTTCTCGAACACCGGCGTACGGAAACCGGCGATGACCCCGGAGACGTCGGTGAAGTGCTGTTCGGCGTCGTCGCCGACGGCCTGCGTCATCGGCGGGTACGGCTTCGACTGACGCACCACGGTGCGGGTCGTGACGTCGCTGAAGCGTCCGGTGATGCGCACGGCGTACATGTAGTTCGCCGAGGGGGTCATCTCGTCGATGAAGTCGGAGAGCTCGGAGCGCCGGATGTTCTCCGGTGCCCGACGCCGGATCCGCGGCACGAAGTTCGTCGCTACCGCGTAGGGGCTGCGTGCCTCCAGGTCGGCGCGGGTGGCGCTGCCGTCGTGTCGCAGCTGGTAGCAGGTGCCGTCGATGATGACCATCTCCCCGTCCAGGGCGTCGAACGTGCCCAGGCCGAAATTGCCCTTGCCGAGCAGCTCGCCGACGGTCATCTCACCGTCGTAGATGCCGTCGAGCAGGGCGGTCATCAGGGAGTTCTGGAAGATGGTGTGCCGGGTGACGGGGCGGTCAGTCATGCCACCCAGGGTAACCGTCACCCGCCCTACACGGCAGGACCGTCACCAGGCGTAGGACATCGGGGCCTCCCCCGGGCCGGGCCAGATGCGGTCCAGCTCGTCCAGCGTGGCCTGGTCCAGGGTCACGCCCAGCGCATCGACCGCGGCGTCGAGGTGAGCGACCGTACGCGACCCGGCGATCAGGGTGGACACCGCTGGCTGGTGCAGCAACCAGGCCTGCGCGACCTCTGCCGGGGTGTGGCCGAGTCGTGCGCACAGTGCCTCGTAGGCCTCGAGCTGCCCGGCGAGCGCACCATATTGCTCACCGAGGGCACCGCGACGCTCGGTGTGCTCGCCGTCCTTCGGCCGGCCGGCCAGCAGCCCCGCGTCCAACGGGCTCCACGGGATGAGGCCAACTCCGAAGTACTGCAACGCCGGGATGAGCTCCTGCTCGACCGCGCGGTTCGCCAGGTTGTAGATGCTCTGCTCGGAGACCAGCCCCATGAAATTGCGCTGACGGGCGGTCATCTGGGCGGTGGCGACGTCCCAGCCCGCGTAGTTGCTCGAGCCGACGTAGGTGATCTTCCCTTCGGCCACGAGCTGTTCCATGGCCTGCCAGATCTCCTCGAACGGGGTCGCCCGGTCGACGTGGTGCATCTGGTAGACGTCGATGTGGTCGGTCTTCAGTCGCCGCAGGCTCGCCTCGCAGGCGCGTTTGAGGTGGTAGGCCGACAGGCGACGGTCGTTGGGCCCCAGCCCCATCGGCTGGTAGGCCTTGGTGGCCAGCACGATGTCGTCACGCCTGCCGGACCTGGCCAACCAGTTGCCGACGATCTCCTCGGAGGTCCCGTAGCCCTGCGCCATGTCCGGCGACTGGGGACCGCCGTAGACGTCGGCGGAGTCGAAGAAGTTCACGCCGCGCTCCACGGCGCGGTCCATGATGCCGAAGGCGTCGTCCTGGCCGGTGGCGTCGCCGAAGTTCATCGTTCCCAGCCCGATCCTGCTGACGAGGAGTCCGGACCGGCCGAGGTGTGCGTACTGCATAGTCGTGTCGCTCATGGTCCCGACGATACGTACGTGCACCCGATCTCCGCCCCGATGCGTTCCAGGATCGGCAGCGGGTTGCGCATGCACTCCGCCACGTCCGGTTCGTGGTCGGTGAGGGCGTGGATGGCGGTGAAGAGACCACCGTCGTCGGACGCCGCGAGCCGGTTCTCCCCGCACACCGCGATGACAGGAACGCCTTGATCCCCGTGGACACGGTGGTCACGGTGGCCACGGGCGCGTTCGGCGACACCGGCCGGCGCCTTCCCGCTGAGCGTCTGGGAGTCGATGCGCCCCTCCCCGGTGACGACCAGGTCAGCCCGTCCCAGGGCGTCGGCGAACCCGGTCTCCTCGAGGATCAGCTCGACCCCGGAGCGCATCTGCGCGCCCGCCAGCGCCATGGCCATGAACCCGAGCCCACCGGCGGCGCCGGCGCCGGGGCGTCCCGCCACGTAGGACGTCCCGAGCGCGTCCTCGACGACGGTGGCGAAGTGCGCCAACGCCGCGTCCACGTCGGCGACGTCGCCTGCGGCGATGCCTTTCTGCGGTCCGTAGACCGCGGCCGCACCGTCCGGCCCGCACAGCGGGTTGCGCACGTCCGAGGCGATCACGACCTCGACCTGTGCCAGGCGCGGGTCGAGGTGGCTGAGGTCCACGACCCGGACGTCACCGAGGTCGGCCACGGAGTCCACGCTGGAGCAGTTCACGCCGGGGAACTCCACGCCGAGGGCACGGGCCATGCCGAAGCCGGCGTCGGTGGTGGCGCTGCCGCCGAGGCCGAGGATGATGCGCCGGGCGCCGTCGTCGAGGGCAGCGCGCACGAGCTCGCCGACGCCCCAGGAACCGGCGGCCCGGGCGTCCTGCGCCGAGGGGGTCGCGCCGCCGGGCGAGACCATGTCCAGCCCGCAGGCGCGGGCGACCTCGATCACGGCGGTGGGGACGGCAGGCGCTGAAGACTCGGTTGTGTCGGTACCCAGCGCGTACTCGGCGTCCACCGGCCTCCCGCCGGAGTCGCGTACGCGGGCGGTGCGGCGACGGAAGCCGAGGTCGTCGAATACCTCGAGTGTGCCGTCACCGCCGTCGGCAAGGGGCCTGATCAGCACGCGGCAGCCGGTGGACTCCAGTCCGCGGCCCAGTGCGGAGGCCACCGCGCGCGACGACGCCGACCCCTTGAACTTGTCGCAACAGATCAGGACGGTCGGCGTCATCGGTTATCCGGGGGTACGGCCGGAACAGGAGTGGTTAGGCCTTGGCCTTGGCGTCCTGCACGCGCTGCTTCAGGGCGCTGAACTGCTCCCAGACCTCCTCGGGGACCTTCGGGCCCAGGAAGGTGAGGTACTCGGCGTTGTCCTCGATGTCGCTGGCCCACTGCTCCGGCGGTGCGGTCAGGGAGGTGCGGATGTCCTCCTCGGGCTCGGTGACACCGTCGAGGTCCAGGTCCTCGTAGCGGGCGGTGTGGCCGACCACGGTCTCGTCGGCGCCGACCTGCCCCTCGATGCGCTCCACGATCCACTTGAGCACGCGGCTGTTCTCGCCGAAGCCGGGCCACAGGAAGCGGCCGTCGTCGCCGCGGCGGAACCAGTTGACCAGGAAGACGTCCGGCATCTTGTCGCCGCCGCGCTTGCCCATGTCGATCCAGTGCTGCAGGTACTCACCGGCGTTGTAGCCGATGAAGGGCAGCATGGCCATCGGGTCGTGGCGCAGGGTGCCCACGGCACCTTCCTGGGCGGCGGTCTGGCCGGAGGCCATCAGCGCGCCGACCATGGTCGCGTGCTCCCAGTCGTAGGTCTGGGAGACCAGCGGCACGGTGTCGGCACGGCGACCACCGAACAGGATGGCGTCGACCTTCACGCCCTTCCAGTCGTCGAACTCCGGTGCGGCGACCGGGCACTGGGCCAGCGGCACGCAGTAGCGGGAGTTCGGGTGCGCGGCCTTCTCGTCGGACTCGGGCGTCCAGTCGTTGCCCTTCCAGTCGATGAGGTGGCCGGGGGTCTCCCCGCCGATGCCCTCCCACCACACGTCGCCGTCGTCGGTGAGCGCGACGTTGGTGAACAGGGTGTTGCCGGCCTCCATGGTCTCCATGGCGATCGGGTTGGAGCCGTAGCTGGTGCCCGGGGCCACGCCGAAGAAGCCGTTCTCCGGGTTCACGGCGTAGAGGTGGCCGTCCTCGCCGAACTTCAGCCAGGCGATGTCGTCGCCGACGACCTGGGCCTTCCAGCCCGGCACGGTCGGGGTGATCATCGCCAGGTTGGTCTTGCCGCAGGCGGACGGGAAGGCGCCGAGGATGTGGTAGTCCTTGCCCTCCGGGCTGGTCAGCTTCAGGATGAGCATGTGCTCGGCGAGCCAGCCCTCCTCCTTGGCCATGACCGAGGCGATGCGCAGGGCGTAGCACTTCTTGGCCAGGATGGCGTTTCCGCCGTAGCCCGAGCCGAAGGACCAGATCTCCTTGGTGTCGGGGAACTGGGTGATGTACTTGGTGTCGTTGCACGGCCACGGCACGTCCTGCTCGCCGGGCTCCAGCGGGGCGCCGACGGAGTGCAGGCAGCGCACGAAGGCGCCGTCGGTACCGAGCTTGTCCAGGGCCTCCTGGCCCATTCGGGTCATCACACCCATGGACAGCACCACGTAGGCGGAGTCGGTGAGCTGCACGCCGAGCTTGGGCTCGGGGTCGCTGATCGGACCCATGCAGAAGGGCACCACGTACATGGTGCGACCGCGCATGGAACCGGCGAAGTGCTCGGACATCTCCTGCTTCATCGCCGCCGGCGGCGCCCAGTTGTTGGTGGGGCCAGCACCCTCCTGCTTCTCGGAGCAGATGAAGGTACGCGACTCCACGCGGGCGACGTCCGCCGGGTTCGAGCGGGCGAGGAAGCTGTTGGGACGCTTCTCCTCGTTGAGCTTGGTCAGCGTGCCGGCGTCGACGAGCTCACCGGTCAGACGGTCCCACTCCTCGCGGGAGCCGTCGACGAAGACCACGCTCTCCGGCTGGAAGAGTTCGACAGCCTCGGAGATCCAGGCGAGGAGTTCCTCGTGCTGGGTGGGTGGCTGGCCGACGAGCCCGGGGATGGTCATGAAAACTCCTGACGAGATGTGTTTTGAGAACGGTGCGTTCTTGTGTGTCTGGTTAGTTCTGCGTCTCCCCAGACTAACCCCAGTTCCCCCTGTCCACACATTCCCACCCGCGCGGGTCCCACGAACCACGTCCGTTTCCGGGGGTGGACGGGGGGACGTCGTACCACTCGCCGTCCCGTCGCCCCTGCTCCGCGCCGTGTTCGCCCTGTTCCGTGTGTTCTTCACCGAGCATACTCTCCCCGGTACCTTCGCCGTTAGTTGTGATAGAAGACACATTTGCCGATATCTCCGTCACACCCCTCACCCCGGCCATGCAGTCCTGCCGACGCCACGACGACCACCCGCCGTCGAAGGTGACCACCGAGACGGCGTCCACCCGCCCGTCGCCGTCGGTGTCCGAGCAGATCGTCATGCCCGTGTCATCGCTGAGCGTGACGGACTCCTCGACCCCCGCGACCTCCTCCAGCCCGTCGAGCACGTGCGACGCCGGCAGGCCGAAGGTCTCGTCGCCCAGGTCCAGCAGCAGGCCGTCACCGACACCGCCCACCTGAGCGGGGTCGACCGGGTCCAGCCCGGACGCCCCGGGGAACAGGGGGAAGCCGTCCGCCCCGAACTCCCAGCCGCTCATGACACGGCCCCCTTAACCTGGCCCTTAACCTTGCCCGCCACCGTGCCGGCGACGGGCGGGACGACGAGTCGGGCGACCACGTCGGTCACCGTCGCCGCCCAGTGGCGCCGCAACGTCGCCGCCAGGCGCGCCGCCTCACGCTCCCGGCGCGCGGCACGTCCCGCCCACCAGCGTGCCCCGGCGGTCGCACCCGCCACCAGGGCGCCCGCCGCGACGGCGGCGAGCAACGAATCCGTCAGACGCAGGACGCCCGCAGCCGCGGCCACACCCGCGCCGAGTGCCGCGGCCGCGGTCACCAGGCGTCCGGGCACCCCAGACGTAGAGGACGTGCCGGGGCCGCCGGACGCCCCGGCGTCCTGCGGTGGTTCCGCAGGTGCCAGGTGCGGCATGTCCACGCCCTGTTCGAGCACGGTGACGGTGAGCCTCGCACGGAAGCGTGCGTCCAGCTCGCCGGCGCCCACACCGGCGGCCGATCCGTCCCGCACGTCGAGACCGTCCAGCAGGACGGTGGCGGCGCGGTCGGCGGCCAGGCGCACGGCGATGCGCACCCGGTCGAGACGTTCGGCATCGGCACGGCGGGCGTCCGCCTCCCACCGGTCGGCGTCCGCCCACATCCCGTCGAGCACCCCGCTCAGCCGGGCCAGCTGCCCCGGTTCGGCGGCGGAACCGCCCTCCCACGTGCAGTGCACCACGCCGACCTCGTCGGCGAGCGCGTGGGCCGACGCCGGGGCGTAGAGCACGACCACGCCCATCGCGTCGCGCACCGCGCGCAGCACCTCGAGGTCGGCACCGCCAGCACCATCAGCACCGCTGCCACCGTCCGGCGGCACGACCGCCACGACCCCGTCCGCCTGCCCGGGGCCCGCCCCGGCGACGTAGGTGCGCCGGATACTCCCCCCCGGTACGGGCGTCCAGTGCCCTGACACCCGCCGTAACCTGCTCGACGACCCGCGCGTCCGGGCCGATCACAGAAATGACCGTCACACTTCCCCCTAGTTCCCTGTACCGCTGTGTTCTGCCACAATGTGAGGGATGTCTAATACCGATAACCCCCCAGCACCGCGTTCGGGTGGCCGTGGCCGCCCCCTGCAGACAGAGTTTAACGACGGACGCGACTATCCGCGACTGGGTAGCTTCAGTTTCCGGCGCGGAACACTCACCGACAACCAGGAGAACCTCTGGGAGGAGAACTGGCCGTCGTTGGGCATCGAACTCACCGACGACCTCACCGACCCGGTCGACCTCGACGGATGGTTCGGACGCACCGGCCACGACACCATCGTCGAGGTCGGCTCCGGCACGGGAACGTCCACCGCGGCCATGGCCCCGCTGGAAGAGGACACCAACGTCGTCGCCGTGGAGATCTACCGTCCGGGCCTGGCGAAGCTGCTGGGCTCGGTCGTGCGCGGCGACATCGGGAATGTCCGTATGGTCAAGGGCGACGGGGTCGAGGTGCTGCAGCGTCTCTTCGCCCCGGGCAGCCTCGCCGGGGTGCGCATCTTCTTCCCGGACCCGTGGCCGAAGGCGCGGCACCACAAGCGCCGCATCATCCAGACCGGCACGCTGCACCTGATCGCCTCGCGTCTGCGCCCCGGCGGCATCCTGCACGTCGCCACCGACCACGCCGACTACGCCGACTGGATCGACGAGCTCGTCGACGTGGAACCGGACCTGGAGTACCTGGGCTGGCCGCAGGACGAGACGACCCGCGCCGAGGTGGCGCCGGTGCTCACCGACCGCCAGATCATCACCAAGTTCGAGGGCAAGGGCCTGGACAAGGAGCACACCATCCGCGAGTACCTCTGGAAGCGGCGATGAGCGGCGCGCGCTCCGGCAACGCCGAGGCCCTGTCCTACACCGGGCAGGCCGAGCAGACGCCGGTGTACCTGCTGGTCTGGGACGCGCCGAACATCGACATGGGTCTGGGCTCCCTGCTGGGGGGACGCCCCGACGCCGTGCACCGCCCGCGCTTCGACGCGGTGGGCCGCTGGCTCATCGACGAGGCGCGCGACGCGTCCGGCGAGGCCGTGGAACTGACGCCGGAGGCGACGGTGTTCACCAACGTCGCGCCCGGCTCCGCCGAGCAGATCCGCGGCTGGGTGGACGCCCTGCGCAACGTCGGTTTCGCCGTCTTCGCCAAGCCGAAGCTCACCGAGGACTCCGACGTCGACCCGGACATGCTCGAGCACATCCGTCGTCGTCGTGACGAGGGCGTGCTCGACGGTCTGGTCGTGGCCAGCGCCGACGGGCAGAACTTCCGCGAGCTGCTCGAGGAGCTCGCCGGGGAGATCCCGGTGACCGTGCTCGGCTTCCACGAGCACGCCCACTGGGCCGTGGAGAACGAGACCATCGGCTTCCTCGACCTCGAGGACATCCCCGGGGTCTTCCGCGCGCCGTTGCCGCGCGTCAACCTCGACTCCCTGCCGGACGACGGTGCCTGGCTCCAGCCGTACCGCCCACTCTCCGCGTTGGTTCGCTGAAAGGAGCCTTCCTAAGTGTTCACGAGATGGGGCGACTTCGCCTTCCGTTTCCGACGCATCATCCCCGCCGTCATCATCGTGCTGATCGGCGTGCTCTACCTGGGCATCGGCACCCAGCTGGACGACCGGATGAGCCAGGAGGGGTGGGACGACCCGACGAGCGACTCCACCCGCGCCGCGCAGATCGAGCAGGAGACCTTCGGACGCGACGCCTCCGGCGACGTGATCGTGCTCGTCACCAGCGATAGCGCCGATGGCGCCGACCTGACCGATCCGGGCCTGATGGAGAACGTCAGCAGCCAGCTCAACGCCATCGCCGTCGGCAACCAGGACGCCGTGGCCGGGATGACCAGCTACTTCGACACCGGTCAAGAGCAGATGCTCTCCGACGACGGCACCTCCGCCTTCGCCGCGATCAGCCTGCACGGCACCGAGGACGAGGTGCTCGACAACTACCGGGTCATCGAGGACGAGCTGCACCAGATCACCGTGGACGGTGCCACCGTGGAGATCGGCGGGGCCACGGCCGTCGCCGGCGCCCTGGACTCCGGCATGGGCGACGACATCCAGCGCGCCGAGCTGATCGGCCTGCCGGTCGTCGCCCTGCTGCTGCTGGTGATCTTCGGCAGCGTGGTCGCCGCCTGCATGCCGCTGGTCGTGGGCATCCTGTCGATCCTCGGGTCGATGGGCATCCTCTCGGTGCTCGCCGGGGTCACCCAGGTGAACACCTTCTCCCAGTCGGTGGTCACCCTGCTGGGCCTGGGCCTAGCGATCGACTACGGGCTGTTCATGGTCTCGCGTTTCCGTGAGGAGCTCGCCGAGGGCAACGACACACGCACCGCGGTACGCAACACCACCGCCTCGGCGGGCAAGACCGTGGTCTTCTCCGCCCTGATGGTGGCGGTCGCCTTGTCGAGCCTGCTGATGTTCCCGCAGGCCTTCCTGAAGTCGGTGGCCTACGGCGCGATCTCCGCGGTGGGCCTGGCGGCGCTGATCAGCGTGGCGGTGCTGCCCAGCCTGTTCGCGATGCTCGGCCACCGCATCGACAAGTGGACGATCATCCGCCGCGGGCGTACCCGCGAGGCCACGGTGGCGTCGTGGTGGGGCAAGGTCCCGGCGTTCGCGATGAAGCACGCGAAGCTGATGACGGTGGGCATCGTGGCCCTGCTGATCCTGCTGACCATCCCGTTGAGCGGGGTGAAGTTCGGCGGCATCAACGAGACCTACCTCCCGCCGGGCAACGACACCCGCATCGCCCAGTCGCACTTCGACGACAACTTCCCGGAGTTCCGCACCGACCCGGTGAAGCTCGTCGTCGAGGGCGACAACGCCGCCGTCGGCGAGGTCTTCCAGAAGGCCAACGCCATCGAGGGTCTGACCGGCACCTTCCAGGTGTCTCAGCCCACGCAGGACGGGGTGACGGTGCTGTCGGCGGGCATCGCCGACCGCGACGACAACGACCGCATCGTCAACGAGCTGCGCGACATCGCCCACGGCCTCAACGCCGACGGGACCGTGCTCGTCGCCGGCACCCCGGCGATGGAGGTCGAGTCGATCGAGGCGCTGTTCGACAAGCTGCCGTGGATGCTGGTGTACATCATCGCCGCCACGTTCATCCTGCTGTCGCTGGTGTTCGGGTCGGTGATCCTGCCGGCGAAGGCGGTGATCATGAACATCCTCGGCACCGGTGCGACGTTGGGCATCCTGACCGCCCTGTTCGTCGACGGTGTGGGCGCGGACCTGTTCAACTTCTCGCCGGGCCCGCTGATGAGCCCGGTGCTGGTGCTGATCGTGGCGATCATCTACGGACTGTCCACGGACTACGAGGTGTTCCTGGTGTCCAGGATGGTCGAGGCCCGGGCGCACGGGGCCTCGACACCACAGGCGATCAGGTTCGGCACGGCCACGACCGGCGGCATCATCACCGCCGCGGCGTTGATCATGATCGTGGTGGCCGGGGCGTTCGCGTTCTCCGACATCGTGATGATGAAGTACATCGCCTTCGGCATGATCGCCGCGCTCATCATCGACGCCACGGTGATCCGCATGCTGCTGGTGCCCGCGGTGATGTTCCTGCTGCGCGAGGACTGCTGGTGGGCGCCGCGCTGGGTCACGGCCCTGTCGCGCAAGATCGGCCACAACGAGCAACTCGAGGGCTACAGCCCGGAGCAGGCCACTGGACCGACCTCTGGGCCGACCTCTGAGCCGGTCCGCGAACCGGTCACCGTCGGTGCCCCGGAAGAGACGCAGGACGAGGCACAGGACGCAGCGCCGGACGCACGGGGCGCCGTCGTGTCCCGCTCGCCGCTGCCCGCGGCGCGTCCCGCCGGGGTCGAAACGCAGGACGCGACGGACGCGGCGGACGCACCGGACGCCGAGGAGCACGACGAGGCGGCGTCCTACGGTGCGCACGCGACGTCGGACGACGCGGTCCCCTTCAGCGAACTGATGCGGCGCCTGCAGCAGGAACGTCCCGACGACCGGGAGAATTGACCGCCGATGACCTCCGACCCCCAGCCCAGCCGTTTCCGCGACCGGTGGCGCATGATCCTCCAGTGGTTGAAGGATCCGCGCGTCCGGGCGTTGCTCACCCTCATGCTGCTGGGGGCGATCATCTTCCTCGCCCGCGACCACTACCACTTCCTCGAGGAGGGGTGGGCGGCGATGCTGCAGGCCAACAACTGGTACATCCTGGCCGCCGTGGTCGCGATGGGCCTGTCGATGGTCGCGCAGGCCGAGGTGATGGTCGCGCTGCTGCGGCCGGCGGGCGTGCCGGTGAAACGCACCAGCGCCAATGCGCTGGGGCTGTCGGCCAACGCGTGGTCGTCGTCGTTCCCGGGTGGGCCGGCGATCTCGGCGGCGATGATCTTCCGCGAGCAGATGAAGTGGGGTGCGACCCCGGTCATCGCCAGCTGGTACCTGGTGATCTCCGGGGCGTTGTCCGGTGCGGCGATGGCCATCCTGGGCTTCGGTGCGGTGTTCTTCCTGCAGGCCAACGTGCACGTGTTCTCGCTGACGTTCTCCCTGGTCGCGCTGATCGCCCTGCCGCTCGCGGCGAACTGGGTGGCACGCAACCCGGAGAAGGTGCAGGCCGGCCTGCTGGCGGCGATGACCTGGTTCAACGAGAAGCGCCACAAGCCCGCCGACCGGTTCCACGAGCAGATCCGCAGCTTCGCCGACCAGTTGCGGGCCGTGGACCTCTCGCCGAAGTGGCTGGGCTACGCGGTGTTCGTCTCCCTGCTGAACTGGGTGCTGGAGATCGTGTGCCTGTTCCTGTGCATCCTGGCCATCGGCGCCGAACCCAGCGTCGCCGGCGCGGTGCTGGCGTTCATCATGGCCAAGCTCGTGGGCCAGGCGCAGATCACCCCCGGCGGGCTGGGCCCGGTGGACATCACGCTGACCACGATGCTGGTCGGTACCGCGGGGCTGGGGTCCGGGCAGGCGGTGGCCGCGGTCATCGTGTTCCGCATGATCAGTTTCGCGCTGCTCACCCTGGTCGGTTGGCTGGTGTTCCTGTGGACGTTCGTGCGCCCGGAGGAGGCGCAGGACGCCGCGGCGTCCGGGGCGGGCACCGGCGGTGCCGGCGACACGACCGGCTCTGCCGGTTCGGCGGGCGGGGCGTCCGGTACGTCCGACGTCCGGCGCCGCAGTGGCCGGGGCCTGACCTTCCGGCAGATCACCGGCGGCTCGGCGGCTCGACGCCCGCACGACGACCGGGACGGTACGGGGGACGGTACGGACGACGACGGCATCATCGACCGGCTCCCCCGTCATCCGGAGCGTCCGGAGGAGTGACCCCCACGGGCGGTGGTCACGCCCTAGAATGGTCGGTATGACGAAATCCCCCGATGTGTCGTCCGGCCCCGCCGGTCCGTTCTCCGCCACCGCCGGTACCTCGACCACGATGGCGCTGGTCATCGACGCCGTCGCCGTCCTCGTTTTCGCCCTGCTGGGCAGGCTCTCCCACGACTCCGGCTTCTCCATCCTCGGCTGGTTGGGGACGTCCTGGCCGTTCCTGCTCGGACTGGCCGTGGCGTGGGCGCTGGTGCTCACCGGGACCGTGCGTCCCGCCCCCGGCACGGGCCTCGGCGTGCTGATCGTGACGTGGTTCATCGGCATCGTGGTGCGCAGTGTCGTGAACCTGTCGCTGCCGTGGATGTTCCTGCTGACCTCGTTGATCTTCCTGGGGATCCTGATGATCGGGTGGCGTGTGGTCGCCTCCTTCGTCACCCGTCGACAGCCCGCCGCCTGACGAGTTCCAGGAAGCGGGCCACCGGCAGCGTGAGGTTGGTGCCCGCGGCGTCCCACACCACGCCGAGCTCGCGCACCTTGTCCGTGTCCAGGGGGATCACGGACATTCCCTCCATCTGCAGGTTCGGGTCGCCCAGCGGCAGCAGTGCCACGCCGAGCCCCGCGGTGACCAGTCCGGCGACGGTGGTCAGCTCCATGGACTCGAAGACCAGCCGGGGGCGGAATCCGTTGTCGGCGGCCAGCCCGTCGAGCAGCAGGCGGGTGCCGTAGCCCTCCAGCATCGCCACGAAGGGTTCCTCCGCCGCCTCCGCCAGGACGATGGACGCCCGGCCCGCCCACCGGTGGTCCGAGGACACCGCCAGCCCGAGGCGTTGCTCGGCCAGTTCCGTCCAGCCCACCACCCCGGAGGACACGTGGTCGACGGGGCAGGGCCCGACGATCGCCAGGTCCAGGCGCCCGTCCAGCACCTGGTCGACGAGGCCCAGTGCCGCGCCCTGCACCAGTTCGAAGTCGATGCCGGGGTGGGCGGTGCGGAACTCCCTCAGCAGGTCGGGAACCAGCCAGGTGCCCAACGAGTGCATGAAGCCCAGGCGCACCGTTCCCAGTTCCGGGTCGACGAGCCGACGGACCTCGTCGACGCCGGCGCGCCAGGTGTCCCGGGTGTCCACGGCGGCCGCGGCCAGCACGGCGCCGCGGTGGTTGAGCACGAGGTTGCGGCCCCGCCGGTCGAAGAGTTCCACGCCGACGGCGGCCTCGAGCTTGCCCAGACGACGCGACAACGCCGACTGGCTGATGCCGGTCGTCAGGGCGGTGTCGACCATGTTGCCGGTCTCGACGAGGTCGAGGAACCAGTCGAGGTCCACGGGGTCAGCCACGCACGACACCTCCCCTGACGAGCCTGTGACGGCCTGCGCGCCGCCTGATGCATTATTCGGGACAGGTTCGTCATTGTAATGCATTTTGATTGTCAGCGGGAGGTGACCACGATGGGCGGCATGAACGACACAGGCGGCACCGGTGACCCAGACGGCACAGACGGTACAGACACGCGGCTCTCCCCGGGCGACCCCGGCTACCGGCGGGTGATGGTCGCCGCCGCCACCGCCGGACTGGCCAGCTTCAACGCCATGTACCTCACCCAGGCCGTCCTGCCGGCGATCCACGACGGCCTGGGGGTCACCCCCACCACCGCCGCACTGACGGTGTCGGCGACCACCGGCATGCTCGCCGTCGCCGTGATCCCGGTGAGCATCCTGTCCGAACGCGTCGGTCGTCGCCGCGTCCTGCAGGTGTCCGTCCTGGCGGCCACCGCGCTGAGCCTGCTGCTGGCGATCGCCCCCGGCATCGGCATCCTCATCGGCCTACGCGCCCTGCAGGGCCTGGCGGTCGCCGGCGTCCCGGCGGTGATGATGAGCTTCCTGTCCGAGGAGATCCGCCAGGACCACCTGGGCCGGGTGATGGGCCTCTACATCGCCGGCACGACACTCGGCGGGCTGCTCGGACGCCTGGTGCCGTCCGGCGTACTGGAGTTCACCGGATGGCGCGGCGCCGTGCTCGCCGGCGGGCTGGTCGCCTTCGCGCTCGGACTGGTGTGCGTCTGGGCACTGCCGCCGCAGCGCCACTTCACGCCGAAGAAGATCACCCTGCGCCACGAGGTCGCCGCCTTCCGCCGCCACTGGCACGACCGCCGCCTGGTGGCCCTGTTCATCCTGCCGTTCCTGATGATGGGCGCCTTCGTCTCCCTGTACAACTACCTCGGCTTCCGCCTGACCGGCGAGTTCGGCCTCACCGAGGCTCTCGCCGGGGCGGTGTTCCTGCTCTACCTGTCCGGGACGTGGTCCTCGGCGCGGGCCGGGGCGATGGTCGCCAAATACGGGGCGGCACGGGTGCTGGTCGGCGGAGTCACCCTGACCACCGTGGGCCTGTGCCTCGCGCTCGTGCCGAACCTGGTGGTCACCGTCCTCGGCGTGCTGCTGTTCACCGCCGCCTTCTTCACCGTGCACTCCACCGCCTCCACCCTGGTCGGCCAGATCGCCGACCGCGACCGGGCGGAGGCCTCCTCGATCTACGTGATGAGCTACTACCTCGGATCCTCGGTGATCGGGTGGCTCTCGGGCTACTTCTTCCAGATCGGGTGGGTCGCGCTGGTGGTCGCGCTTGTCGCACTACAAATCAGTGCGCTAGTGTTATGCCTGGTCAGCACGTCGGCTACCCGCCGATCGTGACACGCCCCACTACAATTTGCGCATTCTTCACAGAAACAAGTACGACAGCGATACGATGTTGCGAAGTCGGCTTCATATTTACTAACCGAGGGGCGTGGAGAGCGCCACCTCACCAACGGAGGAACGAACATGGGACACATCAAGGGAAAGCGGTTCGCCGGCGTCATGGCGGTCGGCCTCCTGGCCACCGCCGGGGTGGGCGTGGCAATGGCCCAGGGCGGTATCTCCGCCAATCTGGCACTGTCGAACACGATCTTCAACCAGGAGGTCAGCAACCTCGACGCCAGCGGTGTGGCCATCTTCGGCGGCACCGACGACCAGCACGACGGCGCCCAGGGCGTGGCCCGTCTGGTGTTCGACGACGCCACGATCACCGACATGTGCATGACGGCTCCGCTGAACCTGCCCGGCCTGGGCGAGAAGCGCTTCCAGATGCTCGTCCCCGGCGAGAACACCACCGCCGAGCACCTGGTGCTCGGCGCCCCCGGCCTGGTCGGTGGCCTCACGCTGAACAACGCGCAGATCGGTGTGGACGCCAGCCAGCTCGACGACGAGCCTGCCGCCGGCTCCTGGGGCCTGCACGCGGACAGCCTGACCGGTTGGGACCAGGTCATCAAGGCCACCTCGATCAGCGCGGACAAGCTCACCGCCGCAGGTGCCAAGGTGGGTGTCGTGAGCGTTGACGAGGCTGAGTGCTGATGCCTGACGACTCCACCTCGTCCCCGGACAATCCCAGGGACGAGGACACCACCGAGCTCATCGACGCCGTCGACGACAACGCCGTCAACGACAACGCCACCGGCGATTCCGCCGGCGACGCGGCGTCCGGCGACGCTGCCGGTGCCACCGCGTCCGACGATGCGTCCCGCTCGGAGAAGCTCGAGAAGCAGAACCGGCGCTTCACCCGTTGGCGCAAGCAGCGCCCGTTCGGTGCCGGCCTGCTGATGATCCTGGCCGGCATCGCGATCATGGCTCCGGCCTACCTGTCTCTGGAGATCTCCAACATCCAGATCCAGATCTCCACCATGGGCGGGGTCTCCACCCTGGTCATCGGCAACCTGCTGATCACCTGCGGACTGATGTGCTGGTTCCGTGGTGAAGGGCGTGTGATCGCCGGCGTCGCCGCGATGATCCTCTCGGTCCTGTCCCTGTGGCAGACGAACTTCGGCGGGCTCATCATCGGCCTGATCCTCGGCCTCGTCGGCGGTGCCCTGGCCCTGGCCTGGGACCCGCAGTCCCGCGAGGACGCCAAGGACGAGAAGCGCCAGAAGAAGGAGGCCAAGCAGGCCCGGAAAGCAGAGAAGTCAGGGAAAGGAGCCGCGAACGCGAAGCCGGTGATCGCCGTGCTCGCCGCGCTCGCCGTCGGTGTCGGCATCCAGACGCCCGACGCCCGCGCCCAGATCCCCGGCCTGCCGGACATCCAGCTGCCGGACCTGCAGATCCCCGGCCAGACCGGCAACGGCGACGGAGACACCGACGGGGAGACCAACAACTCCCCCGCCCTGCCGAACCTTCCGGAGCTTCCCGAGGTCCCCGACCTCAACCTCCCCGAGCTCACCCTGCCGGACGGCAACCAGCTGCAGGACGGCATCGACGGCTCCCTGGAGTCCCTCGGGGTGGAGATCCCGGGGCTGAACGTGGCACCGCCGGAGCCGGTGGCGAACATGCGGCCACCGTACGGCGACACCTTCACCATCAAGACCGACAACGCGACGATGACACCGGGCATGAAGCTGTCCTACGTCACCATCGACACGGTGCAGGGGCCGAAGAAGGCGATCCGTATCGACGCCGACCAGGCTGTCATGGAGAACCTGCGCGTGCAGTTCCCCAACTCCCTGGGCCCCGACCTGCTGGACGACACCAAGGGGAACACCAGCACCCTGACCGGCAACTTCCACATCTTCGTGCAGGAACTGACGATGACGCTGGAGCTGCTCGGCGTGGACACGATGATCCCGATCACCATCAACGCGGACTGGGCCCCCGACGACATCGCCGCGGAGCTCTCCAAGATCGGTCTGGGCCTGCCGGACCTGCTCTCCGAACAGACCCGCGTGCTCGACGTGCGACTGGAGACCTACCAGGTCATGGCGGACAAGATGGACTTCCCCGTCACCGACATCGGCCCCTGGCACGAGAACTGATCCCCCGCAGGGGTACCAAGTTGGGCCTGGGAGCGTTGAGTTGGCCAACTCAACGCCCCTAGGCCCAACTTGGTACCCGGGGGGACGACACCGGGCACGCGAGGATCACATCGGCATGATCGTGTGCTTCTTCTCCGGCTCGAGCACCTGCTTGTCGCGCAGCAACCGCAGCGACTGGCGCAACCGCAGGCGCGTCTGCGCCGGGTCGATGATCTCGTCGACGTAGCCACGCTCCGCCGCCACGTACGGGCTGGTCATGTTGGCGTTGTAGAAGTCCATGAACATCTTCTTCGCCATCGGGCGCTGCTCCTCCGGCATGGCGGCGAGCTGACGGCCCTGGATCATCACCGCGGCGCCCTCGGCACCCATCACGGCGATCTGCGCGGTCGGCCACGCCAGGTTCACGTCGGCACCGAGGTTCTTCGAGCCCATCACCGCGTAGCCGCCGCCGAAGGCCTTGCGCACCACCACGGTCACCTTCGGGACCGTGGCCTCCACCATCGCGAAGCCCAGCCGGGCGCCACGGTGGATCAGCCCCAGCTTCTCCTGCTCGGCGCCCGGCAGGTAGCCCGGGGTGTCGACCACGAAGACCAGGGGGATGTTGTAGGCGTCGCAGATGCGGATGAACCGTGCCGCCTTGTCCGCCGCCTCGGCGTCCAGGCAGCCGGCCAGCGACATCGGCTGGTTGGCGACCACGCCGACCGGGCGGCCGTCGATGCGGGCGTAGGCGGTGATCACGTTCTGCCCGTAGTCCGGCTGGACCTCCAGCACGTCCTCGTCGTCGAAGATGCGGCTGAGCACCTCCATCATGTCGTAGCCGGAGTTCGGATCGTCCGGGATGAGGTCGACGAGCTCGGCGTCGCGCTCGCTCGGTGCGTCCGACGGGGCAGGCACCTGCGGCGTCGCCTCGAAGGCGCTGCTGGGCAGGTGGGCGAGCAGTTCGCGGACGTAACCGAAGGCGTCGTCCTCGTCGCTGCCGACGTAGCTGATGTTGCCGTTGGCGGCCTGCACGCGGGCGCCGCCGAGGTCCTGCATGCTGATCTTCTCGCCGGTCACCGACTCGATGATCTGCGGGCCGGTGACGAACATCGTCGTCTGGTCCTCCACGGCCACCAGGAAGTCGGTGGTCGCCGGGGCGTACACCGCGCCACCGGCACAGTTGCCCAGCAGGATCGAGATCTGCGGCGACTGGCCGGACAGCGGCAGCTGACGCCGGGAGAGCTCGGAGTACATCGCCAGGGACATCACGGCGTCCTGGATGCGGGCTCCGCCGGAGTCGTTGATGCCGATGACCGGGCAGCCGATGCGGGTGGCCATGTCCATGACCTCGCAGACCTTCTTGCCGAAGGTCTCGCCCACCGAGCCGCCGTAGACGGTCTTGTCGTGGGCGTAGACGGCGACGGGACGCCCGTCGACCCGGCCGTAGCCGGTGACCACGCCGTCACCGTAGGGCGCGTCCGGCACACCCGGGGTGCGCCCCAGGGCTCCGATCTCGGTGAACGACCCCTCGTCGAGCAGCGCGTCGATGCGCTGGCGCGGGGTGGTGCGTCCTTCCTCGTCGCGTTTCTGGCGTGCACGCTCGCTGCCCGGGTCCTGCGCCTCCTCGAGGCGGGAGTGCAGGTCGTCCAGCTTCTCGGCGGTGGACCTGCCGGTTCCCGGTGCGGTGCGTTGCGCGGCGACGTCCGCGTCGCCGAACCAGGGGTCTTCGGGTGTTCCTGTCATGGATCCCACGCTAGCGCACCTGGTTCCGCTGGGGGATGTCGCGCAGGTGCTCGGTGATCCGTGCACCGACGATGCCGATGGACGGTTCGTCCGGCACGGCCAGGTGGTCGCCGGCGAGCTGGACGAGCTCCAGGTCGTCGACCACGCCGTCCCAGCCGCCGTCGGCGGGGATGTCGGCGAAGGACGGCTCGAGTTCGATCGCGCCCTCGTGCATACCCTCGGACTTGTACAGCGTGACCGGGGCGGAGACCTCGGCCCAGCGTTCGAAGTCGAGGGTGTTGAGGATGCGGGTGTCCACGAAGCTGGCGCGCTGGTGCTCCAGAACGCCGGCGGCCAGACCGTGCGAGGAGGCGTCGGTGTTCTGCAGGAACATGCTCATCATGCCGATGAGCGCCTCCTCACCCTGGGCCTCGAGCAGGTCGTGCGGGACGGGCAGCTCGATACCGTAGGTCTTCGCGGCGAAGGCGGCGTAGCGGTCCCAGCGCGCGTGCATCTCCTCGGTGGTGTCCGGGGCCGGGTTCGCCGGACGCACCAGGTCGAGCAGCTCCAGGTGGCCCACGGTGACCTCACCGGCCTTCTCCAGGCGGTGGGCGACCTCGAAGGCCAGCGCGCCACCGAAGCTCCACCCGCCGAGGACGACCGGACGGCCGTCGGCCAGTTCGGTGATGTCGGCGACGTAGGCGTCGGCCCGCTCATCCAGCGTGCCCTCCAGACGCTCCACACCGTAGACCGGCACGTCGGCGGGCAGACGCCTGGTCAGCGGCTCGTACACCACGCTGGACCCGCCGGCGGGGTGGAAGACGAAGACCGCCGGGCTGTCCGACCCCTCGGGGCGGGCACGCAGTACACGGATGTTGCCGTCCACCGCGGTCTCGAAGACGTCGCGCACCAGGTTGGCCAGCGGTTCCAGGGTGCCGGCCTCGGCGACCTGGGTGGCGCTGATCTCCGCGCCGGAGCGTTCGCTCAGCCGGGCGGCGATCGCCGCGGCGGTGTCGGCGTCGACCTGCGGCAGTGCGCTGGTGACGCCGGCCGGGGCGGCACCGGTGAGCGAGGCCCACGTGCCGAAGACCATGCGCTCGGAGGCGTCACGCGGGGCGACGCCGACACCCTGGGAGTCGGCTGCCTCGGCGGCCTCGGCTGCCGGTGCGGCGTCGGCGGCAGTCTCGGCACCCTCAGCGGCCGGCGTGTGCGTCACGCCGTCGAGCTTCTCCTGCACCATCTGCTCGACCAGGGAGATGACCTCGTCGACCGAGCCGTCGCGCAGGGCCTGCACGTTCAGCGACGGCAGGTCGAAGTCGTACTCCACCCGGTTCTTGATCCGCATGCCCATCAGCGAGTCCAGGCCCAGGTCGATCAGCGGCAGCTCACCGGGAAGGTCGTCGACGTCGTAGCCCATCGACTCCGACACGATGCTGCGCAGCCGGTCTGCCACGCTCTGCCCGGACTCCGGGGTCCACCGCTCGGAGTCGGTGTCCACCGACGGCAGGGCGTTGCGGGCGCCGGACACCTGGCCTGCGGCCGGCTCCGTCTGCGGCGTCGCGGAGGACGCACCGGCGGCGCCAGCGGCCCCGGCGACACCGGCCGCCATGCCGCCCGCCGGCGACGCGGCGAAGGCCTCACCGGCCAGGCGCGACTCGTCTGCACCGTCCATGGCGTAGACCTGCACACTCAGCCCGCCGAGGGTACGTGCCACCAGGGTGGTCACCTCACCCTCGGTCGGCAGGGAGCCGTAGGTCTCCACCGCGGCGAGCACGGCGTCCGGCACGACCGCTCGCGCGGCGGCCTCGGCGACGGCGTCCACGCTGGGAACCTCCGCGGCGGCGACGGCGAACGCGGTCCGTCCGTCCGGCAGCGCCACCCGGCGCCCCGGCACCCCGCGCACCGACCCGCCGCCGGGACGCGCCGCGGTCCAGTAGCGCTGCAGGTTCCAGTGCACCCCGGGGATGCCGGACACCGCGCGCCCACGGCGCAGCGGGCGCCCGTCGGAGGAGTTCAGGCAACGGAAGTCGACCTCGCCGCCACGCACGTAGAGCTCGGCGACGGTGGCCAGCAGCGTGTCCACGCTGGGCTCCTTGCGCTTGAGCAGGTACATCAGGCTGGACTCGCCGGCGTCGTGGGCGAAGGCGGTGTTCATCATCGGCATCAGCGCGACCGGGTTCGGGGAGAACTCCACGAAGGTGCGGAAGCCCTCGTCGAAGAGCCGTCCGGTGGCGTCCGACAGCCACACCGAGTAGCGGGTGCAGCGCAGGAAGTAGTCCGCGTCGTGCACGGTGTCGCCCGGCTGGTAGACCACGCCGCGGTCCACGCTGCTGTACACCGGGGTGTGGATCGGGAGCGGGGTGATCCCGGCGATCTCCGCGTGGAGCTCACCGAGGATCGGGTCGAGCATGCTGGTGTGCCCGGCGCCCTTGACCTTGAGCATGCGGGCGAACTTGCCCTCGCCCTCCAGGTGGGCCACCAGGTCCGCGACCGGCTGGGCGGGCCCGCCGACCGTGGTCATGCCCGGGGCGGCGTACACCGCCGGCTCCACGGCGGCGAACTGCGGGTTCTCCTTCTGGAACTCCACCAGGTCCTCGACGCCGAGCTCGATCACGGCCATCGCGCCCTGCTTGTCCTCGGGCAGCAGCTTCTCGCCCTCGCCCATCAACCGCGCACGGTGGCAGGCGATGGTCACGGCGTCCTCCATGGACAGCCCGCCGGCGGCGTAGGCGCCGGCGATCTCGCCCATCGACTGGCCCACGATCGCCGCGGGACGCAGCCCCAGGGCGGTCATCAGGTCGGTCAGGGCGATCTGGATGGCGGTGATGCCGACCTGGGCGGTCTCGGTGGTGAAGTTCTGCGCGTCGTCCCGGATCATCTCGACCACGGAGTAGCCGGCCTCCTGCTGCACGACCTCGTCGACGTCGTCGAGACGCTGGGCGAACAGCGGCGACAGGGTGAGCAGCTCCTTGCCCATCTTGCGGTGCTGGGAGCCGAAACCGGAGAACACCCACACCGCGCCCTCGCGCTCGGGGCTGTCGGCGACGGAGATGCCCGCGCCCTTGCGCCCCTCGGCCAGGCGGGTCAGCCCGGCGACGGCCTCGTCGGTGTCGTGGGCGAGGACCACACCGCGCGAGCGGCCGTGGTTGCGCTCGCCGAGCACCCCGGCGGCACCGGCGAGCACGGCGTTGCCGGCCCTGCCGGTCTCCCCCAGCCAGGACGCGATGTCCGCCGCGGCGGTCCGACGCCGCGAGGGCAGCAGCCCGGAGACCGGGAGCAGACGCGGCAGCGCGCGTCCCGCCGGGTCACCGTCCGACTCCTCGCCGCCGTACTCCTGGACGCCGGCCCAGTCGATCACGTCGGGACGTTCGGGGACGTCCCGCGCCGCCGGTGCCGCGCCCTCCGGCGCGACGAGCACGACGTGGGCGTTGGTGCCGCCGAAGCCGAACCCGGAGACGCCGGCGACCGCTGCGCCGGAGTACTCCGGCCACTCGCGCGGGTCCTCCACGACCTCCAGGTGCTCGCGGTCGAAGTCGATGTAGGGGTTGGGGCCGGTGAAGTTCACCGTCGGCGGCAGGACGCCGCGCCGCATGCCGGAGACCACCTTGATCACCCCGGCGACACCCGCGGCCGCCTCGGTGTGGCCGAAGTTCGTCTTCGCCGAACCGAGCAGCAGCGGCGAGGCCACGTCGCGACCGGCGCCGAGGACCTGGCCGAGGGCGCCCGCCTCGATCGGGTCGCCGAGGATCGTGCCGGTGCCGTGGGCCTCCACGTAGTCCACCTGGGACGGGTCGATGCCGGCGTCGGCGTAGGCGGCGGCGAGCACCGCGGCCTGCGCCTCCGGGTTCGGGGCGGTCAGCCCGTTGGACCGGCCGTCCTGGTTCACCGCGGAACCGGCGATCACGGCGAGCACGTCGTCGCCGTCGCGGCGGGCGTCCGACAGACGCTTGAGCACCACGACACCGGCGCCGTCGGAGCGCACGATGCCGTCGGCGTCCTCGGAGAACGCGCGGATGCCGCCCGTCGGGCTCAGCACGCCGAGCTCGGAGAAGGCGATGGTGGCGAAGGGGCTGGCCAGCAGGTTCACGCCGCCGGTGACGGCCACGGAGGCCTCCCCGTCTCGCAGGGCGCGCACCGCCTGGTGGATGGCCACCAGCGACGCCGAGCAGGCCGTGTCCATCGCGACCGAGGGGCCGCGGAAGTCGAAGGCGTAGGAGATGCGGTTGGCGATGATCGCGCTGGAGTTGCCGGTCAGCGCGTACGGGTGCGCCTCGGACGGGTCGGCGCTGATCAGCATGCCGTAGTCGTTGTTCGTGGTGCCCATGAACACGCCCACGTCCGTGCCGCGCAGGGTGTTGGCCGGGATGCCGGCGTCCTCCAGCGCCTCCCACGTCAGCGACAGCAGGATGCGCTGCTGCGGGTCCATGTTCGCCGCCTCGACCGGGGAGAGCCCGAAGAACTCCGCGTCGAAGGAGGCGATGTCGTCGATGTAGCCGCCGGTGAGCACGGCCTCGGCCATGCGCCGGGACATCTCCGGGTCGTCGTCGTACTCGCTCCAGCGCCCCTCCGGGAGCTCGCCGACGCCGCTGCGGCCCTGCTCGAACATGCGCCACATGCCGTCGACACCGTCCGCGCCCGGGTAGCGCCCGGCCATGCCCACCACGGCGATCTGCCGGTCCTCCGGCTCCAGACCGGCACCGGCACCACCGGCACCGCCGCCGTGCGCGGTGCGTCCTCCCGCGACGCCGCGTCCGGTACGCGTGCCACCGGCGAGGACGAACCCGGCCAGTGTGGCGATGGTGTTGTACTCGTAGGCCACCGTGGCGTCCAGGGGCACGCCGGTGAGGCGCTCCAGCTCGCCGGACAGCACCACCACGTCGCGGCTGGACAGCCCGAACTCCTCCATCTGCCGGTCGTCGGTGATCTCAGCGGCGTCCAGGCCGGTGGTGGCCTGGACCCAGTCGCGCAGCCAGGCGCGCATCCCTGCCGGGGTGCTCGGTACGGCCGGTGCAGCGGGAGAGTTCTCGGGACCGGAGAGATCAGACGTTTCAGTCATATCGGGGACGATCATCCTTGTTTCATGGTGGACGGTTGGGAGGGGCGGCCTGAACGGGCACGACGGCCACCGTCAACATGCAATCGACGGTGGCCGTCGCCACGCTACAAAAAGGACGTCAACCACTCTAGTCGACGGTGACGGCGGGGACCGGTCACTACCGGTCGAAGCGGCCGTCCAGGTAGGCGGTGGCGCACACGCGGCGGGCGATCTTGTTCGCCGAGGACCGGGGGATCGTCCCCTGGTCCACGATGCGGATGTCCGCGGGCGTCACACCGTGGGTGGCGGTGACGGCCTGGCGGATGGACGCCACGGCCTCCGCGTCACCGGACGCGGGTGCCTCCGGGTCACGCTCGGCGACGAGGACGAGCTCCTCGGAGCCCGAGTCGCTGCCCGCACCGCTCACCGCGAAGGCGGCGAGCACGCCGGGCAGGACGTGGCCCTGCGTGGCGTCGGCGGCGGTGGCCTCGATGTCCTGCGGGTAGTGGTTGCGTCCGGCGACGACGACGAGGTCCTTGATGCGGCCGGTGATGTAGAGCTGGCCGTCGACGACGACCGCCAGGTCACCGGTGCGCAGCCAGTCGTCCTGCGGGGCGTCCTGGACGGCCGAGCCGTCGGAGAGACGGTTGGCCGCCGGCAGGGAGTTGCGGAAGGTCTCGGTGGTGTCGTCCTCGCGCTCGAGGTAGCCGGCGGCGATGTTGCCGCCGTTGAGCCACACCTCGCCCACGGTGCCCTCGGCGAGCTCCTCACCGGAGGTGGGGTCGACGATGGCCATGAACAGGGACGGGCCGGGCTCGCCGACGCTCATGATCGGCACGGCGTTCTCGGCGTCGTCGGCGACCTCCACGGCCTGACCCTCGGCGAGCTTCTCGCGGTCGAAGACGCGCAGCTTCGGGCGGTCCTCGGTCTGCGGGGTGGTCACGAAGACGGTCGCCTCGGCCAGACCGTAGGACGGGCGCATCGTGGAGCGGCGGAACCCGGCCGGCTCGAAGACGTCGCAGAAGCGGTCCACGGACTGCAGGCTCACGGCCTCGGCACCGTTGATGATGCCCTCGACGTGGCTGAGGTCGATGTCCGCCAGGTCCGCGCGCTTGGCCGGGTCGGCGTAACGCGAGGCGAGCTCCAGGGCGAAGTTCGGGACACCGGTGTACACGTTCACGCCGTCGCCGCGGTCGGCGAGCTGGCCGATCCAGCGACCCGGGTCCTGGATGAAGTCGCGCGGGGCCATGATGTCCTGCGGGATGCCCAGGATCAGCACGAAGGACGACAGGATGATGCCCATGTCGTGGTGGAAGGGCAGCCAGTTGACCAGGCGCATCGGCATCTGCAGCTGGCCGGCCTGGAAGACCTGCAGCACGTTGGTCACGATGCTGCGGTGGGTCAGCACCACGCCGGCCGGGGTGCGGGTGGAACCGGAGGTGTACTGCAGGAACGCCGCGTCGCCGGCGTTCGGCGCCAGCTCCGGGTGCTCCATCAGCGCCATCATCGGGTTCTGCCACTCCTCGGCGAGCGAGTCAGGCAGGGCGTCGATGGTGAGCACGCGGGGACGCTCGGAGGACGGCAGCGCGGCGAAGTGGCTGCGCACGTGGCCGGCGGAGGTCTTGTTCGTGAGCACCACGGTGGGCGTGGACGAGTCCAGGACGGCGGCGAGGTGGTCGGCGTGACCGGGCTCGGTGGGGTCGTAGAGCGGCACCGGGACCGTGCCGGCGTAGAGCGCGCCCATGAAGCCGAAGAGGTACTCCGGGCTGTTGTTGGCCAGGATCGCCACCCGGTCCCCACGCTCGGTGACCTGCTGCAGGCGTACGCAGACCGCCTTGACGCGGGTGTTGACCTCCGCGCGCGTCCAGGTGACGGTCTCCCCCTCGGCACCGGAGGCGAAGTCGTGGAAGGTGATCAGCGGGGTGTCGACCGTCCCCTCCATCTGGGCCATGGTGAACAGCATCTCGCACATGGCGGAGAGCGAGAGCTGGTCCGGGATGGCGATCTCGCCCTTGTCGTCGTAGAACTGCGCCATCGCGTCGCTGATGTCCATCAGGTCTCCCTCGTTACTGTCTGTCGGATTGCTTTCCGCAATGAATCCTATCGTCCCCGGGACGTCTCCCGTGACAATTACCGCCCTTCGGCGATGATGTCGCCGACCCAGTTGTTGATCCACTGCGGGACGGTGCCGCCGTCGACGACGGTGCCGTTGCTGGAGTACTCCGCGTGCACCTTGTTGGCGTCGATGAGGTCGTTGGCACGCTGCACCGCGTTGCCGATGTCCCGCGGCGCACTGCACACCAGGTCGGCCGGGGCGCAGAACTGCAGCGTGCTGTCCTGGAGGGCACCGAAGTCCTGCGGGCGTGCACCGCGCATCGACGCCCCCGGGACGATGGGGCTGACCAGGGCGCTGACGGGGCTGAGCGCGATCTCCGCGCCGATACCGGTGGCGTCGGGGCTGCCGACGAGCTCACCCTTGCCGTCCTCCCGACGACCGTCGGCGATCAACGCGACGCCGGCGACGGCGTCCGCCGGCACGCTGGACTGGCCGTTGCCGATGGCGGTGGCCAGGTCGCCGGTGAGCACCGCACCCTGGCTGAACCCGACCATGATCATGCGGGTGGCCGGGCACTGCTCGTTGACGGCCGTCATCTCGGCCTCGAGCGCGGCGTACCCCTGGTTGCGGGAGTCGTCGTAGGACATCTCGCGCAGCGCCTGGATGTTGCGGAACTGTGCGGCGTAGGGCAGCGTCCAGCTCTTGAGCTGGCCCCCGTCGACACCGTCGCCGAACTCCTCCTGCAACGGCTGGGTGACGTTGAGCAGCAGCGAGTTGGGGTGCGACGTCGGGTGGATCGGGTCGTCGTCCGCGGAGGACTCCCAGGTGCCCGGCGCGGCGAACAGCTGGTAGTCCGGGCAGGACGCCGGCTGCTCCGGGTCGGTGGTGCGGGTGGCGTCCGGCTCGGCGGTGTTGTCGGAGCCTGGGCCGCCGGCTTCGCGGGAGAGCCACGAACCGATGCTGACGACCAGGACGACGGCGAGGACGATGACCGCCGCGATGGTGAGGAACTTTCTCATGGGCAGTCAGAGTACCCCGTTTTCCTGGCAGCGCTCTGCCAGGTGGTGGGCAGCTCGCGTGAGTACGCGTCAGCTCCGGTGCACGGTGCCGTCGGGATCCTGCACCAGCGTGCCGCCCTCGAACTCCACCGAGGCCGAGCCGTCGGCGTGCCCGGTGTAGTCGCCGGTGATGAAGCCGAGCTCGCCGCCCTCGTACCCCTGGGCACGGTAGGCGTCGAACAGTGCGCCGTGGCGGATCACGAAGGTGCCCTTGTCCGAGGTGTAGAGCACCCCGTGCTCGAAGTCGCGGAACTGTCCGCGGGTGCCCTCCGGCGACGCCGCGGTGTCACCGGGCGTGCGGTCCATGTCCGGCAGGCCGAGGAGCCCGTCCGGGCCGTCCAGCTCGTCGTAGCGCTCGGCGATCGCACGGTTCGGCAGGGTGTAGACGGTGTTCCCGCCGTCGGCGCCACCGACGGTGAACAGGGTGCCGCCGGTGAAGTCGGCGCGACGCGAGCCGTCCGACGCGACGGTCTCGTCGCCGGTGAGGAAGCCGTAGCGTCCCCGCTCGAAGTCCTCCCGGCGGTAGGCGTCGAAGAGCGCGCCGTGACGGATCAGCGCCGTGCCGTACTCCTGGGACCAGTAGATGACCCCGTTGTCGAAGTCGGTGAAGTAGCCGGGCACGTGCGTGGCGCTGTGGTCACCGGTCGGGAAGCCCAGCTCCTCACGCTGGGCGACGCTCGTGGCGTCCGTACCGAGGTAACGCGCGGCGATCGCACCGTGCAGCAGGTGCACGTCCCCGTCCGGGGTGCGCAGCGCCGCACCGTTCTCGAAGCGCTGGACCTGGCCGGTGCGTCCGGCGACGGTGATGTCCTCCTCCGGGGCGACCGGGTAACCCCACGCGCCGTACTCCCAGTTCGTGGCGCTCCACTTGTCGACCACGTCCTGGGCCACGGTCACCGGGCCCTTGCCGTCCTGCACCTGCGACCAGTAGATGAAGCCGTGCTCGAACTGCGCCCACGCGCCACCGTCGCGGGCCCAGGAGTCCGGCTCCACCGGGTAGCCGAGCCAGGAGTTCGGGCCGCCGAGTTCGCGGTACTTCGCGCCGGTGCGGCCCCAGGTGGCCACCGCACCGGTCTCCTCGTCCGCGCCGTCCTTCAGGTAGACCACACCGCCACGGAAGTCCTGGGCGGTACCGGTGACCTTTCCGTCCTCGTTCCTGATCTCGTAGACCTCGCTGATGCAGTCGCCGAGGTCGTAGTTGTTCTTGTTCGTGCGGTAACGCTCCACCGCCTCGGCGAAGGCACCCTCGGCCTCGCACTGCACAGAGGTGTCGGACTCGTCGAGCCCCAGGGCGTCCGCCATGTACGGCCACGCCTGCTTCATCTCGTACTCCCAGTACGGCCAGGTGTGTGTGCCATTCGGACGGAACTTCGTCACGGTCTTCACCCCGGCGAGGTTGGCGAAGTTCACGAACGTCTGGCTGGTCACCCGCGACGCCGCCTCCATCGCACCGGAGTTGATGTCCGCCGCGCTGCCCGGGATGTCGCCCTGGGCGTCCCACGCGCCGGCCAGACCGTTGCCGGCGGCCACGTAGACGGTGGTCCCCGCGCGACGGAAGTTGCCGACCAGCAGTTTCGGGTCGTGGGTGAACCACTCCGGCGAGTAGTAGTTGCCCCACATCTTGCGGGCGTCGTAGCCGGCCTGCTCGGTGATCATGCCGAACGCGCGCGGCATCAACGGCGACGAGGTGTCCAGGTAGCCGGAGAAGGACGCCGCGAAGTCGAACATCTCCGCGTTGCGTCCGGCGAGCACCATTGCGCCGGTCGCGCCCATCGACAGCCCGCTGACCGCGCGGCGGTCGTTGGTGCGCCAGCCCTGCTCCAGGATCGGCGGCAGCTCCTTGGTGAGGAAGGTCTCCCACTTGAAGCTCTTGCCGCCGTCCGCCGACTGCCAGTCAGTGAAGAACGACCCGCCGCCGCCGATCGGCAGCACCAGGTTCACGTTCTTGTCCGCGTAGAACCGGACGGCGTCGGTGGCGTAGGACCAGGCGCTCTCGTCCTCGCTGCTGTAGAGCGGGCCGAGCTGCCAGACCGAGGGGAAGGTCTTCTCCGGGGAGCTGTACCAGTCGCGCGCCAGGTGGACCTGCACCTTCACCGTCTCCCCCGGCATGGCGGCGGAGTTGATGTGGAGCTTCACCCACCGGTCGGTGATCCACTCGACCTTCTCCACCGAGACACCGTCCGGCAGTCCCGGCAGGTCCTGCTCGGTGACCGACAGCGGCTCGCGCTCGGGGGCGGCACCGGGGTCCATGAACGCCAGCGGGGAGTTCTCCGGGGCGGTGTCCGTGGCCGCCTCGGCGGCCGCGGCGGCCTCCGGGGAGACCCCCGAATCGTCCTGGGCGGCTTCCTGGGCCGCTTCCTGGGCCGTATCTTGGGCGGTCACTTGGCCGGTCTCTTCGGCGGATGCCGGTGCCAGCGGCGTGAAGATGAGGGCACAGGCCAGCAACGTGCCGGTTACCCGGGCATGCCGCGATGGGCGATGGGACACTGGGGTTCTCCTTGGATGGAAACGTCGGTACAACCCCTGCCTTATCGCCGGGCCCCCAGAAACCGATACACGGTAGTATAAATATCACTTAAAAAGTGACGCAGGACACCCTGCGGGTGCCCCCGTCTCCGCATGTCGAGAAGTGTTACCACTTTTTCCGGGTCTGCTTTTCAGCGACCTGCGGGTATACCGCGAAAGGGCCCGGAGAAGTGGTAGCACTTCTCCGGGCCCCTTCCCCTGCGCGGGTCAGCCGCAGTAGTGGTTCTCCGCGGCCTCGGTGATGATGCGCTGGGCATCCTCGGCGGACACGTCGGTGAGCTCCTGCACCTCGAGCTGGCCGGCGATCATCGGCACGGCGAACCCGTCGCGCCCCTCCTCGTTCGCCAGGCACTGCTCACGGGCGGCGGCGATGACCTGGTCCTGGATCGCCGAATCCTCCACGTCGATGCCGTTGTCCTTGATCTGGGAGAGGAAGGCGTCGTCCTCGTCGGTCCGGGGTGCGACCTCGCCACCCGGCTCCTCGACCTCGTTGACCTCCCCGTCGCGCGGGGAGTCGCCGGAGCCGTAGCCGGTGTCCGGCGCGGCGGACGTCGGTGCGTCCGACGAGGACGGTGACGCCGATGACGAGGCGGACGAACTCACGCTGGGGACGTTGGTCTGCGTGTCGTCGTCACTGTCGACCGTGGAGTCGCCGCCGCAGGCGGCCAGGGTGCCGGCGAGCAGCAGTGCAGACGCCGCAGCGCCGAACCGCTTCATCGGGATGCTCATCGCGGATCCTTCTCGACGTTGCCGTTGACCTCGCGGATCTCACCGTTCTGGAACTTCACGACCTCGCCGCCGGCGTCGATGGACTGCTGGTCCTCGACCGGGAAGCCGAAGCGACCCTGCTCCCACTTCTCCTCGCCCCAGGCGTCGAAGATCGAGCCGTAGCGGATGATGTGCGCACCGGTGGAGGCGGACCAGTAGATGTTGCCGTGCTCGAACTGGGTGAACGCGCCACCCTTGATCTTGATCTCCTCGGAGGTCGGGAAGCCGAGTCCGGAGTCGTCGGGGCCGCCGGCCTCGACGTACTTCGAACCGATCTGCCCCTCGATCATGCGGACCTTGCCGGACTTGTCACGCACGGCGACACCGTTCTGGAACTGCTGGGCGGCACCGTCCTTGACGGTCTCCACGGCGGAGACCGGGTAGCCGAAGGCGCCGCTCTCCCACTTGGTGGCACCCCAGGCGTCGACGATGTCGTTCTTCACCGCGACGGCACCGGTCTGCGGCGTCCAGTAGATGATGCCGTTCTCGAAGCGCTGCAGGATGCCGCCGTCCTTCAGTCCGGTCTGCTCCTCGCCGGTGGGGTAGCCCAGCCAGCTGCCGGCACCGCCCATCTCGGAGTAGCGGGCACCGATGCGGCCCCAGCTGGCCCAGGCCTTCTCGGCGTCCTTCTTCCAGTAGATGCGGCCGTTGCGGAAGTCCTGCACCTTGCCGCCGTTCGCGGCGTCGTACTCGTTGGTGGTGCAGGTCCCCAGGTTCTGGCTGCGCTGGCGCTTCTCTGCCTCGGCGATGCGTCCCACGGCGGCGCAGTTGGCGCCACGGTCCTCGTCGGACAGCCCGAAGGTCTGGGCGATGTACGGCCAGGCCTGGGTCATCTCGTACTGCCAGTAGGGCCAGTCGTGGGTGCCGGAGCTGCGGTACTTGGTGACCACGTCCACGTCGGCGCGGTTGGCTGCGTTGGCGAAGGTCTGCGTGGTCATCCGCGACATCGCCTCCAGGCCGAAGGCCGCCGGGTTGGCCGGGTAGCCGGGGATCGGCCCCTGCTGGTCGTAGGGACCGGCGTTGCCGTTGCCGGCGGAGACGTAGACCGTCATGTCCTTGAGCTGGTCGACGTGCTGCTTGGGGTCGTTCTCGTTCCAGCGCTCGGAGCCGTAGGATCCCCACATGCGCTGCGCGTCGTAGCCGTTGCCCTCGTTGGTGGCGAAGTTGATGGCCTGCGGCACACCGGGCGAGGTGGTGTCGAGGTAACCGGAGAAGGAACCGACGAACTGGAAGAGCTCCGGGTGGCGCTGCGCGAGGTTCACCGCGGCGGTACCACCCATGGAGATGCCGGTGATGGCACGCTGCTCGGTGGTGCGCCAGCCTTCACGCAGCACCGCGGGCAGCTCCTGGGTCAGGAAGGTCTCCCAGTTGTAGGTGGTGCCGTCCTCGGGGTCCTCCTCCCAGTCGGTGTAGAAGGACGATGCGCCGCCGACGGGCATGATCACGTTGACGTTCTTGTCGGCGTAGAACTGCTGGATGTTGGTCGACAGGGTCCAGCCGGACTCGTCGTCGCGGGCGCGCAGGCCGTCCAGCGCCCACACGGACGGGAAGTCGCGGTCGGGCTGGCTGTACCAGTCGCGGGCCAGGAGGATCTGCACCAGCACCGGCTCGCCGGGCATCGACGGGGTGTTGATGTAGACGTTCGCCCACCGGTCGGACAGCCACTCGACGCGGTCGACGTCCACGCCGTCGGGCAGTCCCGGCAGGTCCTGGTCGGTGGTCTCCTGCGTAGGACGCTCCGGCACGTCGTCCGGGTCGAGGTAGTTGCCGAGGCCGCCGAGGCTGCCGCCCTGCGCCGCGGCAGGCGCGGCGAGGGGCAGCGCCAGGGCCACCGAGAGCGGCACCGCCAGGATGGCGGCACCGACGCGCCGTGAAGCCCCACGGGACGAGGGGCGGCGGGCGAGGGACTTCCCGGTGCGGGTGTTCGCAGCGTTACTCATGGTGGTGGCGTTCTTCCTTCGTAGGTACGTCTCGACGGTCACGGCGGCATCGGCTGTGGAGTGACCGGTGCACCGGCAGCGGGTTCCCCGCCCACTGCCGACGTCCGGTCGAAAACCGGTGCCCGCCACCGCGGCCCGGCCCCGGTACGGAGGACGGACGGAGGGTGACGGCAACACCGGCAATTATGGCAACCGGGACGCGAAATGCCCCGGACAACACGCCAGAACCTTGAAGTTTTACTTGAGACTTAGTTTCTCCACGGAGTCTAACACCCCACCACACCCCCGCACAGCCTTCAGGACAGAACGAGGATCCAGATCGCGATGTGGTGCAGTCCCCCGGCCACGATCGTCGCGGCGTGGAACACCTCGTGGAAACCGAACCAGCGCACCGAGGGGTTGGGACGCTGCCGGCCGTACACCACCGCCCCGGCGGAGTAGACCAGCCCGCCGACCACGATGAGGATCCCCGGCACCACCGGGATCGACTCCACGAAGCCCCCGAGCTTCAGCACCGCCAGCCACCCCAACGCCAGGTAGACGACCACGTCCAGCCAGCGCGGGTGGCCGATCCAGAAGATGTTCATCGCCACCGCGCCGATCGCCAGCACCCAGCAGACCGGAAGGATCCACAGCCCGTCCGACCAGGAGTCGAAGGCGAACACGGCGATGGGACCGTAGGTGCCGGCGATGAAGATGGCGATCATCGAGTGGTCCGCCCGACGCCACGCCTGCACGGTGGCCTCGCTGCGCCACGGGGCACGGTGGTAGAGCGCGGACACCGCGAAGAGCGCGATCAGGCACAGCGAGTACAGCGCGGTGATCCAGGACAGCGCGGCATTACCGTGCAGCATGAATGCGGCGGCGGTCAGGGCCGTCCCGGTTCCCCCGAAGTACCAGGCGGCGTTCTCGTGGAGCCGTCCCCGCATGAAGGGCCGCGCACCGCGGTCCACCGCCGTGAGCCGGCGACCGTTCCCACTGTGCCCGACGTGCGCCCGCTCCCCCTGCTGCCCCGGTTGGTTCTCTTCTGTTTCCATACTCGCCGAGTGTATGCCTACGGCCCGGGAGATGGTGATCATCTCCCGGGCCGTGGGGGCACTGCTTCAGTCAGGCTCTCAGTCAGGTCAGCAGACGACCTGGCCGGCGCGGTAGCAGACGTTCAGCGCGTCGAGGATCGACGTGCGGGCCTTCTGCAGCTCCGGGGTCCACAGCGTCCAGTTGTGGACGCCGACCGTGGGGTAGCTGGCCGTCACGTTCGCGCCGGAGGCGCGGGCGGCGAGCTCGAAGGTGGCGGTGGATCCGCGGGAGCCCCACTCCAGGCCGATACCGGCGATACCGCCGACCGGGTTGGCCATGAAGTCGTCGCGCGGGCCGGGGATGCCGGCCGCCGCGGAGATGTACACCGGCATGCCGGACAGCTTCGGCGCGTTGAGCAGCGGGTCGTTGGCGAAACGCGTCGGGTGCAGCGGGTGACCCCACATGTCCCAGATGTTCGCGCCGCGCGAGCCCTCGTTCATGGCGAACTGCAGGGCCATGTACATGCCCGGGGCTGTGGTGTTCAGGTAGCCGGACAGCGAGGTGACCTGCTTGAACTGGTCACGGTGACGCGAGGCGAGGTTGATCGCCGCGGTACCGCCCATCGACAGGCCCACCAGCGCGTTGTTGGTGCGGCTGATGTTGAAGTTCTGCGCCAGCTGCGCGGGCAGCTCACTGGTGAGGAAGGTCTCCCAACGCGGCTTCTTCGGGGTGGTGGAACCGTTGAACGGGCCGATCCAGTCCGAGTAGAACTGGGAGGCGCCACCGACGGGCATGACCACGTTGACGTCGTCGTTGACGAACATCTCCGGGGCGTGGCCCTGGTAGGTCCAGGCGTTCCAGTCGTCACGGGCACGCAGCCCGTCGAGCAGGTACATCGCGGCCTGGCTGTTCGAGCGCTTGATCTGGACCTGGATGTCCTGGTTCATCGACGCCGACCAGAACCAGCAGTTCTGGACGTAGTAGTTGTAGTTCGCCCAGGTACAGCGCGGTCCCAGCGTCGCCCGCTCGTCTGCCGAGGCAGTCGGGGCCACGACGGCGGCCAAGCCGAAGGCGGTGCCGATCGCGACGATCAGGGCCATGATCTTGCGGCCCAGCGAGCCGGTCGCGGACCGGTGCTTTCCGGTGGCAGTCGTCATGTTTTCCTTTACTTGCGGTTGTTCAGTCAGCGTCGTCAGGGTCGTGCAGGTCGTCTCTAGTCAACGAACCGGACGTTACCAAACAGTGATCTTTTCCGCCAAGAATATCGTCAAGCCCGCCCCAAGCGTTACGCCAGGGACGGGCCAGCGGGATGCCAGGTTCGACAGGCCCCTAGGTAACGGCCGGAATCACGTACACGGCCACCGCGATCGTGGCGACCCACAGCAGCGCAAGGGCCTGCAGCGTCCTGTCGCTCAGTGCGATCTCGTCCGGTGCACCACCCTCGCCCCGGTCGACGTCCGCGGCGTAGCGCAGGATCGCCACGGTGAAGGGCACCATGGAGACCTGGTACCAGACCGAGGCGTGACCCGGGTGCTGCTGGCTCATGTCGAAGCCCCACAGGGCGTAGGCCAGCACCACGGCCGTGGCGGACAGCGTCCACACGAACCGCAGGTAGGTCGGAGTGTAGCTCTCCAGCGACTTGCGGATCTTCGCGCCCGAGCGCAGCGACAGCTTGAGCTCCGCGTACCGCTTGCCGGCGGCCATGAACAGCGAACCGAACGCGGCGACCAGCAGGAACCACTGGGACAGGTCGATGCTCGCGGCCACGCCACCGGCCATGGCGCGCAGCATGAACCCGGAGGACACCAGCGCGATGTCGATGACCGGCTGGTGCTTCCAGCCGAAGCAGTAGCCCAGCTGCAGCCCGATGTAGATGGCGATGACGATCGCCAGCGAGCCGCCGTTGGACGCCAGGAAGCTCAACCCGATGGCGGCGACGATGAGCACCACCGCCATGGCGTAGGCCAGGCCCACCGGAAGCACGCCCGCGGCGATCGGCCGGTAGCGCTTCGTGGGGTGCTGACGGTCGGACTCCACGTCCTTGGCGTCGTTGACCAGGTAGATCGACGAGGCGCCGAGGCAGAACACGACGAAGGCGATGATGATGTCGGTGATCACCCGCCCCTGGAAGAGCAGGTCACCGCCGGCGGCCGCGGGCGCAGCGACGACGAGGACGTTCTTCACCCACTGCTTGGGGCGCAGCGCCTTGACCATCGCCTCGGGCAGGTTGCGCGGGGCACGGTGGCCGGTACCGGCACCGGTGTCCTCCGTCGACTCCTTGGCGTAGGTCTGGTCCTCCCACTCCGCCGGCTCCTCGAGCCCGGAGGTGTGCGGTTCGGACCCGATGAACACCTGACGCTCCCCCGGACGCTCGTTGGTGTCGTTGGACTCGGTGGGGTCGAATTCGGGGTCCGTCCCGGGTCGGGTCATCGGTTGATCTCCTTCGCAGTTCGGTGGACGGCCTTCTCGGTCGCCACCCCGAGGGCGACGCCGGCGAGGACGTCGGTGGGGTAGTGCACCCCGAGGACCAGGCGGGACGCCATCATCACCGGCACGCCGGCGAGCGGCAGCCGGGACCCGGTGACCCGGGTCAGCGACGTCAGCGCCGCGGCGGTGGACGTGGCGTGTGACGAGGGGAAGCTCAGCCGCGACGGCGTCGCCACCCCGACGCGGATGCGCGGGTCCGAGGGCCGGCGGCGTCGCACGACCCGCTTGAGGACGACGGACGCCGCGTGGGCGGTGAACGCCGAGACGCCCAGCTCCACCCAGGGTGCCACGCCGGCCGTCGCGCCGGCCGTGTCCTTACGTCCGCGCACGGCGGCGACCGCTGCGCCGGTGCCGGCGAGGGCGAACCAGCCGAGCGCGTGCTCGCCGAAGTGGCTCAGCCCGCGGGCGGTGGCGAGGACGGTACGGTCGGCCGGCGCCTTCAGGACGGCGTCCTGCACGGCGACGAGCACGTCCGCCTCGGAGCGGACCGCAGAGGTCATGACGTCTCCCCCGGCTCGAAGATCTTCGCCCAGGCGTCCACGCTGGTCAGCTCGGGGTGTGCCACGCGGTAGCGCTGCCGCATCTCGTCGAAGCGGGTCGCCACCTCCTTCTGCAGGCGCGCGGACTCGCGGGCCAGGTCACGGGCCTTGTCACGGTCGCGCTTGCGGTAGACCACGCCACGGCCGTCGGCGGTGGTCACGGTGACCCCGTCGAGACGGCCGAGGGAGAACCAGCGGGCCTCGATCGGGGGCAGGTTGACCTGCGGCACCTCGTGGTGGTGCGGGTCGGCCGGGCGCAGGTTGTTGGCCACGACCTTCGCCAGGCGCGAGACCTTGGCGAACGGCGACAGCGGGATGTCCGTCAGCTTCGCCGGTCCACCCACCGGGGCGGGCAGCTGCGCGGCGGACGGCACGACGACGGCGTCCGGGTACTGCTTGCGCAGCGCGTTGATGCGCGGCAGCGCGGTGTCGAGGATGTCGAAGAGCTGGTCCGGGCCGGCGAGGAAGTCCTTCATCGCCTCGTTCTGGATCGCCACGGTGGAGTACTCCAGGCACATGAGGTGCTTGGCGGTGGCCTTCGTCATCGAGGTGATGATGCCCGTCGGGCTGCCCTCGTGCTGCAGGGCGGCGACGATGAGCCGGTTGCGCAGGTGGAAGTAGGCCTGCCAGTCGATGGCGTCGTCCTTGTCGGACCAGGCCATGTGCCAGATCGCAATGCCGGGCCAGGACGCCGTGGGGAAGCCGTGGTCGCGGGCGCGCAGGCCGAACTCGCCGTCGTCCCACTTGATGAACAGCGGCAGGGGCTGGCCGATGGTGTCGGCGACGACGCGCGGGATCATGCACATCCACCAGCCGTTGTAGTCGGCGTCGATGCGGCGGTGCAGGTCCTTGGAGTCGACCGCCTCGCCGGAGGCGTTCTCCCCGTACTCGCCGCGGTCACGCAGCGGGTGGTTGTAGAAGTCGTGGTCGTAGTGCGTGTGCGGGGCGGCGGTCCACATGAAGCTGCCACGGTCGATGATCTCGCCCATGGTGTGCAGGTGGCTGCGCTCCTGCAGGTTCAGCATCTGACCGCCGACCAGCATCGGCGAGGTGGCGTAGCGCGACGCCGCCAGGGAGCGCAGCACGCTGTCCGGCTCGATGGCGATGTCGTCGTCCATGTAGAGGATGAACGGGCTGTCGGTGCCGCGCTCCGGGTGACGCGCCTCGTACATGATGCGCGAGTATCCGCCGGAGCCACCGAGGTTGCCCTGCACCGGCATGCGCAGCCGGTCGCCGTAGTGCTCCTCGACCGCCGGGAAGCCCGGCTCGTCCTTCGGGTGCTTCGTGCCCTGGTCGGGCATGATCAGCGTGTCCACGACCGAGTCGACGACCGGGTCGGACGACAGCGCCTCCAACGCGGCGACGGCGTCCGCCGGACGGTTGAACGTGGGGATGCCGATCGTCACGCGCGGCTCCGGGGCGGGCAGGACGTCTCCCGCCTTGAGCGTCTTCTTCCCGCCGGTGACGGGATCGGTCACCACGGTGTCGGAGACCACGCGCTGCTCCCCGGCGTCCTTCGTGGCGAACCAGCCGGCGCTGTGGATGACGGTCTCGGACTCGCACGTGATGTCGAACCAGATCCAGCCGCCGTCCTCGAACGGGTCCAGGGACATGGTGAACTCCGCGACACCGCGGCCGTCCTCGTCGACCTCCACGATGCCGCCGGTCACGGCGATACGCGAGCCGTCGATCTTGGAGCGGTAGATGTCGATGCGCGCGTCGCCGGTGAGGTCGACGCGCAGCTGCACCTCGTCGAGCTGGCTCCACCGGCGCCAGTAGGACGCGGGGAACCCGTTGAAGTAGCTCTCGAAGCTGATCTCCTCGCCCGCGGGGATGCGGGCGGACGTGCGCGACAGGGCGGTGACGCGCCCCGGGGTCTGCTCGTTCTCCACGATGTAGAGGGAACGCACGTCCCGCGGTTCACCCCGCTTCGGCAGAATGACCCGGGCGAGGCGCCGCGGGTCGTATCGATCCTCGCTCCCGACGGCAGCCCGGTCGCCGGACTGGTCGCTCATCTCAGTGGTTGCGCTCATGAAGTTCTACGCCGGCCTCCGTTAGACAGTTGTACGCCGCCGATTATTCCCCATCAGCACCGCAGGGACGTAGTCGGGCACGCTGCATACGCCTGTGAGTCCTCTGTGGGTTCGGGCAGGGACACGGGTGCAGATACGGGTGAGGGTACAGGTGCGTAGCCTGGGCGGGCATGAATGACAGCAGAACGATCGTGATCACCGGCGCCAGCGACGGCATCGGCGCCGCAGCGGCGCGCCACCTGGCGGCGTCCGGCCACCGGGTCGTCCTGGTCGGCAGGTCGCCGGAGAAGACACGCGCCCTCGCCGACGAGCTGGACGCCCCCTACCACCTGGCGGACTTCCAGCACCTCGACCAGGTGCGCGACCTGGCGTCCGACCTGCTCGACGCCTACCCGCGCATCGACGTGCTGGCGAACAACGCCGGCGGCATCTTCTCGCAGGATACCACGCAGGACGGGTACGACAAGACGTTCCAGGTCAACCACCTGGCCCCGTTCCTGCTGACGAACCTGCTGCTCGAGCGGCTACGCGAGTCGCACGCCACGGTGATCCAGACCGCCAGCATCGCCGCCCGCCTCTTCGGGGACCTTGATCTCTCTGACCTCGACAATTCAGGGAAGTGGAGCGCGAACAAGGCCTACGGCGACGCCAAGCTGGAGAACATCCTGTTCACCGGCGAACTGGACCGCCGGTTCGGCGACGAGGTCAACGCCGTGGCCTTCCACCCCGGCGTTGTCAGCACCAGTTTCGCCTCGGACACCTCCAGCCTCATGAAGATCGTCTACCACCTCCCCGTGGTCTCGAAGCTGCTGATGACCAGCCCCGAGGACAGTGCACGCCTCCTCGTCGACCTGGCCCTGGGCGAGCCCGGCACCGATTTCACCCCTGGCGGCTACCACGAGCGCGGGAAGCTGGCCACGAAGGTGAATCCGCAGGTCCACGACGCGGCACTGGCGGAGGGGCTGTGGGAGCGCAGCGCGGAGCTGACCGGGGTGGGGCGCCCGTAGGTTTCCGCACCGACATCCCCGTCGGTACTTTAGGGTGGAAACATGACCGCCGAGATCCTGTCCCGCGACGACCTGTCCTTCCTGCTCCACGACTGGCTGCGTGTCGAGGAACTCACCGACCACGCGCCGTTCGCCGAGCACTCCAGGGACACCTTCGACGCGATGCTCGACGCCTCCCGCGAGCTGGCGGTAACGTCCTTCCGCCCGCACATGCGGGCCTCCGACCTCGACGAGCCGACGTTCACCAGCCGCGACGGCAGCGTCCACACCCACGAGGCCATCGCCCCGGCACTGCGCGCCTTCGCCGACTCCGGCCTCGCCGCCGCGTCCTTCGGGGAGGAGCACGGCGGGGTCGACCTGCCGCTCACCGTGTCCCGCGCCTGCTTCGCCTGGGTCCAGGCCGCCAACATCGCCACCGCCGCCTACCCCATGCTCACCATGGCCAACGCCGCCCTGATCATCGCCCACGGCTCCCCGCAGCAGGTGACCGACTACGCCGACCCGCAGCTCGCCGGAGTCTTCAGCGGGACCATGTGCCTGTCCGAGCCCCACGCCGGTTCCTCGCTGGCCGACGTGACGACCCGCGCCCGGCGCGACGACGACAGCGGTACGTGGCGCCTCACCGGCACGAAGATGTGGATCTCCGGCGGCGACCACCAGATGACCGACAACATCATCCACCTCGTCCTCGCCCGCACCGGCGCAGCCGGGGTGAAGGGACTGAGCCTCTTCATCGTCCCGAAGGTCCTGAAGGACGGCGAGCGCAACGACGTGACCCTCGCCGGCCTCAACCACAAGATGGGCTACCGCGGCACCACCAACACCCTGCTCAACTTCGGCGACGGCACGCACTCCCCCGGCGGGTCGGCGGGCGCGGTCGGCTACCTCGTCGGCGAGGAGAACCGCGGGCTGCAGTACATGTTCCACATGATGAACGAGGCCCGCATCGGCGTGGGCACCGGCGCGGCCGCCCTGGCGATGACCGGGTACCTGGAGTCCCTGGACTACGCGCGCAACCGCCCGCAGGGCCGGCCCGTCGGTGCGAAGGACCCCGCCCGGCCGCAGGTGCCGATCATCGAGCACGCCGACGTCC
The DNA here is from genome assembly GCF_052377355.1 of Corynebacterium sp. AOP40-4SA-5. Lineage (NCBI taxonomy): Bacteria > Bacillati > Actinomycetota > Actinomycetes > Mycobacteriales > Corynebacteriaceae > Corynebacterium > Corynebacterium sp. AOP40-4SA-5. The sequence continues at coordinate 39,821 of NZ_JBQSWS010000013.1, forward strand.
GGCGCATGCTCCTGGCGCAGAAGGCCTACGCGGAGGGGTCCATGGCCCTGTGCCTCTACGCCGCGAACCTGGTGGACCGCTCCACCGTCGCAAGCGGTGAGCAACGCCGACGGTTCGACCTGCTGCTCGACGTGCTCACCCCGGTGGTGAAGAGCTTCCCCTCCCAGTACGGGCCCGCCGCCAACGACCTGGCGATCCAGGTCCTCGGCGGTGCCGGCTACACCCGCGACCACAACGTGGAGCAGTTCTACCGCGACAACCGGCTCAACCCCATCCACGAGGGCACGCACGGAATCCAGGGCCAGGACCTGCTCGGACGCAAGGTCGTGATGCAGGACGGCGCGGGCCTGCGCCTGCTCGCCGAGACGATCACCGCGACGGTGGACGCCGCCGCGGCGTCCTTCCCCGCGTTCTCGGACGCCCTCGCCGCCCGCCTCGCACGCCTCGTGGAGGTCACCGCGACGTTGCGGAAGGACGGGGACGCCTCAGCCGCACTCGCCCACGCGACCGACTACCTCGAGGTCACCGGGCACGTCGTGGTCGCCTGGATCTGGCTGGACATGGCACACGCCGCCCGTGAGGCCGGCTCCCCGCTGGCGGCCGGCAAACGGGCCGCCGCCGAGTACTTCTTCACCCGCGAACTCCCCCTCGTCGACCCGGTGCTCGACCGGCTCGCGCACCCGGACTCCCTGTTCACCGGACTGGACTGCGCTGATCTGTGACGCCGTGTGACGCCGTGGCTACCCGACGGTCTCAGCGTGCCGGGCGCACCACGGCACCGCCGTCCAGCGCCTCGGACAGGTCGTCGAGGAACCCTTCGTCCAGCGCCCAGCGGATACTGAGCGGACTGGGACCGTTGGTCGCCGAGGCGAGCGTCTCGTCCTCGAGGATGTAGTAGTTGCCGTCCTCGATCGGTCGCCACCGCGACATCGCCGGGGTCTCCAGCGTGTCCCGCGTCTGCTGCGCACTGCTCGACCAGCCGACGAAGAGGTCGGTGTCGACCCGTCCGACGTTCTCCAGACTGACGGTGCCGAAGAAGGAGTCCTCCTCCTCCAGGTCCATCGAGTCGGCGAGGTTGGAGCTGTCCACCAGGCCGAACTCCCGCAGGAAGGCGACCCGCGGGTCACCCGACACGTAGAGGCCCAGCTCCTGGGAACCGCCGTCGAAGGTCAGCCCGTAGACGAAGGACGAGTCCTGCAGGTTCGGGTACTCCGCGGCCTCGTCCGCCATCGCGGTCTCGGTCTCCCCGATGAGCTCGGCACCGCGCTCCTGCTCCCCCATCGCGGTGGCCACGGTCTCCGTCAGTTCCTGCCAGCTACCGGACTGCCAGGGGCTCTCGGTGTAGGCCACGGTCGGGGCGATGTCGGTGAGACGACCGTAGTCGACGTCGGTGATCCCGGAGTGCGGCGCGAGGATGAGGTCGGGTTCGGTGGCCGCGATCTTCTCCACGTTGATGCTCCCGTCCTCGGAGTCGGTGAGTTCGGGCATGTCGGCGTCCAGGACGTTCTCGACCTGGTCGCGGAACCACGGGCTGAACCCCTCGTCGTCGCCTCCCCAGGTCTCGTCGACCCCCACCGGGGCGGTGCCCAGGGCGGCGACGATGTCGTGGGTGATCCATCCGATGGTGACGATCCGCTCCGGCTTCTCCGGGATCTCCGTCTCGCCGTAGACGTGTTCCATGGTGACCGGGAAAGTGCCGGATCCGCTGTCACCGCCACTGCCGCCCGAGCTGTCCCCATCGTCGGACCCGCATGCGGTCAGTACCGCCGCCGACGCCAGCGCCACCGCGCTCAGCATCCCCAGCCAGGCCACTCGCATGCCCTGCACTCCACCTGTTTTTGTCATGGTCCCACTCCTGTTTTTTCTGCTTTTTCTGTTGTCATGTTGTCGTCCCGCGAGGAACTCACCGCACGGTGCGGAAGTACTGCGGGCCGCGTCCGGTGACGCGTTTCATCGCCGTGCTGAAGGCACTGGCGGAGGTGTAGCCCACCTTCCTGGACACCGCGCCGACCGGCGCGCCGTCCGACAGCAGCCGCACGGCCTCGGACATGCGGGCGGCCGTGCGCCACTCGCTGAAGGTCATGCCGGTGTCCGCCCGGAACGCCCGGGCGATGGTGCGCCCGCTGGTGTTGAGGATCCACGCCCAGTCGTCCAGGGAGCGGTCGTCGTCCGGACGTTCCATGACGTGACGCATGATCGGCTGGATCAGCCGGCTGTCCGGCAGCGGCAGTTCGAGCCCCGGCAGGCACGGCTCGGACATGAAGTCCAGGCACAGCCGCTGCGCCCGGAACCGCCGGTCGCGTCCCATCGCGTTGTAGGCCATCATCACCAGCATTTCCCTGGTGGCGGCGTTCACCGCGACATCGTGCACCCGGTCCGCCGGCCCCTCCCACGCGTCCGGTCGCACGTAGACCGCGGTCAACGTGCTGGACGCACCGGTGTCGGCGGCGTGCCCCACGCCGGCGGGCACGAAGACCCCGTGCCCGGGTGGGAGGTGGTGACGGTGCCCGTCCACGTCCACGTAGGCGCTGCCTCGCATCGGCCAGAAGACCACGTGGTGGTTGAGGTGGTGGTGCGTGTCCCCCGTGCAGACCTCCGGTTCGAGCGGACTGGGGTAGCGCAGTTCCCGCATCGTGAGCAGGTAGTCTCCGGGGATCAGGTCGTCCTGCTCGGCGGACATCGGCGGGACGGACTCCGGCGCGTCGAGTACCGCGCCCTGCAGCACGGTCACAGCCCGTTCGTCTCGTAGAGGCTGTCGACGAGGTCGGTGACCTCGTCGGGGTCGCGGTCGCTGTCGTAGAGGTCACGGACCTTGTCGGCGAACTCCTCGCCCAGCGCGTCGTAGGCGGCGATCCACCGCTCCTTGTCGTGGACCCAGTAGCCCATCGTCGTCGCCGCCGTCCGGGCCAGGCCCTTCTCCTCACGCAGCTGCCGGCGCAGCGTCCGCGAGACGCGGGTCTCCGTGCCCACCCACACCGCGGCGTCCTGCGGGATGTCCAGGTCCGACAGCGCCTCCGGCAGACGGGAGGGACCCACGCCGTTGCCACCGCCGGGCAGCCAGACGCATTCGACCTCGCCGCGACGCGGCGCGACCTCGTACCCGGCGTCCCGGACCTCGCAGACGAGGGTGGACGTCATGCCCGCCGGAGCGTCCTCGCAGATCCGCAGTGCCGCCGGCAGGCCCGGCTCGTCGCAGAGCAGGACCTGGTGGGTGGCGTCCTGCGCCCGCCGGTACACGGCGACAGGCTCGGTCAGGCCGACCTCGCCGCCGACCTCGACGGTGGTCGCCCACGTCGTCGCCACGCCGGTGCCGTGGACGACGAAGTCGACGTCCACCTCACCGGGACGCCAGTCGCGGATGGTGTAGGTGCGCATCTCCGAGGCCTCGACGCCGTCCGCGTACACCCAGCCGGTGCCCTCCACACGCGGCAGGCGGACGGGCTCGGTCGGGGCGTCCGGGAAGAAGACCCGCACCCACTCGTCGCCCACGTCCGTGGTGGGGTAGTCGGCCATGTCCGGTCCGCCAAGACTGACCCGCACCATCGCCTTGCCGACCCTCGTCACCGCCGTCACCCGGGCCCGGTGAATCCGGGGATCGGAACCTCCCTGACCTGCATCCACGCGTTTCTCCCGCCGTCCGCGCAGCACCCTGGCGGGTACCGCTGCACTTATTTTCGCTAAGGCAACCCTACATGTACCGGTCTTCGCGCAACGGACAGGTCACCTCGCACAGACGTCAGGGATGCGGTGCTGCCACGACCGGCGCCCCGGGCGCAGGGCTGTCGTGAAACAGACACAATCTGTCCGATGCCCGCAGATACCGACGGTTAGCGTCGACTCCATGACATCACGAGGACGTTTCACCGCACCGCTGCTCGCCGGCCTGTGCGCCGTATCCCTGACCGCGCTCGCCGCCTGCTCGTCGGACGAGGACTCCGCGACGGGTGGCGACTCCGGCGCCGACACCATCACCTTCGACTACGCCGACCAGCAGGTGGAGATCCCGGCGGACCCGCAACGGGTGGTCTGCATCGAGACCCGGCTCTGCCCCGAGTTCGCCGAGATCACCGGGCTCAACCTGGTGGCGACCCCCGAGATCACCGCGGAGTCCGCACAGAACAACGTGGTCAACGACGACCTGCCGGACACCGTGACCAGGTACGACTTCAACACCACCGACCCGGACGCCGAGGCCGTGGCGGACATGGACCCCGACCTGATCATCACCACGGCCGCCTGGTTCGACACCTACGACAGCGAACAGCAGCAACGCCTCGAAGAGATCGCCCCCGTGATCGGACTCGACGGCGACCTCGCCCGGGATGCCAGGGCGTCCTCCCTCGGAGACGACGCCTGGCTCGAGCCACTGCTCGACCAGGCCGAGCAGATCGGCAAGAGGGAGGAGGCAGAACAGAGCATCGCGGACTACCACCGCGTCGTCGAGGCCGGCGCCGAGGACCTCGGCGAGTACGCCGGACAGACCGTGGCCATCGTCGCACTGCAGGACGACCAGTTCGTGCTCGAGGACGAGAACCTCGCCCCCGAGGTGCTCACCGACCTGGGCTTCACCGTGCTGACCGACAGCGGGTCACGCGAAGCCGACGGATCGCTGCGGATGTACAGCAAGGAGAACCTGAACATCCTCACCGAGGCGGACGTGATCCTGGTGCAGAACCCCGACTCCGCCGTCGCCGACGACACGATCTGGAAGAACCTGCCCGCCGTGGTCGACGGCAAGACCCCGCAGCTGCTCTACAACCACCGCGCAGGGTACTCGAAGGTCGGGGCTGACTTCGCTGACTACGTCGTGGACCAGCTCACCGACTGACAGTCGAGCGCTACCCCGGCGCTACCCCACCGAAGCGGACAGGACATCCGCGATGTCCTCGACCGCCCAGGAGAGGCTCAGCGGCGTCGAGGTCGCCAACGCCAGGCCCACGTCCGGGTCCTCGATCACCGAGGCATCACCGTCCGCGACCGGCCCCCAGGCGGCGAACGTCCGGTCGGCGTCCACCGCGGCGTCCCACTCCTCGCGGCTGACGGTGCTCACGTTGGTGTCGGCGTCGGTACTGATCAGCCTTTCGACGGCGACGTTGAAGCTCGACTCCCCGTCCGCCTGCTCCGCCAGGGCGGCCAGGTCCGGCGACGGGGTCAGACCGAGCTTCTCCAACGTCCCGACCCGCGGGTCCGCCTCGGAGAAGATCACGACCTGGCCGTCCGTCGGGAGGAAGCCGTAGAGGAAGGACACCCCGGACAGTTCCGGGTGGGAGTCCGCGACCCCGCTGATCTTCTCGTCCAGCTCACCGGTGATCTCCGCCGCCCGTTCGGCGCGGCCCAGCGCCTCACCGACCATCGTCAGGTGGTCCTGCGCGGACGTGGCCCAGGGCTCGTCCGGGAAAGCGACCGTGGGGGCGATGTCGGTCAGCCGGTCGTACTCCTCGGCGCTGATACCGGAGTTCACCGCGAGGATCAGGTCGGGTTCCTGGGTCGCCACGAACTCCGTGTCGACCTCACCACGCTCCAGCGACTCATCGGTCGCCGGCAAGGGTGCGCCGAGTTCCTCGACGGCCTCGCGGAACCACGGGTGGTACTCGGCGCTGTCACCCTCGCCACCGGCGATGCCCTGGGCGACCGGGACGGTGCCGAGCTGTACGGCGAGGTCCGCGCCGCCCCACCCGACCACGAGGACACGCTCCGCCTGCTCCTCCACCGTGGTCTCCCCGTAGGCGTGGTCGATGGTGACGGGGAACGCGCCGTCGTCGGGTTCGGCGAAGACGCGTTCCGCGCCGTCGCCTGAGCCGGACGAGCCGGACGTCTCGTCCTGCGCCGAAGAACATCCGGCGAGCAGGGCGGGGACGGCGGCGAGCGCCAGGACGGCGACGGCCGCACGGCGGCGTGCCGGACGGACCCGTCGCGGCAGGGTGGTGTTCATGTGACTCCAGTCATCGGGAATAGGGGTGGAGCGGGGACAACGACAGGTCAGCCCTGCAGCGGGGCGAGGACCTTCTCCTCGATGATGTCGAGGAAGTCGACCGCAGAGGCATAGTCGGTGACCGACCCGTCGACGGGCACGACGTGGTCGTCCTGCGCGGCCTTGAGCTGCTGGAACAGCGGGTTGTCCATGACCTCCTGCATGCCCGGGTCCACCGTCCCGTCCGCGTTGAGGGGCACCATGACCACGTCGGCCTCACCGAGGAGGGAGCCGATGTTCTCCGTGGAGTACTCCTCCCACCCCTTGGGGAACTCGCCGGTGGGCACCGACGACGCCGTGGTCATGCCCACCTCCTCGAAGATCGCGCCGAGGATGCCGGAGGGGTAGTTGATGTAGAAGTTCGTCGGGTCGTCCATCGGGCCGATCGAGGCGAAGGTGTACTCGTCGAGCACGTCGGCGTAGTCGTCCTGCAGTTCCGCCAGGCGGTCCTCGTAGGCCGCCTTCGTCTCCTCGAGCTCGTCCTCGGTGCCCACGGCCTCGGCGATGGAGGCGACGATGGCCTTCCAGTCACCCCGGTCCTCACCCTCCACGATGACCGTCGGGGCGATCTCCGCGAGCTTCTCGTAGACGTCGTCGTCGATCTCGAGGACGTCGCCGACGATCAGGTCCGGCTCAGCCGCGGCGACCGCCTCGATGTCCAGCTCGAAGAACTTGCCGACCGGTTCGGCCTGCTCCACGAAGTCCAGCTGTTCCTCGGTGAACCCCTGCGTGTAGTCGCTGTAGTCCTGGGTACCGACGGGCGTGACGCCGAGGGACTTCAGCTGCCACGGGGTGTCGTAGGAGACGGCGACGACGCGCTCCGGGGTCTCCGGGACCTCCACCTCGCCGTAGGCGCTGTCCACGGTGCGGACGTTGTCGGCGTCCTGCCCGTCGTCGTCGCTGCCGCAGGCGGCGGTCGCCGCCACCAGCCCGGTGGCCACCGCCACCGCTGCGACGGTCCGGCCCACTCGCCGGCCCAGTTTCGTGGCCCAGTGCGTGGCCCCGGTTGTCGTCCTCATCTGCTGCTCCTCATCTGGTTCTCCTCGTGGCGTCCAGAAAACTCCATGGACATTCATCCAGACCGTAGCGGGCGGTCGGTCGGCGCAGCGGACACTGTCTGCAGCGCAACGGACACAGGAACCGACCCTGTCCGCTGCACGACGACTCCCGTCCGCCCCGCCGCGAGCCACGGCCCTAGCGTGAACTGTCATGCGGACCACCGACCCTTCCGGCGACCCCACTGCCGCTCCTTCCGGCGTCACCACCGGCCACGTCCTGCGCATCGCCCTGACCGGCGACGGCCGGGCGCGGCGCCTGGCGGCGTGCACCCTCGGCCTGGTGGTGCACAACCTCGGCGATGCGGCCGTGCCCGTGCTCATCGGCGTCATCATCGACCGGGCCGTCATGCCCGGAGACCCCCGGGCGCTGGCCGTGTGGCTGGGGGCGCTGGCGGGGGTCTTCCTGCTCACGTCGCTGAGCTACCAGCGCGCGATGCTGGGCATGGTGCGGGTCTACGGCCACGGTGAGCACGACCTGCGCCAGCTCGCGCTCGGCCGCGTCCTGCACCCGCGTGGGCACGCCCGGCGCTCCACCGGCGAGGTCCTGTCGATCACCACGAACGACACCTTCCAGGTCGCCGGGGTCTCCTGGAGCATCGTGCAGCAGCTCGCCACCGTCGCCGGACTCGTCGCCGCGGCCGGGGCGTTGCTGGCCGTCTCCGCTCCCCTGGGCATCGGGGTCCTGGCCGGGGCGGTGGCCGTGCTGGTGCTGATGCAGCGGCTCTCGCGTCCGATGTTCGCCCGCGGACGCACCGAGCAGCGGGCCGTCGCCGCCGCCAGCGACGTCGCCGCGGACGCGATGGCGGGACTGCGCACGATCCGCGGCCTCGGGGCCGAGGACGAGGTCGCCCGCCGGTACCGCGTCGCCAGCGCACATTCGCGCGATACCGCGGTGGCCTCGGCATTGTCGCTGCGCGGCTACGAGGCGGTCAGCGACGTGGTTTCGCTGGTCTACCTGGCAGTACTCACCTTCGCCGCCGGCTGGCTCGCGCTCGACGGGACGATCACCCCGGGTGAGCTCGTCACCGTGATCGGGTTGGCGCAGTACCTCAAGGGCTCGCTGTCGCACATCGGCACGTTCGGGGCGAACTGGGCGTACAAGCGCGCCTCCGCGGCCCGGCTGCGCGCCTTCGTCGCCGAGGAGTACCAGCTGCCCGGCGCGGCGCACCCGGCGCCGCGCCGCAGCGGCGACGCCGGCGTCCTGACCTGGGAGGCGACTGCAGACGCCTCGGCGGCCACCGCGCCGACGGTGACGGCACGCGCAGGACGGCTCGTCGGCGTGCACGTCGCGACGTCCGACGCCGGACGCATCGCCGACCGGCTCGGCTTCCGCACCGTCCCGGCGCGCGGCGAACTCACCCTCGACGGGGTCGACGCGCTCGACCTCGGGCCGGACGCCTGGCATCGGGCCGTCACCGTGCCACCGCGCGACTCGACGCTGTTCACCGGCTCCCTGCGGGAGAACGTGACCTTCTCCGACGCGCAGGTGGACGCCGATGTCGCCACCGCCACCGCGTTGGACGACGTCGTCACCCACCTTGGTTCCGTCGAGGCCCCCGTCGGCGAGGGCGGCCACCGGCTCTCCGGGGGCCAGCGGCGCCGCGAGGTGCTGGCCCGCGCCCTACATGCTTCCGGGCATGTGCTCGTCCTCGACGAGCCGACGATGTCCCTGGACCCGGTGACCGCCCGCGACGTCGCCACCGGACTCGCCGCGCTCGTGCACGACAGGCCCGGGCTGGCGGTGCTGGTCATCACGTCCGACCACCTCATGCTGGACGCCTGCGACGAGGTGGTGGAGCTGTGAACACCACCACGAACCGGCTGCCCGAGGCCACCGTCCGGCAGACCGGTCGGGTCGTCGCGGAGCTGCTGCGACCCCGCCTGGGTGCGTTGTCGCTGGTGGTCGCGTGCCTCACCCTCGGCTCGGCCGCGGCGCTGGCCGTGCCCGCCCTGCAGGGGCGCCTCGTCGACGACGTGATCGACGGACGCGGCCTGGACCGTCTCGCACTCACCGTCGGCGGCGTCGTCGCGGCCGGCGTGGTCGCCGCACTGCTCGTCCTGTGGGGCGGTCGCCTGCTGGTCAGGACCCTGCAGGATGTGCTCGCCACCCTGCGGGAGGACGTGCTGGACGCCGCGGTCCACCTCGACCCAGGGGCCGTGGAGAGCGCCGGCAGTTCCGACGTGGTCTCCCGCGTGACCGGGGACGTGGAGTCCGTCACCACCGCGGTGACCGAGGTGCTGCCGCGCACGACCCAGGCCCTGTTCACCCTGGTGGTCACGGCCCTGGGCTTCGCCGTGCTGGACCCGTGGCTGGCGCTGGCCGCACTCGTCGCCCTGCCGGTGCAGGTGCTCTCCGGCGCGGTGTTCCTGCGCAGGTCACGTCCGCTCTACGTCCGTCAGCAGCGGATGGACGCCGAGCGCGGGCAGGCGCTCATCGAGACCGTGAACGGTGCGTCCACCGTGCGCGCCCACGGGCAGGGGGCGAACCGGTTACGCCTGGTGGCCGAGCGCAGCCTCGCGTCGGTGGAGATCGGGCGGGCGGCGACGAAGGTGCGCAACGTCTTCAACGGCGGGTTGAACGTCGCCGAGTTCCTCGGGCTGGCCGCGGTGCTGTGCGTGGGTTTCTGGCGGGTCGACGCCGGGGTGCTGAGCGTGGGGGCGGCCACCGCCGGCGCACTGTTCTTCCAGCGCATCTTCGCCCCGGTGAGCGTACTGCTGGCCAGCATCGACGACCTCCAGCGCGCGGAGGTGGGCCTGGCCCGGCTCGTCGGCGTGCTCGGGGTGGGTGGGGATGGGGTTGGCGCTGCTGGCGGGGCGGGCGGTACAGATGGCACTGTGCAGATCACGGACGTCCACTTCCGCTACGGCGGTGACCAGCGCAGCGGGACCGTCAGCGGGACCGGGCTCGACGGCATCACCCTCAGCGTCCCCGACGGGGCGCGGGTGGTGCTGGTCGGCGCGTCCGGATCGGGGAAGTCCACGCTGGCCCGTGTCATCTCCGGGGAGCTGCGCCCCGACCAGGGCCGGATGAGCGTGGGAGGGGTGGACGCCCACCGTGCCACAACGGCGTCCGGGAGACCGGCGGCGGTGCTGGTCACCCAGGAGGTCCACCAGTTCACCGGCACCGTGGCGGACAACCTGCGGCTGGCCTCCCCCACGGCCACCGACGCCGAGCTGACCGAGGCCCTGACCGCCGTCGGGGTGAACACCGACGCCCCTCTCACGTCCGCCGACACCCTCGACGAGGCGACGGTCCAGCAGTTGGCGTTGGCGCGCGTCCTGCTCGCCGATCCCCCGGTCGTGGTCCTCGACGAGGCCACCGCCCACGCGGGCACCGGCGAGGGTGCCGGACGCCTCGACGCCGCGGTGGACACCGTCGCCGCCGGCAGGACGGCGATCATCGTCGCCCACCACCTCTCCCAGGCGCAGACGGCCGACCTCGTGGTCGTCCTGGAGGACGGCCGGGTGGTCGAGTCGGGGACGCACACCGACCTCGTGGAGCGCGGCGGGCGCTACTCCCGACTCTGGGAGGCGTGGCTGCCCGCGGAGTGAGTCGCCTGCCCCGCTGAGCCCGTACCCAGTACCCCGCGCTGTTGTTGGTTTTCCGGAGCCAGACCAACAACAACGCGGGGTGATAGAACATCCCCCTCCGGTACGTCCGTGGGCCCCTCTACACTGATCAATGGCGCGGTCCTTTGACCGCCCTCCTCACTGCTGCGTGGCCCTGGTGCTCGCGCGCGACAGCGACGACGACCACGGCGAAAAGCCCGTTCACGGCAAAAGCAAAAGTCGCGGCCACCGTCCTCGTGCTGGGGACTCCGGTGGTCCGCGACTTCACAGAAATCGTGACCGCAGTACTTAGCTGGTTTACTAGCTAGGCACTACAGAGCACGTTGATGTTCGGCAGCCTCCGGAGATTAGGTCCTCCGGGGGCTGTTTTTATGATCAGAGCAACTCCCGCGGCGACGTGGGATCACCCTGATAGAAACCAGCCTACAACGGAGCGACGGAAAAACACCGCCTAGTCCGTCATCTGCTCCCGGACCTCCACACGTCGCACCTTGCCGAGCTGGTCGGCCGGCAACTCCTTGAACACCTGGAACACGCGCGGCACCTTGTAACGCGCCAGCCCCTCACGGCAGTGGTCCTTGAGGACCTCCTCGTCCAGCCGGGCGCCGTCGGCGAGGACCACGCCGGCGGCGACGGTCTCCGAGCCGTCCTCCCGCGGGAGGCCGACCACGCTGGCCTGCGCGATGGACGGGTGCTCGGAGAGCACCTCCTCCACCTCCGCCGGGTACACGTTGAACCCGCCGGTGACGATCATCTCCTTGATGCGCGAGACGATCTTCACGAAGCCGTCGGTCTCCTTGACCGCCATGTCACCGGTCCGGAACCAGCCGTCGACGAAGGCCTTCTCGTTGGCGTCCGGACGGTTGAGGTAGCCGCCGAAGACCTGCGGTCCCTTCACCACCAGCTCGCCGGCCTCGCCGTCGGGCAGCTCGCGGGCGGGGTCGTCCTGGTCCACGACGCGCACGTCGGTGTCCGGGAAGGGGATGCCGACGTACCCGGGGCGACGGTCGGTGCTCATCGGGTTGCCGATCACGATCGGCGAGGTCTCGGTGAGCCCGTAGCCCTCGACCAGCAGACCACCGGTCATGTTCTCCCAGCGCTTCACCAGTTCGACGGGCAGGCCGGACGCCCCGGAGAAGCTGGCCTTCACCCCGGAGATGTCGATCTTCTGCTGCTCGGCGATGTTCATGATCGTCTGGTAGAGCGTCGGCACACCGGGGATCCAGGTGGGCTTCTGCTTCTTCATCGCCGACGCCAGCAGCGGCTTCTCCGGCGCGGGCAGCAACAGCACCGTGCCGCCGATCAGCGGCCCGAGTGTGATGTTCATCGTCAGCCCGTAGGCGTGGAAGATCGGCGGCGCACCGAGCATGCGCTCGGGCTCCTCCCCCTTGCCCAGCCCCGGCACCCAGGCCACGCCCTGGATGATGTTCGCGCACAGGTTGGCGTGGGTGAGCTCCGCACCCTTCGGCTTGCCGGTGGTGCCGGACGTGTACAGCACGATCGCCGGGTCGGACGCCTCGACCTCGGCCGTCTCGATCAGCGCGCGGCCCTCGGACTCCGAGGCGTCCGCCACGAGGTCCGTCCACTCGGTGAGCCCGTCGGTGCTGCCCTGCAGCTTCTTGCGCATCGCCTTGACCGGGCCGACGGGCAGCTTCAACGCCGCGCGCAGGTAGGCCGGCATCGCCCGGGTGATGGTGACCGGGATGATCTGCTCGAGCGGGGCGACGGTGCGCAGCTCCCGGGCGACGTCCACTGCCTTGTCCCAGAAGATGCCGACCTTCGCACCGTGGTCCTTGAAGGCCACGGTGAGTTCGCGGGCGGTGTACAGCGGGTTGTGCAGCGTGGCCGTGGCCCCCAGGGAGAGCACCGCGTAGAAGCTGATCAGTGCCTGCGGGCAGTTCGGCAGCGCGATCGCCACCCGGTCACCCTTGCGCACGCCGCGGTTGTGCAGCATCGCCGCGGTCTTACGGACCTCGCGGGCGTAGTCGGCGTAGGTGAGGCTCGTGCCGAAGAACGTCATGGCAGGACGGTCCGGCCACGTCCTCACCGCGCGGTCGAAGACGGCGGCGAGGGTGTCCTCGCCGGGGGCGTCGTAGTCCAGCTCCGGGCTGGTCCACTCCGGGTAGTACTGCTGCCAGGTTTTGTCGGTCATGGTGAACAAGGTTACGCCTGTAACATAGGTCACTCCCCCATGCTCACAGCGTGGATCACACCACCGAGAGGTCACCATGTCCACCTGGCTCAACCCCTACCTCAAGTTCCGCGACACCGCCGCGGACGCACTCGCCTTCTACGCCGGGGTCTTCGGCGGGAAGGCGGACGTCCTGACCTTCGGGCAGGCCGGTGCCGCCGACACCCCCGAGCGCGAGAACCTGGTCATGCACGGTCACCTGGAGACCCCCGACGGCTGGACCTTCATGGCCTGCGACACCGCCGACGCCGACCCCCGCGACTTCGAGGCACCCCCGGTCGACCTGTGCGTGGGCGGCGACGCCGACGAGTACGACAAGGTCGCCGGCTGGTTCGCCGCCCTGTCCGAGGGCGGCTCGGTGTTCCTGCCCCTGGAGAAGCAGATGTGGGGCGACTGGTTCGGCCAGGTCCGCGACAAGTTCGGCGTGTCCTGGATGGTCAACGTCGCCGCGGACGGTGCCGCCGGGGACGCCCCCAGCTGAGCCGTTCCGCGCCTCGCTCTTCAGCACCGCTTCAGCCTCGCCGTGCAACACTGGGCGCCATGCGGATTCTGCTGGTGGACGACGAGAAGCGGCTCGCCGACGGCGTGCGCCGCGGCCTGGAGGCCGAGGGCATGGTCGTCGACGTCGCCCACGACGGTGCGTCCGGACTCGACCTGGCGTCCGACGCGGACTACGACGTCATCGTCCTCGACGTGATGATGCCCGGCATGAACGGCTACCGCGTGTGCCAGGCACTGCGCGCCGACGGCGACCACACCCCCGTCCTGTTCCTCACCGCGAAGGACGGCGAATGGGACGAGGTCGAGGGCCTCGACACCGGCGGGGACGACTGGCTGACCAAGCCCTTCTCCTTCCCGGTGCTGATCGCCCGGATCCGCGCACTCGCGCGACGTGGTGCCCGCGAACGCCCCGCCACGCTCCAGGCCGGCGACCTGACCCTCGACCCGGCGGCACGTCAGGCGTTCCGCGGTGACCAGGAGATCACGCTCACCGCCCGCGAGATGGCGGTGCTGGACTTCCTGCTGCGTCGGCGTGGGGAGGTCGTGACCCGTCGGGAGATCATCGCCAACATCTGGGGCGACTCCTTCACCGGGGACGCCAACATCATCGAGGTCTACGTCGGCCACCTGCGCGCCAAGGTCGACCGGCCCTTCGGGCGGCAGGCCATCGAGACTGTCCGCGGCGTGGGCTACCGGTTGTCCGGGACGGGTGGGTGAGACGGTGCGAGGCACACGTCACTCGATCCGTGCCCGGGTCACGGCCGGCGCGACCGTCATCGTCGCCCTCATCCTCGTCACCAGCGCGGTTCTCGCCGTCCTGGTCCTCGGCCGGGTCCTCACCGCGTCCGTCGAGGAATCGGCGGAGCAGGACCTCGAGTCCCTGAGCTCCCAGATCGAGGACGACCCGGCGCGGGCGGAGAGCATCGTCGCCGGGATCGACGACGACCAGCTCGTCCGGCTGAGCACCTCCGGTGGCACCGTGGTCAACGACGAGGACGCCCACCTGCTCCCGGAGCCCGGCGACTCCCCGCAGCAGGTCACCGTCGACGACGAACCCTACCTCGTGGTCTCCGACGACGCTGAGCTCGCTGGGGACGCTGAGGACGCCGGTACGCTCACCGTCGCCCGGACCACCGAGCACGTCGACGAGACGGTCACCGCGACGACGACCCTGCTGGCGATCGCCGTGCCGCTGGTCGTCCTGCTCGTCGGCGCAGTGGTGTGGATCGTCACCGGTCGGGCGCTACGCCCGGTCGACCGGCTCCGCCGCCAGGTCGACGCCATCACCGCCGAGGAACTGTCCCGACGGGTGGACGCCGGGGACGACGAACTCGGTGCCCTGGCAACCACCATGAACCGGATGCTCGCTCGCCTCGAACACTCCCAGGCCGTCCAGCGCCGGTTCGTCAGCGACGCCTCCCACGAGCTGCGCTCACCGCTGGCGACGGTGCGGCAGCACGCGGAGCTCGGGGCGTCCTACCCGGACGCCACCTCCCTGCCCGAGCTCAGCGAGGTCGTGCTCGACGAGGGCGAACGGATGCAGGACCTCGTCGAAGGCCTGCTGCTGCTGGCCAGACTCGACGAGGACCACCGCCCGCCCACCGAGACCGTGGACCTCGACGACCTGCTCTTCGCCGAGGCGGCCAGGCTGGCCCGGGTCAGCGAACTCGACGTGGACGTCACCTGGGTGGAGGCGGCGCAGGTGCAGGGCAACCCCCGGCTCCTCGGCCGCGCCGTGCGCAACCTCGTCGACAACGCCGCACGCCACGCGGCGTCGCGCATCGTCCTCGGGCTCCGGGACGCCGGCAGCACCGGCGGCGCGACGGTCGAGCTGACGGTCGCGGACGACGGAGACGGCGTCCCCACCGGCGACCGCGAGCGCATCTTCGACAGGTTCGCACGCCTCGACGACGGACGGGCCCGCGACACAGGTGGGAGCGGCCTGGGACTCGCCATCGTCAAGGAAGTCGCCCAGGCCCACCACGGTCAGGTGACCGCTGGCGAGAGCACCGGGACCGGAACACGCGGCGGCGCTGTCTTCACCCTCACCCTGCCGACTGGCGGATCCTGAAGGCGCTTTCAGCAAGCTTCAGAATGGGTTCAGTACCTGTCGGGCAGGGTGAGTGGCATGACAGAGAACACCGCACCCCAGAACCAGCAGAACGAACCATCCACCGACACCGCGGCACAGCCGAACAGGAAGCGCACGGGCCTGGCCATCGGCGCCGGCGCAGTCGCCGCCCTCGTCCTCGCCGGCGGAGTCGCCTACGGCGTGACCGGGAACTCCGGCGGCGACGGCGGAACCGTGGGCACCGCCGCCGCAGAGTCTTCCGGGAACTCCGGAGCCTCCGAGGCCTCCGGGTCAGACGCCGGAACGCTCCGCGAGGTCGCCGAGCAGGCGGTCTCCGAGGCCGGCGGACGCGGCGCCAGCTCCATCGAGGTCGAGAAGGACGGCCACGAGGTCGAGGTTGAACTCGACGACGGCCGGTCCGCGGACGTCCACGTCGGTGCCGACGGCACCGTTCGTGTCGACCCCGAGGATGAGGACGACGACGCGGACGAGGCCGATGCGTCCGGGCAGGACGAGCCCGTCCTCGACCTCGCCGCTCTCCAGGACGCCGTGGACGCCGGCTTGTCCTCAGCCGGTGAGGCCGGTGTCGCCGACGGTGTCGTGGAATCCGTGTCCGCCTCCGATGACCGGGGCGTGGCCTACGAGGTCAGCGTCCAGGGTCAGGACGGCCGTGAGGTCGATGTCGACCTGGCCGAGGACTTCTCCGTGGTCGCGACCGACATCGACGACGACTGACTCCACTCGGAGCCGGTCACACGGCAGCGCAGCAACAGCACAACAGAGCAATCACCCTCCCAGGTAGCGATTCGGGCCGAATGGCTACCTGGGAGGGCGACTATTTTTGATGTTGATGCGCAGTTGAGACCGTTGCGCGGGTGAGGCGGGAACGCCCCTACAGCAGCGGGGAGACCTTGTTGTCGAACATGCTCAGCGCCGCGCCGATGGCCATGTGCATGTCCAGGTACTGGTACGTGCCCAGGCGCCCACCGAAGAAGACGTTGTTGTCGGAGGTCTCGGCGTCGGCGAGCTCGCGGTAGCGCAGCAGCTTCTCGCGGTCCTCAGGCGTGTTGATCGGGTAGTACGGCTCGTCGTCGCCCTCGGCGAAACGGCTGAACTCCTTCATGATCACGGTCTTGTCGGCCGGGTAGTTCTTGCGCTCCGGGTGGAAGTGACGGAACTCGTGGATGCGGGTGAAGGGCACGTCCGCGTCGTTGTAGTTCATCACCGGGGTGCCCTGGAAGTCGCCGGTGTCGAGCACCTCGGTCTCGAAGTCGAGGGTGCGCCAGCCGAGGTGGCCCTCGGAGTAGTCGAAGTAGAGGTCCAGCGGGCCGGTGTAGACCACCGGTGCGTCCGGGTTGGCGGCGCGCAGCTCGTCGCGGACGTCGAACCAGTCGGTGTCGAGGCGCACCTCGATGTTGGCGTTCTTCGCCATGTTCTCCAGCCAGGCGGTGTAGCCCTCGACCGGCAGGCCCTCGTAGGTGTCGTTGAAGTACCGGTTGTTGAAGGTGTAGCGCACCGGCAGGCGGGAGATGTTCGCCGCGGGCAGGTCCTTGGGGTCGGTCTGCCACTGCTTGGCGGTGTAGTCGCGGACGAAGGCCTCGTAGAGGGGGCGCCCGATCAGGGAGATGCCCTTCTCCTCGAGGTTGGCGGCGTCCTCCGGGTTGAGTCCGTCGGTCTGGTCCTTGATGAGGTCACGGGCCTCGTCGGGGCTGTAGTACTTGCCGAAGAACTGGTTGATCAGGCCGAGGCCCATGGGGAACTGGTAGGCGGTGCCGTCGTGCATGGCGAACACGCGGTGCTGGTAGTCGGTGAAGTCGGTGAATTCGTTGACGTAGTCCCAGACCTTCTTGTTCGAGGTGTGGAACAGGTGGGCACCGTACTTGTGGATCTCGATGCCGGTGTCCGGCTCCGCCTCGGAGTAGGCGTTGCCGCCGATGTGGCTGCGGCGCTCGAGCACGAGCACCTTCTTGTCCAGCTGGCTGGCGGCGCGCTCGGCGACGGTGAGTCCGAAGAATCCGCTGCCGACGACGATCAGGTCGTAGGCGCTCTGGTCACTGTTGTCACTCATGGACGGTAACGTTACAGCCCCTGGCCTGCCCGGGTGCGGCGCCATGCCGGTGGCCCTACTATGGGGCCCCATGAGTTCCCGTGCAATCGAGCTGCCCACCACCATGTCGGCCGTCGCGGTCACCGGTGAGTTTCCCGTGGATGACCCCCGCTGTCTCACCGACGTGACCGTCCCACTTCCCGAGGTCGGCCCGCGCGACCTCCTCGTCGAGGTCCAGGCCGTGTCCGTGAACCCGATCGACACGAAGATGCGTCGTCGGGCGGGGGACGCCCTGGCGCGCGGCGAGCAGCCGGTGCTCGGGTACGACGCCGCGGGCGTCGTGCGCGAGGTCGGCGACGAGGTCTCCCGCTTCGAGGTGGGTGACCGGGTGTTCTACGCCGGTAGCCAGTTGCGGGCCGGCACGAACGCCCGCTTCCACGCCGTGGACGAGCGCATCGTGGGCCACCGTCCCACCACGTGTTCGGCGACGGAGGCGGCGTCGCTCCCGTTGACGGCGTTGACCGCGTGGGAGGCCCTGTTCGAGCGGCTCGGCGCGTCCATCGACTCCAACGGTTCGCTGCTGGTGCTCGGCGGTGCCGGCGGGGTGCCCAGCGTGATGATCCAGCTGGCCCGTGCGCTGACCGGGTTGACCGTGATCGCCACCGCGTCGCGCGAGGAGTCGCGTGACTGGGTCGTGGAGATGGGTGCGCACGAGGTCGTCGACCACCGTCGCAACCTCGCGTCCCAGGTGCTGGACCTCGAGCCGGACGGCATCGACCTGGTCTTCACCTCGAACTCCTCCGGCCATGCCGAGGAGTTGGCCGAGATCATGACGCCGCAGGCGCGGCTGTGCCTGATCGACGATCCGGAGGACTTCCAGATCGCGCCGTTCAAGAAGAAGTCGATCTCCATCCACTGGGAGTCGATGTTCACCCGCACCGTCTTCGACACCGAGGACGTGGATGAGCAGGGAGTGATCCTGGACCGCATCTCCGGCATGGTCGACGACGGCAAGCTGATCCCCACCGTCGGCGAGACGATGATCGGCATGAACGCCGCGACGCTGGCCGAGGCGCACAGCGAGATCGAGCGCGGTCACGTCACCGGCAAGATCGTGGTGCGGATCTAGCCTGGCCGTCCCCCGGCCGTCCCCTAGTAGTCGATGTCCTCCACGCCGTCCCCGAACCGCTCGGCCAGGGACGCGAACAGGATGCACCCGCCGGAGATCGCCGACAGGATGTGCTGGCTGATCTGGTCGTCGGCGGCACCGAAACGGTAGTGCACGGCATGCTCGACGGCCACGTAGATGTCCCCGTCCTCGTCCTCGGTCACCGCGGCGCTCGGCATGTGGTGCCCGGAATTCCAGTCGTTGCAGAACTCCAGCAGGTCAGCACGATATTCCGGGGGAAGATAGTCGCTCCAGTACCCGCTGACCGAGAGGATGTCGTCCGCACTACCGGCGAGATTGAAGTAGAAGCGACCGTGGTCCCACTTGCTGCTGATCTCCGCGTAGGTGTCCACCGAGTAGCCGAACTCGAGCCGTTCAAGGGCGTCCATGACGCGGTGGCGTGAGATCTGCCGCAGGACGACGTCCGGGAAATTCGTACGGGACCGGGCGGTGATGTCGGTGGAGTCGGTGGTGTCGTTGACGTGGCTCATGCCGTAGTTCTAACACGGGCCCCGGACACCGGATCCCCGTGTTCGATCGCGGTGTTCGATCCCCGTGTTCGGTCGCGGCACAACGACGGTTTCCGTCCGGCAGGTGACGACCACACCGGACAGCCGCTCAGCCCGTCAGAACCACTGCTCCAGGACCTCGGCGACCCCGTCGTCGTCGTTGGAGGACGTGCGTACGTCGGCGATAGCGGCCACCTCGTCGACCGCGTTGCCCATGGCGACGCCCACACCCGCCCAGCGCAGCATCGCCACGTCGTTCGGCATGTCCCCGAAGGCGACGACCTCCGACGGGTCCAGGGCCGGGACCTCCCCACCGCCGAGGGCGTGGGCCACACCGGAGAGCTTCGAGACCCCGGGAACGTTGATCTCCAGCAGCCCGCCGCTGAAGGACCACGTCACGTGCGCCACCTGCGGGTCCACGACCGGATTGACCAGGTCGAAGAGCTCCGCGCTACCCATCCCCTCGTGCCGGACCAGCAGCTTCACCGCCGGCTTGGCGCACAGCGACGCCAACGGCTCCACCGAGTGCTCCTCGGTCTCCCAGGCGTGCGGGTACTCCGGCTGCACCGCGAACAACTCCGAGGCACGGTCGAAGGCGCTGCGCCCGGCACGTTCCACGGCGAAGGTCACCGGCTCCAGTCCGCGTCCGGCGAGCGCCGGGCCGGTGGCCGCCATGATCTCCGAGGTCACCTGCCCCAGGACGTCCGGCGGCAGTTCCGCGGCGTAGACGATGCGGTCGGCGGCGGAGTCCCACACCACCGCCCCGTTGGCGCACACGCACATCGGGCGCAGCCCCAGCTGCTCGATTACCGGCAGCATCCACCGCGCCGGACGCCCCGAGGCGGGGATGAACGTCACCCCGGCGGCAACGAGACGGTTGATGACCGCGCAGGCGCGCGGCGAGACACGCTCGGCAGAGGTGACGAGCGTGCCGTCCAGGTCGCTGACGACCAGCGTCGGGGTGGGGGCCACCTAGCGTCCCAGCTTCCCGCGCAGCCGCGAGAGCAGGGACTTCTTCCCACCGGACGCACTCTCCGGCGTGATGCCGGCGGCCTTCTCCGCGTCCCGCCGGATCCGCTCCTCGCGGCGCTTCGCCGCGTCCTCCCGGTCCTTGGTGGTCGCCTCCTCCAGGGAGGGGGCGGAGCCGCCGAGCGAGGCGGGCATCCAGTCCTCCCCCTCGGGGAAGGGTCCGAAGGCCTCGGCGTAGCGGGCGCGGGAGGTGTCGAGGATCGACACCATCGAGTCGTGCAGCCGGTCGGTGGCCTCGCGCGAGGTCCCGTCGAGGTCGACAGGCTCGCCGACGGAGATGATCAGGGAGGCGTCCTTCGGACGCCAGATCGGCTTGCGCCCCTTCGTCCAGATGCGCTGGGAACCCCACAGCACCACCGGGATCAGCGGCACCCCGGCGTCCTGCGCGATGCGCGCGGCACCGTCCTTGAACTCCTTGATCTCGAAGGAGCGCGAGATCGTCGCCTCCGGGAAGATACCGATGAGCTCGCCACCGGCGGCGCGGCGCGTGGCCTCACGCACCGACGCCCCACCGTCCTCCCGGTCCACCGGGATGTGGTGGCAGCCGGACATCGCCGGCCCGGCGACGGGGTTGTCCCAGATCTCCTTCTTCGCCATGAACCGCACCAGTCGCCCGCCGTTGACCGCGGACGGGATGCCGCCGAACACGAAGTCCCAGTACCCGGTGTGGTTCACCGCGAGGATCGCGCCACCGTCGGTGGGGATGCGCTCGGGGTGGTAGATCTCCACCTTCAGCTTCTGGACGTGACGCATCCAGAACTTCGCGAAGGGGATGATGATCCGTCCGTAGAACAGCTCCTTCGACTCCGGGTGTGCGGGCGTGTCCGGCACGCCGGTCGGGATCTCGAAGCCTCTGGGAATCCACATGCCGTGTTACTGCTCCTTACAAGCGTTGGTCGCGTCAGGCGTACTGTCAGGCGTTCTTGGGGGTCAGGACGTCCTTGCCCACGAACGGGCGCAGCGCCTCGGGGACCACCACGGAGCCGTCGGCCTGCTGGTTGTTCTCCAGGATGGCGACGAGCCACCGGGTGGTGGCCAGGGTGCCGTTGAGCGTGGCGGCGATCTGCGCCTTACCGTCCTCATCACGGTAGCGGGTCTTGAGCCGCCGCGCCTGGAAAGTGGTGCAGTTGGAGGTGGACGTGAGCTCGCGGTAGGTCTCCTGGGTGGGGACCCACGCCTCGGTGTCGAACTTGCGCGAGGCGGACGAACCGAGGTCGCCGCCGGCGACGTCGATCACCCGGTAGGGCACCTGCACCGCGGCGAGCATGTCCTTCTCCATCGCCAGGAGCTCCTGGTGCTGCGCCTCGGCGTCCTCCGGACGGCAGTAGACGAACATCTCGACCTTGTCGAACTGGTGCACGCGCAGGATGCCGCGGGTGTCCTTGCCGTAGGAGCCTGCCTCGCGGCGGAAGCAGGACGACCAGCCGGCGTAGCGCGCCGGACCGTCCGACAGGTCGATGATCTCGTCCTTGTGGTAACCGGCCAGGGCCACCTCGGAGGTGCCGACGAGGAACATGTCGTCGGCCTCCAGGCGGTAGATCTCGTCGGCGTGGGCGCCGAGGAAACCGGTGCCGGCCATGATCTCCGGGCGCACCAGCACCGGCGGGATCATCAGCTGGAAGCCGTGGTCGCGGGCCTTCTGCGCGGCGAGGCTGAGCATGCCGAGCTGCAGCAGCGCGCCGTCGCCGGTGAGGAAGTAGAAGCGGGCGCCGGAGACCTTCGCGCCACGCTCCATGTCGATCAGGCCCAGCGACTCGCCGAGCTCCAGGTGGTCCTTCGGCTCGAAGTCGAACTCGCGGGGCTGGCCCACGTGCTCGAGCACCACGAAGTCGTCCTCGCCGCCGGCGGGCGCGCCGGTGACGACGTTGGACAGCTTCATCTGCAGGTCCTGGACGTCCGCCTCGGCGGCCGACTGGGCGTCCTCGAGTTCCTTCACCGCCGCGGAGCGGGTCTTGCCCTCGGCACGCAGTGCGTCGCGCTCCTCGTCGGAGGCGTCCTTCATGGCCTTGCCCATGGTCTTGGAGAAGGCCTTCTGCTCGGCGCGCGCCTGGTCAGCGGCGGAAATGGCCTCGCGGCGGCGCTGATCGGCCTCCAGGAGCCGGTCGACGAGCGCCGGGTCCTCGCCACGGGTGCGCTGGGATTCACGGACGACGTCGGGGTTCTCCCGCAGGAACTTGAGATCAATCATGCCCATTAGTTTAGCTACAGTGGATTCAGCAGTGTCTGTGAAGTCCGGTACTCATGAGAGAATACGTGTCATGCCGCCCAGCAATCCGTCCGCCAGCCCCGACCGCCCTGCCGCCGCAGGCGCCGAATCCACGCCGCACCGCACGCGTCGCAGGACGCTGACCGTGCTGCTCACCGCGGCCCTCGCCGGCGGCGTCGGAGCGGGCGCGTACGAGTTCTTCGCCCCGGAGGGCGCGACCGTGGTCGCGCAGCGTGGCGCGGACCGTACCGAGGAGGCCCCGGAGCTCGTCGCCTTCACCGACGCGGACACCGCCGACTGCGTGAACTGGGAGCAGGACGGCGACGTCGCCACCGACTTCGCCGTCGTCGACTGCGCCTCCCCGCACCGCTTCGAGGTGTCGACCCGCGAGGACCTCTCCCAGTACCCGACCAGTGAGTTCGGCCCGGACGCCCCGCAGCCGGACCTGGAACGCCAGGGGCAGCTGACCTCGGAGATGTGCGAAGGGCCGACCCGGACCTACCTGGACGGGCGTCTGGACCCGCAGGGCCGCTACTCCATCGTCCCGATCCTGCCCCCGGAGGCCGCGTGGGACGGTGGCGACCGCACGATGCTGTGCGGCGTCGCCGTGCCGGAGTCGGACGGCGTGTACGCCGAGGCGACGGGACGCGCCGCGGAGACCGACCAGTCCCCGGCCGAGCCGGCCGAGACGTGCATGCGCGCCGAGGGCGACTCGGTGAACGTGACGGAGTGCGAGGAACCGTACTCCTGGCAGGTCACCTCCGTGGAGAACCTCGGGGAGACCTTCGACGGCACCTGGCCGACCATCGAGGAGCAGAACGACCACCTGGACGCGGTGTGCACCGCCGCGGCCATCGAGTTCCTCGGCGGCGGGGACGACGAGAACCTGTACCAGTCCACGCTGACACCGTTCTGGACGACGCTGCCGCAGGAGTCGTGGAACGCCGGGTCGCGCACCGTGAACTGTGCGCTGACCAAGGGCCGGGAGGACGGCGGCTTCGCCGACCTGCAGGGCGACGTACGCGGCGACTTCACCATCGACGGCAACCCGCCGGCGGACCAGCCGGAGCGTAACCCGCGACGGGACGACCGGTGATCGAGGTCTCCGACGAGGCCTTCGAGGACCTCGTGGACCGCGGATTGCGGATGATCCCGCGCCAGCTGCTGGACGCGCTGGACAACGTGGCCATCGTGGTGGAGGACCACAACGAGGCGGACCCGTCGATCCTCGGGCTCTACCACGGCGTGGCATTGACGGAGCGCTCCGTGGAGTGGCCGACGTTCCTGCCGGACAAGATCAGCATCTACAAGGACGCCCTGTGCAGCTTCTGCTCCACCCACGAGCAGCTGGTGGAGGAGGTGGCGGTCACCGTGGTCCACGAGATCGGCCACCATTTCGGCATCGACGACGCCCGGCTGCACGAACTCGGCTGGGGGTAAGGCGGGGCCAGGACTGGGGCCAGCGCGGGGTCGGGCCGCCTACCCCACCCGCGGTGGTTCCCCGTGCCCGGCCCAGTCGGTGACCTTCCAGCCCTCCTCGACGGCGTCGGCGGCTCCGCTGAGTCCACTGGCTCCGCTGAGTTCCGGGACCTCCAGTTCCACCCGCATCGTGTTCGGCAGCAGGGTGCGCACCGCGAACTCCGGGTCGACCCGCCCGAGGTAGGCGGCGATCAACCGGATCACCGCCCCGTGGCTCACCACCGCCAGGTCCGCCCCGACCCGCTGCGTGGTCGCCAGCACCGGCAACAGCGTGCGGAGGTAGCGTCCCACCACCTCCCGCCCCGTGGAGGCCCCCGGCACCGGCAGGTCCATCGCCCCGCCGAGCCAGTCGGCGAAGGTGCGGTGGTAGCCGTAGTGGGCCTCGGCGTCCTCACGCATCTCGTAGCGTCCGGCGGGGATCTCGGAGATCCCCGGCACCGCACCCGGCATCACCAGAGGCAGCGCGGCAGGCGCGGCAGGCGTGTCCGTCTTCACCGACGCCTCCCGCTCCGCGGCACCGGCCTCCGCCACTCCCCCGCCCAGGGCGACCGGTGCACCGGCCGTCGCGGACTCCTCCGGGCCCAGCTCCCCGAGCTCCACCTCACCGTGGTCGACCCCGTCGGTCACCTCGAGCTCGGCGAGGTCCGCCAGGGCGTCGGAGAAGTCGCTGCCCGGGGCCGTGGACTGCAGCTGGAGACCGAGACCGCTGCCACCCACGACGATCCCCGCCGCCGTCTGCCGGGCGCGCAGGGCCTGCGACGACACCAGCGCCAGCGGCGCGTCCTGCGTGTCCTGCTCGCCACCGAGGCGCTCGCCGGCGGCGCGCGCCTGCGACCAGCCAAGGTCGGTGAGGGCGGCGCCCGGCAGCCGTGTGTCCAGGGCATGGCTGATGTTCGAGGTCGTCTGCCCGTGGCGGATCAGCAGCAGTCGGCTCATGCCGGACCCCCCTCGGCCAGCTGCCGCACCCAGTCCCACGACGCCGCGTAGTCCGGCGGCACCGAACCGTCCGGCCCGTCGGCGCCACCGACCCAGCCCTCCTGCGGCCAGGACCCCAGGAACCGGATGCGTTCACAGTAGCGGTGCAGGCCTGCCAGGGCCTCCGACACCGCGGCGTCCTCCAGGTGCCCCACGATCTCCACGTGGAAGTGGTACGTGCCCGCCTTCTCCCGCGTGGGCCGCGACTCGATGCGCGACATGTCCACCCGGCGCGTCGCCAACTCCATCAACGCCATCACCAACGACGCCGGGACGTTCGGCACCTGCAGCACGATGGCGGTCCGGTCGTGCCCCGTGCGGGGCGTGGGTGTCTGCGGCAACCCGACGAGCACGAAACGCGTGTGCGCCCCGGCGACGTCCGCCACCCCGTCCGCCAGCGACTCCAACCCGTGGATCTCGCCCGCCCGGGCCGGTGCCGCCGCGGCGTCCGCCTCCCCGGCGGCGACCGCCGCGGCAGCCGCACCGTTGGAACTCGCCGGGACGAAGGAGGCGTCCGGCAGGTGCCCGCCAAGCCAGCGGCGCACCTGCGCCTCGGCGACGGGGTGCGTGGTGAACGTGCGCACGTCCTGAAGGCGTGTGCCGGGGCGCACCAGGATCGAGAAGACCACCGGCACATCGTGCTCGCGCAGGATCTGCACCGGCACGCCCGAGGCCAGGGAGTCAAACGTCTGGGTCACCGGGCCGTCCACGCTGCTCTCCAGGGCGACCACGGCGCGGTCGACCTCGCCGGAGCGCACCAGGTCCAGCGCCGCGGCCGGGGAGCTCACCGTGCGGTGGACGACGTCGGACGGCAGGTGCCCGGCGCCCGTGAGGTTCAGGACGGCCTGCTCGGTGAACGTGCCGCGGGGCCCGAGGTAGGCGACCTGCGTGGTGGCGGGAGATGCGGAGGGTGTGCTGGCCGGTGGGGCGGTCTGCTTCATGCCACCAACCTACCGGGGCGCCGGTAGTGTGTCCGACATGAATCCCTCCCCGCGCACCACCGAGGCGGTGACGGCCCGACTCGACCGCGCCTGCGCCCGCACCGGACTGACCCCCGCGGAGCTCGGGGTCGCCAGGATCTACGACCGACCCCACAGCGACGACACCGAGTTCGGCCCCCTGCGCGGGGTGGACGTCCTGGTCAAGGACCTCAACCTCGTCGCCGGGGAGGTCACCTCCTTCGGCTCGTTCGGCAACGACGTGGTCCCCACATCCCACGACACCGCCGTGGCCCGCCTGCTGCAGGACGGCGCCCGCCTCGTCGGCGCGAGCGTGACCGCCGAGTTCGGCGCCACCGTGTACACCGAGCCGGCGCACGGGCCCGGCCCGGTGAACCCGGTCGACCGGCGGATGACCACCGGTGGTTCGTCCTCCGGGGCGGCCGTGGCCGTGGCGCGCGGCATCGTGGACGTCGCCCACGCCAACGACGGCGGCGGGTCGATCCGCGTGCCCGCCGCCGCGGTGGGACTGCCCGGGCTGAAACCCGCGCACACGGTCGGCGGCGGCGTGCTCCCCAACCCTGCGGCGCAGGGGGTGATCGCCCGCGACCTGGAGCTCACCGGACGCGCGCTGGGCATCACGCACGGTGGTGCCACCGGTGCCGGCGCTTCCGCACCGGGCCGTCGGCTGAACCTGGGGCACACCAACCGGCCCTTCCACACCGACACCGCCGTGGACCCCGCCGTGGCGAACGCGACGGCGGCCGCGGCGTCCCTGCTGGTCACCAGCGACGCCATCGCCGGGGTTCGTCCGGTGCCCGCCCCCTACCCGGTGGAGCACTTCGAGGTGTACTCGCGCATCATGGCCGCGCGGTGCCGGGACCTTCCTGACCCGTCGACGGTGATGCCCGGCTGGCTCCGGCAGCAGGGCCGGGCGCTGAGCCCCGCCCAGGTCGCGGACTCCGCGGCCGCCGTCGCCGACCTGCCTGCACAGGTGCTGGACGCCTGGGGTGCCGGGGACGCCGACGCGCCGGTGGACGTCGTGGTGACCCCGATGCTCGCTTGCGCCCCACCGCCGGTCGGCGCCTTCTCCCGCTACTCCGCCGCCGGTGACCCCGCCACCGACTTCCTCGCGCAGACCGCGTGGACGCCGTGGGCGACCCTGTGGAACCTCACCGGTTGGGCCGGACTGTCCGTCCCGCTGGTCACCCCGGAGCATGCCGCCGGACGCTGGCCGGTGTCCGTCCACCTGGGCGCCGTCGCCGACCGCGCGTCGGCCGCCGACCTGCTCGGCCTGGCGTCCCACCTGCAGGACGCCGTCCGGCGCATGATCGACGCCGACCCTGCCGTCCTGCAGGCGCTGACCCTCGACGGGCCCGGCGACATCACCCGGCTGCTCCAGGACACACCGTGACCTCGGTGACTGGCACGCAGGTGGCCTCTGCCGGGCCCGCCGACCGTCGGGCGATCCGGTGGGAACTGCTCATCGTCCTGGCGGTGACCTTCGGTGCGTCCGGCGTGCGCTCGGCCCTGCGGCTGCTGGAGGCCGCGACCCGACCGGAGAACCTCAACGAGCAGACCACCACCCTGAATGCCCGCCAGTCCACGCTGGCGTGGCTGGACCCCGCCTTCCAGCTGATCTCCACCGGGGTACTGGTCGCCTGGGGCGGGCTCGCCCTGTTCCTGCTGCTCCGCCACGTCCCACCGACACTGTCCCTGCGTCCCCGGTGGCGCGACGCCCTGCCCGGCGCGGGACTCGCCGCGCTGATCGGGGTACCCGGGCTGGCGTTCTACGTGGGTGCGGTGCAGCTGGGGCTGTCGAAGGAGGTCGTGCCGACCGGGCTGGACCGCAGCGTGCAGGACCTGGTGCTGCTGGTGCTGAACTCCTGGGCCAACGGCTTCGCCGAGGAGATCCTGGTCGTGGCGTGGCTGTGCTGCCGGCTGCGCCAGCTACGCGTGCCGTGGGTGTGGGTCTTCCTCGCCTCCGCCGTGCTACGCGGGAGCTACCACCTGTACCAGGGCTACTCCGCCGGCCTGGGGAACATGGTGATGGGTCTGGTGTTCGTGTGGTTCTTCTACCGCACCGGCCGGGTGTGGCCGCTGGTCATCGCCCACGGGTTGATCGACACCGTGGCCTTCGTCGGCTACCAGGTGCTGGGGTCCACGCCGGGGTTGTGACCGGCGGCGCGGACGACAGCATCGGAAGCCCTGGACAGGTGCGGCTCAGCCGAAGACGGTGAGCTCGCGCTTGACGACCTTGCCGATCGGGTTACGCGGCAGCGGCTGGTCCATGAGCACCACGTCGCGCGGGACGGCGGGGGCCATGAAGTTGTCCCGCACGTGGTCGCGGATGTCGTCCTCGCTGACGCCCACGCTGCCGTCGGTGACCACGTAGGCCTTGACCCGCTGGAACTTCTCGTCGTCCTCCACGCCCACGCAGTAGGACTCCGACACCCCGTCGACACGGTCGATGATGTCCGCCACCGAGGTGGGCCAGATGTTCTCGCCGCCGACGATGATCATGTCGTTGTTGCGGCCGAGCACGCGCAGCCGCCCGGTGACCGGGTCGACGACGCCCTTGTCGCCGAGGTCCA
The DNA here is from genome assembly GCF_052377355.1 of Corynebacterium sp. AOP40-4SA-5. Classification (NCBI taxonomy): domain Bacteria; kingdom Bacillati; phylum Actinomycetota; class Actinomycetes; order Mycobacteriales; family Corynebacteriaceae; genus Corynebacterium; species Corynebacterium sp. AOP40-4SA-5. The sequence goes on from NZ_JBQSWS010000013.1 coordinate 68,128, forward strand.
GCATGCCGTCGCGGTACTCAGGCTTGTCCCGGTCGCCCAGGTAGCCCTTCATGGACATGGCGTTGTGCGCGTGGATGATGCCGACCTCGCCGGGGGCGACCTCGCGGCCGGTCTCCGGGTCGAGCAGTTCCAGGCGGCCGTTCCACACGCGGTGGCCCGCGGTGGTGGGGTCCTCAGCCAGGTCCTCCGGGGTGGCGTAGGCGACGAGCAGTCCCTCGGTAGAGCCGTAGCCGCTGGACAGGATGTTGCCGTAGCGCTCCTGCAGACCGCGGACCAGGTCCTCGCTCATGGCGTTGCCGGCGTTGAGGATCCAGGTCATCGTGGACAGGTCGTAGGAGCCGTCGTCCTCGGCGAGCACGTCCTTGAGGAAGACCGCGGAGCTCAACGTGCCGGTGCACTTGTAGTCCTGAATCTGCTGCAGCACCACCTTCGGGGTGAACACGCGCTGGGTGACCAGGGTGCAGCCGGCGGTGATGGCGAGCACGGCCGCGCCCCAGCCCAGTACGTGGAAGAGGCTGGCGGTGAGCTGCAGCCGGTCGCCGGCCTTGACGTCCAGTCCCTTCAGGACGGGACCGAGGACGCCGACCGGGAAGCTGGGCTCGCTGTGCGCCACGGCCTTCGGCGTGCCGCTGGTACCCGAGGACATGAGCACCACGCCGCCCTGGCTGGGGCGGGAGGGGAACCGGTCGTCGGCGGCCCCGGGGTTGGCCCAGAAGTCCTCGATCGTGGGGTAGTCGATGTCCGTGCGGTGGCCCTCCGCGGCGTCGGCGTGCACGAGGGTGGCGCCGAAGTCGGCGAGCTCTGCCGGGTCCTCGGGGAAGCGGTCGTCGAACTCGGAGTCGTAGAAGATCACGTCGAGCTCGTGCTCGCGGACGATCTCGGCGATCTGGTGCTTGCTGGCGCCGACGTTCAGCAGGAACACGGTGAAACCGAGGTAGCCCTTGGCGGCCAACGGGAAGAGGAAGCCGCGGCCGTTGCGGGCCATGATGCCCACGCGGCTCTCCGAGGTGATGCCGTGGCTGGCCAGGGTGTGCGCGGTGAGCCGGGAGTAGTTGGTGAGCTCCTGGTAGGTCAGTTCACCCTGGTCGTCGACCAGTGCCAGGCGGGAGGGGAACCGTGCGGTCGATCCCTCGAGGAGGCCGGCGAGGCTGGTGCCGTAACGTCCCAGGGCCTTGGCGACGCCCAGGCCCCCGGCCGGTGTGGACCCCTTGAGGAATCCGGTGTCTACGAAGGCCTTGGCTCCTTTTACAGCGCCTTTGAGGTCATAGGACAGCTGCTCGAACACTGTCTCTCCTTTACGTGGGTTGTTGGTCGTGTCTGTTCACGGAAGATGTTCACGGGGTCCGCCACGGGCCCGGGTGTCCCGTGCAAGGTACGCCGGGGCGGGACGTGGCGAAAGTCAGGGTGCGGTCGGCGGGCGGTCGGCGGCGGGCGGGAAAAATTACTTTCGTCCACCATACCGGCGTACGGGTGCTCTACGTTACCCGCAAGTCCGGATCGCCCCGCCCCCTCATGTCACTTGCGCAACATAGGTAACTTTAACCCCAGGGGTTACATTCCCGCAGATTAGCGGTTAAAGTCACGCTAATGTAACGTCGTTGCCCCGGGGAACGGTTGAGGAGACCGGATCCGTCCACGACCTGTCGGGGACACGTCGGGACACCACATGACACGTTTCACGAGAGGAACCTCAGCAATGAGCGCACGACACCGCACCGCGTCGCGGGCAGGACGCCGCATCGCCGGACTCGCAGCCGCAGCCGTGGCCACCGTCGCGGCCCTGTCCGGGACGTTGCTCTCGGCACCGGAGAGCCAGGCCGCCCCCGGCAACACCGTGGTCCTCGGCGACTCCGTCGTCGCCAACCCGGACATCTACAACTACCTGGCCGGCAAGGGACTGCCCCTGCCCGACCCGATCCTCAGCGGCTCGGGCTGCGGCACGGACAACCGGTTCACCAACTCCTACGCCCAGGCGTCCAACAAGAACGTCGACAACTACTCCTGCGCCGGCGGCTCCTACCGCACCGGCGGCATGCAGGTCAGCGAGCAGGCCCGGCGCGCCCAGGCCGGCGGCGCCCTGAACGCCGGCACCAGCGAGGTCGTCATCTGGGCCGGTGCCAACGACACCTACCCCTACATCCTCGGCGACAAAATGCCGGTCTCCCAGATCGAGTCCCAGCTGCGCGCCTCGGTCAACCGCACCGTCGCCCAGGTGAAGGCAGCCGCACCGAACGCGAACGTGAAGGTCCTCGGCTTCCCGCACATCACCAATGGTGCCGGCCAGGTCTGCCCGATCAACGTGATCCCCAACGTGCAGGTGCCCAGCGCCTTGTTCCAGGTCTCCGACATCGAGTGGGCCCTGGAGCGCGCCCTGCGCGCCGGTGCCAACGACGCCGGCGGCCAGTTCGTCGACCTCAAGGGTCCGAGCAACGGGCACGAGATGTGCTCCAACGACCGGTGGGTCGTCGGCCTGATCGACACCACCTCGCAGCGTCGCAACCTGCCGCTGCACATGACGGACGTCGGACTGCGCGCCATGGGCCGCGCCGCTGCCGCCGCCTGACACCGGACGAACAGCCCTCCTGACGCGGGGCCCGTCGGTCATCTGACCGACGGGCCCCGCGTCATTTCTTCTGCCCCGCCCTCCCCCGCCTTCCCCCGCCCTGCTCCGGCCAGCCGGCCCCCGGACCGGCCCCACATTTCGCACCCCATAAGAATCTGCACCGAATATGACCTGGTGTTTCATGCCGATCAGGCGCTTATGGGGTGCGATGATTGCCGTCGGTTCGGAGCATCAGTCCACGGTGTCGGCGAGCAGCGGGGCGAGCGTGTCCAGCGCCCAGCGCGACGACAGCGGACCGGGGTAGGCCACGGCCCACGCCAGGTTGCCCTCGTAGTGCTCACCGTTCGCCTCGAAGGACGCCTCGTTGCCCTGCTTGAAGGCGTTGTTCGTGATCATCAGCACCTGGCCGTCCTGCACGGCGGGGATGCTGCGGAACACCGCGTTGTCCTCGAGGTCACCGGCCTGGCCGTCGGAGTTGTCCAGAACCACGACCACGTCGGCGGCGAGGTCGTCCACCCGCTCGGCGCTGAGCTGCACGCCCTTGAGTTCCGCGGTACCCGGGTCGTCCTCGAAACCGATGTCACCGAACAGCGTCGCGGCATCGGTGCCGGACGGGTTGAGCAGCCGCATCTCGTCCATCCCGAAGTACTGGATCAGCGAGACCGTCTTCCCGGCGAACTCCGGGTGCTGCTCACGGATCGTCACGGCGGCGTCCTCGGTCTGCTCGATGACCTGGTCGGCGCGCTCCTCCTCGCCGAGACTGGACAGGGTCTGCTGCCAGTTCCCCGCCACGTCCTCCATGTCCTCCGCGGCGATGACCGGGGCGATGTCCGAGAGCTGGCCGTAGACGTCCTGCAGGTCGAGCTGGCTGGCGACGATGAGGTCGGGCTCGGCGGCGGCGATCTCCTCCAGCGGCGGCATCCCGTCGCCGTCGTAGGCGAAGGTCGTGTCGGGGACTCCGCCGTCGGTGTCCTCCAGGGCGTCGACGGTCCACACCTCCTGCTTCGGGGTGTTCTCCGGCCAGATCACCGGACTCTGCCCCATCGAGGCGATGATGTCGGGATCCTTGTAGCCGACCGCGGCGATGCGCTCCGGCGGCGCCTCGAGGGTGCTCTCACCCCAGGGCGTGGTGAACGTGACCGGGGTGAAGTCCGCGGCGGAGGTCTCCCCGCCGTCCTCCCCGTCCTCGGAGGTGCACGCCGTCAGCGTGAGCGCGGTGGCCGCGGCGAGGGCCGTGAGGCTCCCCAGCACACGACGGGAACGGTGGACGAGGTGTGGTGATGAAAGCACAGGCGCATCCTTCTCGGTGGGGCGACGGCCGACGGTCGCGGCACGGTCGCGGTGGACTGGCACACGTCAGAGTGCCGGTCCGTCGAGAATACACCAAGGTCAGGCTGCCCTGACCGGTTGCAGCGCCCCGGAGGCGACTACCGCTTCTTCCCCTTCTTCTGCTTCGCCTTGCCCTTCGCCTTACCCTTCTTTCCCTTCTCCGCCTCAGCCGCCTCAGCCTCCCTGGCCGCGCGGTTGGCCGTCAGCGTCACCGGAACCAGGCTGACCACGACCACGAAGAAGGGGACCACGCCGAGCGCGGTGACCCAGGCACCGTCGAAGAAGAAGGAGAGGACGATGATGACGAACGCCAGCAGCGACACCCCCAACGTCACCCTCCGCGTGACCGGTTCGGCGGCGGTGTGGCCGGCGGTCCAGGCCGCGTCGCCGGACTTCGTGGCCGGCGTCCTGATCCCCACCGCGCCGGAACGCGGCAGGTCTCCCCGGGCGGCAGCCTTCGTCACCTGCGAGACGACCATGGCCAGGACCACCGCCATGACCGCGGGAAACGCGACCGCCATCAAAGAATCACTCATGGTCAGCATCCTACTGGACTCCGTTTTCGACCCCTCCAGCCCGTAGTATGTCCCCATGTCACCAACCTCCCCCGACAACGACGGTCGCTCCCGGCACTCCGCCGGGGACTCCTCCGGGGACTCCGTCGCCCGCGACAGGAACGGCCGTCCGATCCTCGACAGGTACGGACGCCCCGTCCCCCGCCGGTCGTCGGCACCGGTCCCGCCCCCGCAGGACGCCACCCGCACCTACGGGGACGGCGCCGGGCACGCCGGACGCCACGAGGCGCCGCAGGCACGGCAGGAGCCGGCGGCGCAACCGCCGCAGTACCGTCGGCAGCCGGAGCAGCCGCCGCAGGCGGCCCCCTACCAGCCGCCCCAGCAGTACCGGCAGAACCAGTACCAGAACCAGCAGCCGTACCAGCAACAGGCGCCGCCGCGTCCTGCCGAGCCGGCGGAACGTCCTGCGCAGCCGCGCCGCCCCCGTAAGAAGCGGCGCATCCGTCCGCTGCGCATCATCGGCGCGTTGCTACTGGTCATCGTGCTCGTCGTCGCCGGCACCGCCTGGTGGGTCGACTCGCACATCAACCGCATCGACGCCCTCACCGACTACGAGGGACGCATCGGCAACACCTCCGGGACGAACTGGCTGCTCGTCGGCTCGGACTCACGCGTGGGCATGAGCGAGGAGGACGGCGAACGCTACGCCGCCGGCGACCTCTCCGACGAGGGTGCGCGTACCGACACCATCATCGTGGTGCACGTCCCCACCTTCGGCGGCAAGCCCACCATGGTGTCGATCCCCCGCGACTCCTACGTTGACGTCCCCGGCTACGGCCAGGACAAGATCAACTCCGCCTTCTCCTACGGCGGCCCGCAGCTGCTGCAGCAGACCGTGGAACAGGCCACCGGCATGCGTATGGACCACTACATGGAGATCGGCTTCGGCGGCTTCAGCAAGATCGTCGACGCCGTCGGCGGTGTGGAGCTGTGCCCCGCCGAGGCCATCGACGACCCGATGGCCGGCCTCAACGTGGAGGCCGGCTGCCAGGAGATGGACGGTCCCACGGCCCTCGGCTACGTGCGCACCCGCTACACCTCGGCGAACGGGGACCTCGACCGGGTGAAGCGCCAGCGTGAGTTCCTCAGCGCCGTGGTCTCCAAGGTCGGGTCCTTCGGCACTCTGGCCAACCCGTTCCGGGCGTTGCCCCTGATCAACGCCTTCTCCGAGGCGCTGACCGTGGACGAGGGCGACCACGTGTGGCACCTGGCGCGCCTGGCGTTCGGCATGGTCCGCGGTGCGGACCAGCAGACCGTGCCCGTCGGCGGCTTCGCCGACACCGACGCCGGCAGCGTGGTGCTCTGGGACGACGAGGCCGCCGAGGAGCTGTTCAGCGACATGCGCTGACCGTTCAGTTCAAGTCCGGTCAGCTCAAGCCCGCTCAGTTCAGGACGGCGAGGGCGGCGTCGTAGTCCGGCTCGGTGGTGATCTCCGGGACGAGCTGCGAGTGCAGGACGGTACCCTCGGCGTCCAGCACCAGCACGGCGCGGCCCAGCAGGCCGGCCAGCGGGGAGTCGGTGAGGGTCACGCCGAAGTCCTCGCCGAAGGAGGAACGGAACGCCGAGGTCGCCTCGACATTCTCGATGCCCTCCGCGGCGCAGAAGCGGCCCAGGGCGAAGGGGAGGTCCTTGGAGACGGACACCACGGCGGTGTTCTCCAGCCCGGCGGCGCGCTTGTTGAACTCACGCTCGGAGGCGGCGCACACGCCGGTGTCCACCGAGGGGAAGATGTTGAGCACCACGCGCCTGCCGCGCAGGGAGTCGCCGTTGACGTCCTTGAGCTCTGCGGAGACGGTGGTGAAGTTCGGGGCCTGCTCGCCGACTGCGGGCAGGTCACCGACGGTGTGGGCGGGGGTTCCTTGGAATGCGGTATCAGCCATGCCACCCATGGTGGCACAGAATGCCCGTCAGCGGATCGTGACCTCGCGGGCGACGATCGTCTGACGCGACTTCTGCTCCTCACCGGTCAGCGGCGAGGAGTCCCCGGAGAGCTCGGTCAGGGCGGCACCGATCCGCTCGTCCAGCTCCTTGAGCGGGGCGGCGAACTCGGAGGCGTCCACGGTGTTGTCCAGGTCGAAGACCGGCACGAGGATGCCGTGGGTGCGGAAGACACCGGCGAAGCGGGTGTCCTCACCCAGGTTGAGCTGGCCGGCGGCGTGCACGCGCGCCAGGGCGGGCAGCAGCTGTGCCTCGGTCTCCGGACGCACCCAGCGGATGTGGGCCTTCTCGCCCGGGTCGATCCACCAGGCGGCACCGGTGACGTCGACGTCCACACGCACGCTCGGCAGCACCGAGGCGTTCGCCTGGTCGAGGGTCGCCACGACCTGCGGGTTGGCCCGCTGGTCCTCGGTGAGCCACCAGTTGAAGTCCTCACGGACCTCGATGGACGGGGTCTGCCCGGCGACGAGCAGGTCCGCCAGTGCGGGCTCGGAGCCGTCGGCGACGGCCACGTCCAGGCTGGTGCCCGGCTCCGCGTCCTTCACCCAGTTCAGCGCGAAGGCGAGGTCGCGGTTGGGGTTGTCGCCACGGTGCTGGGTCTGCAGGGCGACGAGCGCCTCGCCACCCTCCTCCTCGGCGCGGACGAGGGCCGCCGCCGCACCCGGCAGGACGGTGCACACCGTCACCGGGCGGGTGAAGCCGGCTTCCGCCACGGTCTCGGCGGTGAAAAGGGCCGAGGGGACGAACTCCTGCAGCGCGATCAGGTCGGCCTCGGCGGCGAACCCGTCGTACGGGCGCGGGTCGCGTTCGAGCGCGGCACGCTCGGCGGCGCGCTTGGCGAGCTTCGCCTGCCGGCGGCTCATGCCCTCCGGCAGGTCGTCCTGGTTCTGGTTCTTCCTGTTCTTCTTAGCCACGGGGCACAGTCTAGCCGGTGCACCGCCGAGGTCGCCGCTACCGCAGGGCCACCGCGCCGCGCAGCGTCTCACGCGCGCGGTCCGGGTAGTCCGTGGCGGCCCACCGCACACCGTGACGGTGCAGCCACAGCAGGTCGTCCTGCCGGTTGGCGGTGAACACGTAGGTGGAGTCACCGACGCCGGCGACGTCCTGCGGCGCCTGCCGGGCGCGCGCGACGGAGAACCCCTGGCACTGCGCCACGCCGGCGGGCTCCAGGTGCTTCGCCAGACGCCACATCCGGTACTCCTTGCGCAGGTAGATCCGCGGGATCTGCGGGTTGAGCGCGGCGAAGCGGGCGAGGGAACCGTGGTCGAAGGAGATCAGGTGCACCCCGGCGTCCTCCTGCGCCAGGCCGGTGGCGTGCAGCTCGCGGTTCACCGCGGCCTCCAGGCGGCCGTCGCGCTCACCGGCACTGCCGAGGCGTTTGGTCTCCACGAAGAGTTCGGGACGGTACGTCGCGGTGCGCGCGTCGCGCACGAACTCCAGCAACTCGCGCAGGGTCGGGACCTGCTGGGGACGCTGCGTGGTGCCCACGTTGACCTCCCGCAGCTGCGCCAGCGTCATGTTCACCACGGTGCCGGTGCCGTCGGACGTGCGGTCCACGGTGGCGTCGTGGATGACGACGGGCACCCCGTCGGCGGTGAGCCGGACGTCGCCCTCCAGGCCGTCGGCGCCGAGCTCCACGGCGAGTTCGTAGGCTGCCAGGGTGAGCTCGGGGCGGTAACCGCTCGCCCCACGGTGCGCGATGATCTTCACGCCCCCATTGTTACCCGATACCCACGGTGGTGCCGCCGTCAGCCCTGTACTATGAATTCCCGTGGAAGATTATCCGGCAGTCGCCCGCCCCACGCCGGGAGTGGGGCAGGGACGGGGCGTCCCGAGCAGGTCGGTCAGCGACACCGCCCTGGTCTTCGAGGGCGGGGCGATGCGCGCGGCGTTCTCCTCGGCGATGGTGCAGGCACTGCTGGAGGAGGGGATCCAGTTCGACTGGGCCTACGGCAACTCCGCCTCCGCGGTGCACGTGGCCACCTACCTGTCCAAGGACACCCGCCTGGCCCGCGACTACTTCACCGTGTTCCCCGGCGACCCCCTGTTCGGCGGCATCCGCCCGTTCCTGCGCGGCGACGGGTTCTTCAACGCCCGCTACATCTTCGGTCCCGACGCCCAGGTCGAGGACCGCAGCATGGTCCCCGACTGGGACGCCATCAAGGCCAGCCCCGGCAACTTCCGGATCTCCGGGTTCAACGGGCGCAGCGGTGAGACCGTGCACTGGTCGCGCGAGGACATGAACGGCTTGGACGACTTCCTGCGGCACGCCCGCGCCTCGGCGTCGCTGCCGATCGTCATGCCGCCGACGAAGATCGGCACGGAGACCTACTTCGACGGCGCCTTCGGCTCCACCGGGGGCATCCCGGTGGACTCCGCGATCGAGATGGAGGGCTTCGACCGGTTCCTCGTGGTCATGACCCGCACCCGCTCCTACCGCAAGAGCGCCTCCCGGTTCACCTGGTTCGTGAAGAAGGCGTTCCCGCAGTACCCGGCGTTGGCGCAGTCGATGCTGGACCGGCACGCCCGCTACAACCGCACACGCGACTGGATCTTCGAGCAGGAACGCCGCGGCAAGGCCTATATCTTCGCCCCGCACCGCATGCCCCTGGGCAACGGCACCCGCAAGCTCAACGAGCTGGCGGAGACCTACGAGGCCGGGCTCGCCCAGGCGCGTGAGGAGATGCCGCTGATCCGGCGGTTCCTGCGGGTCTGACGGTGTTTACAGCTCGAAGACCCCGGCGTCCGTCATGACCTGCTGCAGGGTGCCGGCGGAGGCGTCGAACTGCTCCTGCTCGGTGTCGTCGAGGTCGAGTTCGACGACCTCGCGGATACCGCGGTTGTTCACCACCGCCGGGGTGCCGATGTACAGCGCCGGGGCGTCCCCGCGACCGTACTGGCCGTCCACCAGCGCGGAGACCGGCAGGACGACGTCCTCGTTGCGTAGCACCGCGCGGCTGATCCGCGCCATGCCCACGCCGATGCCGAAGCTGGTGGAGCCCTTGGCGTTGATGATCTCGTAGGCGGCGTCGCGGGTGCGGCGGAAGATCTCCGCCACGCTGTCCCCACCGTCCGGCGCCTGCGCCAGTCGCGCCGGCAGCGGGACGCCGGCGACGCTGCCCGCCGACAGGACGGGCAGTTCGGTGTCGCCGTGCTCACCGATGACGTAAGCGTGCACCGAGGTCGGCGACACCTGGAAGTACTCGCCGAGGGCGGACCGGAACCGGGCGGTGTCCAGCACCGTGCCGGACCCGATGACCTGGTTCGACGGCACCCCGGCGATCCGCCAGGTGGCGTAGGACAGGATGTCCACCGGGTTGGAGGCGACCAGGTAGACGCCGTCGAACCCGGAATCACGCACCTTGCCCACGATGTCGCGGAAGATCGACACGTTCTTGCCCACGAGGTCCAGGCGGGTCTCCCCGGGCTTCTGGGCCGCGCCGGCGCAGATGCACACGATGGAGGCGTCCGCGCAGTCGGAGTAGTCGCCCTGGGACACCCGCGTGCCGTGGCCGGACCACGGGACGGCGTGGTTGAGGTCCTGGACGTGGCCCCAGGTCTTGCGCTCGTCGACGTCGATGATGACCAGGTGGTCGCAGAGCCCCTGGTTCACCAACGCGTAGGCGTAGGCCACGCCCACGTCCCCCGCGCCGATCAGAACGATCCTCGTACCTGTGCTGGCTCTCATGGGCTGCTCCTGTCGGGTGCTGGTGGGTGTCAGTCGGTGCGAGCGTGCCGCCGTGAATCGAACCCCAGGGTACGCCGACCCCACGATCGGTGCAGGTGGCAAGACCTTTATGACCACATCCCCTTTGTTCTTCCTATTGAACTTAGCGATTCAATAGGCAAATCATTGCGAGCGGACCGGAAACTGACCAGACTGGTGGACGGAATTAACGATTACCCGCAACGGAAGGATCTTCAACCATGGCTGTCTACGAGCTTCCCGACCTGCCCTACGACTACGACGCCCTCGAGCCGCACATCTCCGCCGAGATCATGCAGCTGCACCACGACAAGCACCACGCGACCTATGTCGCCGGCGCCAACACCGCCCTCGAGGCCCTCGAGAAGGCCCGCGAGGAAGGCACCAACCCCGACCAGATCCGCGCGCTGTCGAAGAACCTCGCGTTCAACCTGGGTGGCCACACCAACCACTCCATCTTCTGGAAGAACCTCTCCCCCAACGGCGGCGGCGAGCCCACCGGTGAACTGGCCGAGGCCATCACCCGCGACTTCGGCTCCTTCGACAAGTTCAAGGACCAGTTCTCCTCGGCCGCCCTGGGCCTCTACGGCTCCGGCTGGGCCGTGCTGGGTTACGACCACATCGCCGGACGCCTCGTCGTCGAGCAGCTCACCGACCAGCAGGGCAACACCTCGATCAACCTCACCCCGCTGCTGATGCTCGACATGTGGGAGCACGCCTTCTACCTGCAGTACAAGAACGTCAAGCCGGACTACGTCAAGGCCGTCTGGAACGTGTTCAACTGGGACGACGTCGCCGAGCGCTTCGCCGCCGCCAAGAACTAGCGTGACGCGCTAGACGGACCGCACCCACGGCCCCGTACTCCCCGCAACGGGGAGGGCGGGGCCTTCGTGGTACCGCGACTAGGATGGTCACCGTGGGCAAGAAGAAGAACAGCACCGGCACCGGCAGCACCCCGGCCACCCTCGCGTTGGAGAAGGCGGGGACCACCTTCACGGTCCACACCTTCACCCACACCCCCGGGGTCACCGACTTCGGCGGGGAGGCCGCCAGCGCCCTCGGCGACGTGGAACCCGACCGGATCTGCAAGACCCTCCTGGTCAGCCTCGACGGCGGACCGCTGAGCGGGAAACTTGCGGTCACCGTGGTCCCGGTCACGATGACCCTTGACCTCAAGGCCGTGGCCCACGCCTTCGGCGCGAAGAAGGCGACCATGGCCGACCCGTCCGCCGCGGAGCGCTCCACCGGCTACGTCGTCGGCGGGATCAGCCCCGTCGGCCAGAAGAGGCTGCTGGACACGGTGGTCGACGCCGGCACCCGCGAACACCCCACCGTCTTCGTCTCCGGCGGACGCCGCGGCCTGGACATCGAGATCGCCCCCGGCGACCTGGTCGACGTGCTCGGCGCGCGCTTCGACCCCGTCGCCCGGCACTGAAAAGCCCCGGAGCCCCCGCGAGTCCCCCTACCCGCAGGTCACCCCGGTGGCGTGCACCGGGCAGTAGCCGCCCGGGTTCTTGTCCAGGTACTGCTGGTGCTCGTCCTCGGCCAGGTAGTACTCCCCGGACGGGGTCTCCGACAGCAGCGAGACCTCCGTGGTGATCTCGCCGAAGCCGGCCTCCGCCAACTTCTCGCCGTAGGACGCCACCTCCGCCGCGGCCACCTCACGCTGCTCCGGGGTCACCGCGTAGATCACCGAGCGGTACTGGGAGCCCACGTCGTTGCCCTGCCGGTCGCCCTGGGTGGGGTCGTGGTTCTCCAGGCCGGTGCGGATCACGGTGCGCAGGTCCACCCGGGCCGGGTCGAAGACCACGTCCACGACCTCGGAGTGGCCGGTGCGCCCGGTGCACACCTCCCGGTAGGTGGGGTTGACGGTGTAGCCGCCGGCGTAGCCCACCGAGGTGGACTCCACCCCGTCGAGCTGCCAGAACAGCTTCTCGGCGCCCCAGAAGCAGCCCAGGCCGAGGACCACGTGCTCCTGGCCGTCCTTCCACGGGCCGGTGATGGGCGTGCCCAGCACGGTGTGCGGACGCGGGTTCTCCAGCACGGGGTGGCGTCCCCCTGCCAGGGCGGTGTCGGCGGTCGGACGTTCGGCGCGGAAAGGCCCGCCGGACTGGGCGGCGTTCATGGCGAGGATTCGGTCGAGGAAGCTCATACCCTGTCCAACGGACGGGACAGCGCAGGGATTCCCGGCGCGCCCCGACGCAGCCAGCTGCGCACGGCGGCGGTGGCGAAGCAGTCGTCGGCGTTGTAGCGCTCCAGGGTGCGCTGCGCCGCCGAGGCGGCCGTGCCCTCCGCGCCGACGGCGACCTCGAAGAGGTCCACGGCCACGCGACCGTCGACGTCGTCCTGACTGAAGGTGAAGCCCGCGAGCGGGGCGACCGCCTTGAGCCCCAGCGAGGAGTTGGCGGCGACGGCCGCGCCCACCAGGGCGAAGACGTCGACCCATTCCTCGGACGCCAGGAAGGCGTTGACCTCCTCCAGCGTGGGCATCACCGCCTCACCGCCGTCGGGCAGGGGGTACACGGTGCCGCCGTGGCGTCCTGCGTAGTGCCGGAGCCAGTGGTTCTCGCCCTGCCGGGAGTAGCAGTACACCCGGCAGGGGCGGCCCCCGCGCGCGGCGGCGGCGCGCCGCGCCGTCAACCAGGTCCAGAAGGACGCGACGTGGCGTCCTGCGTCCCCGTCGCGGCTGAAGTCGGTGAAGGAGCGGTAGACGCCGCCGTCGAAGGTGCCCCACAGGAACGTGCCACGGCTGGGGTGCGCCTCCATGTCCACGTCGATCTCCACGGCGTCGGCCAGTTCCTCGCCCATGGGGCTCTCCCCGTCGACGAGGTGCTCGGGCATGCGGAAGGTGTGGCCGCACCACAGGTCGGTGCGCACCATCCACCGGCGCATCGGACGCCGCAGGTAGCCCACCCCCGCCAGCCAGGCGGTGGCCAGCGCGGAGGTCTCGCCGGCGTCCTCGTGGGCCAGCTCCGCCAACGTGTCGACGCCCCGGTCGCGCCAGCGCTGCGCCCGGTCGCCCGGCAGCATCAGGCTGAGGTCCCCGGTACGCAGCAGGCGGGCCCGGCAGTGGTTGTGGAACTCGCAGGTACCGCACTCACGCACGCGCGTGGGCTCGGCCGGCACCGGCGCCTCCAGGGCGCGCACCAGCCCCGGCACGACTCGGTCGGCGGGGATGACCAGGCAGGACGCCAGGCCCGCGCCGATGAAACCGACGTCGCCGGACGCCACGCCCAGCACGTCGAGCAGCGTGTGCGCGACCGCCACCTTCTGCGAGTCCACCGGCGTGCTGCGGTGCTTCATGGCCACCGGCACCGGACGTGCCAGCCCCAGGACGCCGAGGTCGACGGTGCGCACCCCGGCGCCGCGGGCGGCGCGTCCCTGCGGCCGCGACGACGGGGCGCCGACCGTGTGGGAGGTGACGGTGACCGGCATGTACGTCATCGTGGTCGTCGGACCGGCCGCGTCGTCGGTGCGCACCAGCAGGTCCACGTCGCAGGCCAGGGCGCCGTCCGCCAGCCGGGCACCGACGATGAGTCGGGTGCCCGCGGCGATCGCCTCCAGCGTCTGCTCCCCGGCGGTGGCGTCGTCCACGACCTCCACCCGGGTCGGCACGAGCCGCTCCCCGAAGCGTGGCTGCGTGGGCAACGCCGCGGCGACCGCCTCACGCCGCAGCCGCGCCCGGTAGCGGGCGAGCGTGCGCTCCACCACGGACGACACCGTCAGCTCCGGCGACAGCCGTCCGGACCCCACGGCGCGGTTGAGTACCCGCCGGTGGCGGCACCCCGTCAGGTCCGACGGGGTGACGGGTCCCGCGGAACCCTCGGGTCCCACGGAACCACTGCCCTGATACGCCCACATACCGCCCCATACTATTGAGTAGACTGGCACGGAGAAAACAGCCGTCGACACGGTGACACGGCAGCAAAGGCAACCACGACAGGTACGGGAGAACATCGACCATGGGAATTCTCAGCTCGGCACGACGGCGCCGCCACGAAAAGCGGGCGAGCTACAAGGCGGCGAAGGTCCAGGCCCGCACCGAGGCACGTGAGACCGCCAAACTCGACAGGAAGAAGCAGGACTACCTGGAGAAGATGGCACGCAAGGTCCGCAAGGAGGAGTCCCGCAACCTCAAGGCGGAGCGTAAGCACGACGCGAAGCTGGCGCAGGCCACCGTGGAACAGATCAAGGCCGGCCGGTTCAACGCCAAGACGGTGGTGCGCTACACCGGCGCACTGCGCGTGCTGCTCCCCGTCGCCATCCCGCTGGCGTACCGGGCGTTCACCCAGCTGTCCCAGCGTTCCTCCGGCGCCGGCCGCGGCACGACGGCCGAATTCTCCAACTTCGTCGGAGTCGGCGCCCCGCAGCGCGCCCGGATCGCCGACCTGCGTACCCGCATCGACCGCGGAAATGTTCCCGACGGTTTCGCCAAGGACGCCAATGCCCGGCTCGACGAGTTGGAGAATTCACTCGACAATGCCTCGGGAATGTCCGACTCGCAGACGAGCAACCTCACTTCCAGCGTCTCCACGGAACTGGACCTGCTGGACCGTCAGTTCGCCGAGAAAGTCTGACGTTCCCCCTTCCCCCACTACTCTCCCCATAAGTAAAAGATCATCTTATATCCACCATGAAATGGCGGGAGATCATCGGGGATGACAATTAGTGCACGAATGGACTACACTTCCGGTCAATGGCACCTTCACATGCCACATATTCGCGCCATAAAGGCGCACACGACCGGAAGGAAGTAACAGAAACCATGGCACGCAAGGAAGTCACCCAGTTCTTCGATGACCTCGACAACACCCCGCTCACCGCGGACGAGGTCAACGTCGTCGAATTCACCTACAAGGGCTCCACCTACGTTCTGGACCTCTCCGAGGAGAACGCCCAGAAGTTCGCCGACACCGTCGAGCCCTACATCGCCGCCGGCACCAAGGTCACCCGCGTCCGCGGCCGTGGCCGCCCGGCAGGCAACACCGGCAAGTCCGATTCCGGCCGTAACCGCCGCATCCGCGAATGGGCACGGGACAACGGCCTGACCGTCTCCACCCGTGGCCAGATCGCCCGCGAGGTCATCGACGCCTACGAGGCCGCCAACCCCTCGGACCGTTGAGTCCCCGGCGGGGGTTGTGCCCCCGTCAGAGCATGCGTCACAGCATCCCCGCCTCACGTGCCGCCGCCACGGCGGAGGTCCGTGAGCGCACACCCAGTTTGTCGTAGACGTGGGCGAGATGCGATTTCACCGTGGCCTCGGACAGGAAAAGATCCGACCCGATGTCACGGTTCGACTTTCCCCGGGAAACGGCGTGGAGAACCTCGAGTTCGCGGGCGGACAACGTCGTCGCCGGATCCTTCTCCCGGTCACGTAGCCGGTGCGCGACCGCCCCGGACAGCGCCGCCGCCCCCTGCGCGGCCGAGCGCACACCGCTGATGAGTTCCGCCGGAGGGGAATCCTTCAACAGGTATCCCACCGCGCCGGCCTCCACCGCCCCGAGGATCTCCACGTCCGTGTCGTAATTCGTGACGACGAGGACATTGGGTGGGGCCGGGAGTTTCCGGATTCGTTCCGTGGCCTGTGCCCCGGTCTCCACCTCCCGCCCGGCCGCACCTGCACCGAAACGCAGGTCCATGAGGACCACGTCCACTCCCGGGCCGTCCTCCGCAAGGTCGGCGACGGCGTGCACCGCCGAATCGGCCGAATCCACCTCGCCGACGATGTCGATGTCCTCGGCGCTCTCGAGGACGGCACGCAGGCCCATTCTCACGATTTCATGGTCGTCCGCCAACAGGACACGAATCATGTCGTTTTCCTCCAGTGCCGTCGTTTCCGGGTCCATCCTACAATTCCCCCGTCGACGGCCCCCCCCGGACAATCACGGCCGCAGCGGCACCTCCACGGCGACGGCCGTGCCCGAACCCGGCGCGGTCTCCACGACCACGCTGCCTCCGAGGTCGCTGACCCGTCGACGCATCGTCGCCAGGCCGATGTGGCCTTCCCCGGCGCGCTCAGCCAGCGTGGACTCCACCTCGGGCAGGTCGAAGCCCGCGCCGTCGTCCACCACGTCGAGACGCACCGCGTCCGGGTTCACCGACAGGGTGACGCGCGCGCGTGAGGCTCCCGAATGCTGCCGGACGTTCGCCACCGCCGACTGCGCCACGCGCAGCAGCACCGTCTCCACGCTCACCGGGAGGCGCGCCTCGGCGCCGCCGGCCGCGTCCGCCGGGGCGTCCACACTGACCTCCAGCCCGTCGCCGGACGTGGCGCGGGCGAGACGCCGCAGCGCGTCCACCAACGAACCGTCGTCCAGGCCCGACGGCTGCAGCGCGGCGATCATCGCCCGGGTCTCCCGCAGACTGCCGGCGGCGACGTCGCGCGCGAGCAGGAGCTTGTCGACAGGCGGCTCCCCTACGTCCCCTGCGTCCCCTGCGTCCTTGTGCGCCCGCACGTCGCGCTCGGCGGCGTGCAGCAGCATCTGGATGCTCGACAGCCCCTGCGCCACCGTGTCGTGGATCTCGTGCGCGAGACGTTCCCGTTCCTCCACCACCCCGGCCGCACGCTCCGACTCCGCGAGCAGGTGGCGGGTGCGCACCAGCTCGTCGATGAGCCGGCGCCGGTCCTCACTGACCACGTAGAGGCCCTCGACGGTCACCCCGATCGCCACGGCGACCAGCCCGGACAGCACGGGCCCGAGGACCGCACCCGTCGACGGACCGGCCACCGCCACCGACAGGCCCGCGGCCACGACCGTCACCACCGCCGTCGCCGTCACTCCCCACCACAACGGCAGCAGGTACAGGTAGAGCGCGAACAACGCCAACGCCAGGTACGACGCCGTCGCCTCCTGCACCGCCAGCAGGATCCACAGGACGGTCAACGCCGTCAGCCACGTCACCCGCCCCGGCAGCGCCGCCGGCACCGGACGCGACAGCCCCGCCGCGGCGAGCAGGCCGAACGGCACCGCCGTCACGGCCACCAACGTCGGCGGACCGTCCCCCCGTCCCGCCGCCGACCAGACCGTGACCGCCAGCAGAAGGCCCACGAGGATGGCGATACCTCCCCGCATCACCACCGAATCCCGTACCGCGACGTCGTTGTCCATGGGAACACAGTATCCTCGACACGTGGAGTTCATCGAGTACCCGGTATCCGCAGTGATGAAGCTGTGGCACATGGCGCTGACCGCCATGGGCGTCGCCGACGCCACCGCATGGACGGCGTCGATCGCGCTGCTGGTGCTCACCGTCCGGCTCTTCCTCGTCCCCTTCGCCTACCGCGCCTACCGTTCGACGCGCGTGCTGGTGAACCTGCGCCCGGCCCTGCACGCCCTCGACGAGGAGTACCGCAACCGGCTCAGCCAGCCCGAACGCCGCGAACTGCTGAAGAAGCGCCGGGAGCTGCAACTCGCCAACGGCTACCGGGTGCGCGACGGTTGCGTGCCCGCCCTGATCCAGGTCCCCTTCTTCATCGGCCTGTACCGCATCCTGCTGCAGGTCGCCCGGCCCACGGACCTGGAGGCCGCGTCCCACCCCGGCATCGGGGCGCTCAGCGGGGACGACGTGGCGCACTTCCTCGACGCCGACATCCTCGGCGTCCCGCTCGCCGCGTACTCCACGATGACGGACGAGCAGTTCGCCTTCCTCGGCACCACCGGTGCCGAGGTGTTCACCTTCGCCCTGCCGTTGTGCATCACCGCCTCGGTGTTCACCACGCTGAACATGGCGTACTCGATCTACCGCAACTGGCTCACCCTCGACGAGAACAACGGCACCTCCCGCGCCCTGTTCAAGATGCTGTTCTTCCTGGCGCCGGTGGCGATCCTGGTGCCGATCGTCTTCGGACTCGCCGGCCCCGCCCCCGCGGCGATCATGTGCTACTGGGTGATGAACAACCTGTGGACCATGACGCAGAACATCAGCCTCCACCTCGTCCTCGACCGGCAGGTGCCCTACTCCGAGGAGTTCCGCGCCCACCGCGCCGAGGTCGGCGCGGCGCGCAAGGCCCGACGGGCCGAGATCAAGGACGCCGGACGCTCCCTCCGCGAGCGATCCCGCGAGCGCAGCGCCCGCATCAAGGCGTTGGACGCGACGCTGCGTCGTTCCTCCCCGGCGTCGGTGTGCGACGACGCCACCGCCGAGCGCGAGCGCCTCGTCGCCGAGGAAGCCGCCGACCGGGAGGCGACCGGGAGGCTCATCAAGCGCGAGAAGCTGGAGCGCGCCGCACGGCGCACGCGCCAGCGGGAACTGCAACGCCAGGCGATCGCCGCGAAAAAGGCGGCGAAGGCCTCGAAGGCCGGGCAGGATGCTGTCGGCGCGGCCGGGGACTCCGGGGACTCCGGGGACTCCGGGGACTCCGGGGACTCTGACGGCACGGAGGGACCCGAGAGCGCCGAGGGTGCGTCCGACGCCGTTCAGGCCGCCGAAACGTCCGGCCCCACCGCACCCAGCGCGCCCAGCGGAGGCCGGCACCGGCTGCCCGAGCCGGACGAGGACGCCGATGCCCGCCCCTACCGGGGGCGGCACCGCCTCAACCGCTGACCCCGGCCAGATCCGCCGAGGGGCGAAGATCGAGTACATCATCGGTGCCGTGTAGAGCATCTGCTTGGCGAGCTCACGCGCTGTCTCCAGCGGGGTGACGGTGCGGTTCATCTTCGCCCCGGCGATGCCGCCGTCGAGGAACACCATCAGCTGGTCGGCCAGGGTGCGCGAGGCGTAGCCGAACTTCTCCGTGAGCAGGTCCGCCATCGTGTCACGACACCAACGCCGGTGCTCGAGAGCGGCGGCGCGGATGCGGTGCTCGCTGTCGGTGTCCGGCCGCGGGTACTCGCTGGCGGCGTTCTGGAAGTGCGAGCCCCGGAAGTTCTCCCCCGGCTGCTCGGCGATGCACATGTCGAAGAAGGCGAGGATGCGGTCCTCCGGCTTCGGCCGGTCCTCGCACATCTTCTCCCAGCGCTCACGCCAGTCCTTGTCGAGCTCCTCGATGTAGGCCACCACGAGGTTGTCCTTGGAGCCGAACAGGGAGTAGAGACTGGCCTTGGCCACGTCCGCGTCACGCAGGATACGGTCGATGCCGATCACGCGGATGCCCTCGGTGGTGAACAGGCGCGTCGCGCTGCCCAGCAGGCGCTGACGCGGCCCCGGACGGTTGCGACGACGCGACGCCGCCGGCTTCGACTTCGACGTTCCCCCGGCCCTCGTCGTCTTCTTCGCCTTGGACGGGGACGCGTCACTGCCGTCGGTCGTCGTGGAACCGGTGCCGGCCATGTCGTCCCTCCATGAGTACGGATTCGTTCTGTCGGCGGGAAAAGACCCGCCGTTCCTGCAGTATTTTACACAAGGCGGTGCCGCCGCCGACACACTGTCGGCGACGGCACCGGTGCGTGCCCGACGCCCCGCTACTTGTGGTTGGGGCGCACGACCATCATCGGGCAGGGCGCGTACTGCAGCAGGGCCCGCGAGGTGGAACCCAGCAGCATGCCGCGGAATCCGCCACGACCGTGGGAGCCCAGGACGAGGAGCTGCGCGTCGTCCGAGTTCTCCTTCAGGACCTGGATCGGACGGTCGCGCTCCACGACCTCCTCGACGGTGACCTCGGGGTACTTCTCCCGCATCGGCGCCAACTCGTCCTGCAGGATCTTGCGCTCCTGGGCGGACATGGCGTCCAGCTGGCTCTGCACGGCCGCGAGGCCGACGAGGCTGGTCTGCACCTGCGCGTCCGCCCAGCTGTGGACCGCGCGCAGCGTCGCGCCGCGCGCGTCTGCCTCGCGGAAGGCGTAGTCGAGCGCCTTGCGGGAGATGTCGGAGCCGTCGACACCGACGACGACGGGGCCGTACTTGTTCTCGACGGTGACGTCGTTGTCCTTGCGCACGACCACGACCGGGCAGGCCGCGTGGGAGACGACCGCCGAGGAGACGGAGCCCAGCACCAGGCCGGACAGGCCGCCGAGGCCGCGGGAACCCATGACGACGATGTCGGCGTCCTCCGAGAGCTGGAGCAGCAGGTCGATCGGGGTCGCCTCGCCGATGTAGTAGCTGACCTCGATGTTCTCGTCGAAGCCCGTGACGATCTCGCGGGCGTCGTTGATCTTCTCCATCGCCTCGTCCTCGAGCTGGTCGTACAGCTCCTGAGGCGGGATCATCCCGTCGGCGTACATAAACTGGGGCATCGTGTAGGCCGTGACGAGCTTCAACGGTGCACTGCGCTTGGCCGCCGCATTCGCGGCCCAGGCGACGGCCGCGGCCCCTGCATCCGAGCCGTCCACGGCGACGACGATTTCATTGGTGGCCTTGGCGTCCGACATCTCGGAACCCCTTTCAGGTGGGTGACTTCCAACAACCCCCATTATCCCCGCACGTGAGGTTCACCGCAGAACACCTCCCATTCAGGGGTAGGTGCCCGGGGTAACGGGTGGTGGGCACGGGGGTGGGTATACTCGGCACCGACATGACGGGGTCGTCACTGTGACGAACCAGGTCAGGCACCCGCGCCCGGCGCACCCGGAGAATTACTCGGGAAGAAGAGCTCGTAGATAAACTCCACGGCGCCCAGAACGGCCTGACCGATGGTTGTCTGCAAGAATTCGACGATCTGAGAAGTATCCATGGACAGGAGCTTAGCCTGCGTAATCCACCGCTCCCAATAGTGGACGGACTCAATCCGTCCCGGGTCAGGGTCGAGGCCGACGGCACGGCCGCCGCCCTCGTGCGTCACCTCATCGACAGCCAGCAGCACCACGATCCGACCGACGACTCCACCGCGATCACCGCGCGGTTCGACGAGGGCAAGGTCCGGCTGGACGACGGCCGCGTACTACGGCCCGACGACACGGTGACCGCCGGCGAGTTCCTCTGGTTCTACCGCCGCCCGGCACCGGAGCGTCCCGTCCCCGGCGAACTGAGGGAGCTGCACCGCAGTCCGCGCCTCCTCGTCGTGGACAAACCACCGTTCATGTCGACGCTGCCGCGCGGCCAGCACATCACCGAGACCGCGGTGGTCCGTGCCCGACGCCAATTCGGCATCGACACCCTCTCCCCCGCCCACCGGCTGGACCGGTTGACCCGCGGCGTGCTCCTGTTCACCACCCGCCAGGACGTCCGCGGCGCCTACCAGCGTCTCTTCGAGGCACGCGAGGTACGCAAGACCTACGAGGCCGTGACCGAGGTCCCCGAGGGCTGGTTGCCCCTGCTGCAGGACGCCCCGACATCGGACGGTGCCCGACCGCTGCTTCCTGTACCCGCCGGCGCCTTCGCAGCGGACAGCCCCGCCGGGCTGCACCCGGCACCCACGGTCGAAGAGCCCTGGGTTCTGCGCCACCACATGGTGAAACTGCGTGGCCGCATGGCCACGTACCTGACGCAGGACGCTCCGAACGCCGAGACCCGGGTCACCGGTGTGCGCCTCGAACGCCCCGCGATGACGCCGTTGGGGACGACAGACACGGTGGCGACGCCTGGGGCCGATGCGCCATGGCGCCTGGTGTGGACTCTCGAGCCGCAAAGTGGACGCACCCACCAGTTGCGGGTGAATATGCGGCTGTTCGGTGTCCCGATCATCGCCGACCCGTTGTACGGCGAGCTCAGCGACGCCGCACTGTGGGACGTGGATCAACCGATGCCGTTCGTGCCTGCCGTCGCCGACGAAGACTTCAGCCGCCCGATGGGGCTGACGGCCGTGAAGATGATGTTCACCGACCCGTTCTCCGGCGAGCTCCAGGCATTCCGCACGTCGTACCGGGCTGACGACTTCTAGCTGGCCGGCCCGTGCCCCCAGGGGCAGAGGGGTTGCCGGGGCCTGTAGCGGGGGGACTGC
>NZ_JBQSWS010000014.1:0-87166 GCF_052377355.1 Corynebacterium sp. AOP40-4SA-5
CAACGCGGTGCCCTTGTCCCAAGGCTTCCGGGCCTCACGGTTGATTGACCCGTTGGTGCCGCGCTGGCCTGGACTGTAGGCCTCAGCGAAGAACACATCCAGACCCGACTCCTGAGTTAGGCGTGCATACTGGGCGATTGCAGCGCCCCGATCCCAGGTCAACGTCTTGAACTACGCCCCGTTCAGGCCGGATACCATCAGCACGTCGGGCAGCCCTCCGGAATCTTTCCCCGGTGTCAGTGCCTTCATGATCACAAAGGGGCTGGTGCGCTCAGCCAGCGTCGCTACACCCGATGACCAGGCCCCCTCTCAGTGCCCGACAACGGCCCTGCCGGCAACCTCAGCGGGCCCAGTGCAGATCTGCCTCATCCCAACGATCGGAGTGCGCCGTGACTGGCGTTTTTCCTGCCGGTCGGCGACGATGGCGCTTGTGCGGTAGGCGGATACCGTGGGCTTTCAGTGTGGCGATGGGTATGGCGTAAGTGTACTGGTAAATCGCCTCATGACTGATGGTTTCCCCGCCTGTACCCGGGGCGAATTCGCCGGTTGGGAGCCGCGGATCAGTGTGCGTGGTGGGGTGCGAACAGAAGTCCGTGTTTCCGATGCTGCCAGCAGCCTTCTGTTTCAGCCGCTCGGCCAGGCGCTTAGGCCCGATCCCTCGGGATAGATCGAAGCCGATCCAGGCGGGTAGCCGTGGCGATCGGGCGCCTTTGCGCTGCTGGGGCGCTTTCTACGATGCTCGGCTGTGTCGTCGGCGTGGTGGGGGTCATTAACACCACTGCTGCGGGCATTGGGGGTTATTTCCCTGCTGATCACTGACGCACTGCGCCCGGTCTTGGTCGCGATGGTGCGAAGACTGTCACCGTCATAGAGCAGGCACCGGATCCACATCCCTTCCCGGAAGTTGTGCTGCTCACGGCCCTTGATCCTCAGCTAGGGCAGAGCGGCGATTGACTGGTCGGGGTGGCGTCTGAACATAGTGACCATCATGGTCATCGACTATGGCTCCTCGTGGCAGGTAGACCCCCAGGTTCTGTCAGGGCCTGAGGTGTTGCTTCCACGACATGAACGGGGAAAGGTTCCATCCGGGTGCGCCAGCTGCAGACCAACGACAAGGTCAAGCGATTCCACCGCACGCTGGTCGGTGAGTAGACTTACGCGACGCCGTATTTCAGCGAAGCGAACCGCGAGGCGGTGTACGAGCTGTTGCTGCGCTACTACAATTACCGCCGAGCTCACATCGCTATCGGCAGTCTGACTGTCTCAGCGTAAATCCATGACCCGACGGAGAACTACAACTACGGCGTCACGGTTCTGCTTGTTAACCCGGAACAACAATGGAGGGAAACCAGCTGGCTCCGTCGGGTGGCAGAGCGCAACCCTGCGGGAGCTGTGAACTATCCCGGAGCGTCCCGCCCGGGTCGGCAGGTCAGTAGATTACACGGTAGATGGACTGACCGGAGAGAAAACCAACACCCTCAGAACCGGCAAGAAGGCTGTTCATTGCTTATCTGTTGTGCGCACTGACGGGTTCGAACCGCCGACCTGCTGGGTGTAAACCAGCTGCTCTTCCAACTGAGCTAAATGCGCGTCATCCCCACGCGGCCACTCCTGGGCCGACCGTCGGGAACCTGTAGAACTCTAGCGCTTCGTCCCGCCGGGGACCAGACAGGCCCCCTGCCAGGCGCCGAGGCGCGTCGAGATCGTCTGGACGAGGCCGGCGACCTGGGCGGACTCGGCGATCTCGCCCGGTTCCACCGTCCCCGGCGTGCCTGCGGCCGGGGTCAGCAGCCAGATACGGCCAGACTCCCCCAGGTTCCTGGTCGCGTCGACGAGTCCGTCGACGAGGTCGCCGTCATCGTGGCGCCACCACAGCAGGACGACGTCGACCATTTCGTCGGTCTCCTCGTCGAGGAGAGCCTCTCCGATGATCTCCTCGAGTCCCTCACTGATGGAGCTGTCGGCGTCTTCGTCCCAACCGAGCTCCTGCACGATCTGGCCGTTGGACACGTCCAACAACTCTGCCCAGTCCTGTCCTTCGTGCACTGCTGCGCCGGAGGCGTCTCCCACTTGCGGTTCCCTGACCTTTCCTCTGATATTTCTGGTGCCATTACTTCTTGCACCCCCAAGGAGGGTGCTTCGTGACGATCCCCCGAGTGGCGTATTTCACCATCCGGGCACTGCCCCGAGCCCGCGCGGGCCGCGCCTGGCGCGACACCCGCAGATCAAGGCACTGATCTCCCCTGCATAGTAGGGGAAGTATCTGGTCATGGCTAGGCGGTGGGCCAACTTGCCCGGCATCGCGCTGTAAATACCTACCCCGGTCTTCCGTAGTATCGAACAGTGACAGACCGTCGACAGGCCCCGCAGCCGCAGTCCAGGACCGCGGGCCAAGTCCTTTCCCGTACCCAGGAGGAGCGTCATGACATCTGCGTCCAGCAGGTCACCCAAGTCCGACAAGTCGGACAGCAATTTCAGCACCATCCGCGATGGCGTCGCGTCCTATCTCCGGGACTCCGACCCTGACGAGACCCAGGAGTGGATGGACTCCCTCGACGGTCTCCTCGGCGACGCGGGCCCGGACCGCGCCCGTTACCTGATGCTGCGCCTGCTGGAGCGCGCCTCCGCCAAGCGCGTCCCCATGCCCCCGCTGCTGTCCACGGACTACGTGAACACCATCCCCACCACCATGGAACCGGAGTTCCCCGGTGACGAGGACATGGAGAAGCGCTACCGCCGCTGGATCCGCTGGAACGCCGCGGTGATGGTCCACCGCGCCCAGCGTCCCGGCATCGGCGTGGGCGGACACATCTCGTCCTACGCCTCCGCCGCCGCCCTCTACGAGGTCGGCTTCAACCACTTCTTCCGCGGCAAGGACCACGCCGGCGGCGGCGACCACGTGTTCTTCCAGGGCCACGCCTCCCCCGGCATCTACGCCCGCGCCTTCCTCGAGGGCCGCCTCTCCGAGGAGGAGATGGACGCCTTCCGCCAGGAAAAGAGCAAGCCCGGCATCGGCATGCCCAGCTACCCCCACCCCCACGGCATGCCCGACTTCTGGGAGCACCCCACCGTGTCGATGGGCCTGGGCCCGATGAACGCCATCTACCAGGCGCGCTTCGACCGTTACCTCAACGACCGTGGCATCAAGGACACCTCCCAGCAGCACACCTGGGCGTTCCTCGGCGACGGCGAGATGGACGAGCCGGAGTCCCGCGGCCTCATCCAGCAGGCCGCCCTCTACAACCTCGACAACCTGACCTTCGTGGTGAACTGCAACCTGCAGCGCCTCGACGGCCCGGTCCGCGGCAACACCAAGATCATCCAGGAGCTCGAGAGCTTCTTCCGCGGTGCCGGCTGGAACGTCATCAAGGTCGTCTGGGCCCGCGAGTGGGACGACCTGCTCGCCAAGGACAAGGACGGCGACCTGGTCAACGTCATGAACACCACGCCGGACGGCGACTACCAGACCTTCAAGGCCAAGGACGGCGGCTACGTCCGCAAGTACTTCTTCGAGCAGAACCCGGAGACCGCCAAGCTCGTCGAGGACATGACCGACGAGGAGATCTTCGCCCTGCGCCGCGGTGGCCACGACTACCGCAAGATCTACGCCGCCTACAAGCGCGCACTGGAGACCAAGGACCAGCCGACGGTCATCCTGGCCCACACCATCAAGGGCTACGGTCTCGGCCACAACTTCGAGGGCCGCAACGCCACCCACCAGATGAAGAAGCTGGCCCTGGAGGACCTCAAGCAGTTCCGCACCAAGCAGGAGATCCCGATCTCCGACGAGGAGCTGGAGAAGGACCCGTACCTTCCCCCGTACTTCAACCCCGGTCCGGACTCCCCGGAGGTCCGGTACATGCTCGAGCGCCGCGAGGAGCTCGGCGGTGCCGTGCCGGAGCGCCGCAACTCCTACACGCCGCTGAAGGTCCCCGAGGTCAAGGACGGCGTCCGCAGCGTCCTGAAGGGCTCCGGCAAGCAGGAGGTCGCCACGACCATGGCGCTCGTCCGCGCGCTCAAGGACCTGATGCGTGACCCGGAGATCAAGAAGCGCCTCGTGCCGATCATCCCGGACGAGGCCCGCACCTTCGGCATGGACTCCTGGTTCCCGACGCTGAAGATCTACAACAACCACGGCCAGAACTACACGCCGGTGGACGCCGACCTGATGCTGTCCTACAAGGAGGCCACCTCCGGCCAGATCCTGCACGAGGGCATCAACGAGGCCGGCTCCATCGCCTCGTTCACCGCCGCCGCCACGTCCTACGCGACCCACGGCGAGCCGATGATCCCGCTGTACATCTTCTACGCGATGTTCGGCTTCCAGCGCACCGGCGACGGCATCTGGGCCGCCGCCGACCAGATGGCGCGTGGTGTCCTCATCGGCGCCACCGCAGGACGCACCACGCTGACCGGCGAGGGCCTGCAGCACATGGACGGCCACTCCCTGCTGCTCGCGGCGACCAACCCGGCCGTCGTGGCCTGGGACCCCGCCTTCGGCTTCGAGATCGGCTACATCCTGCGCGACGGCATCCAGCGCATGTACGGCGAGGGTGCCGGCAAGGACGGCCAGGGCGAGAACGTGATCTACTACCTCACCGCCTACAACGAGCCGATCCACCAGCCGGCCGTGCCGGAGAACCTGGACGTCGACGGCCTGCTCAAGGGCATCTACCTCTACTCCCCGGCCGACCGTCTGATCGGCACCGGCGAGCAGTCCGCCGGCGACGTCGGAGCCGCCCCGCAGACCGACCTGGTCGCCAACATCCTGGCGTCCGGCGTGGGTGTGACCGAGGCGATCCGCGCCAAGGAGATGCTGCGTGAGAAGTTCGACGTCAACGTGTCGCTGTACTCGGTGACGTCCTGGACCGAGCTGGCGCGTGAGGGTGCCGCGCTGTCGCGCGAGGCCCTGCGCCACCCGTCGGCGGAGACCACGAAGCCGTTCGTCACCGAGGTGCTGGACAAGGCCACCGGCCCGTTCATCGGTGTCTCCGACTTCGCCGCGGACCTGCCCGAGCAGATCCGCGCCTACGTCCCCGGCGACTACACCACCCTGGGTTGCGACGGGTTCGGATTCTCCGACACCCGTGCCGCGGCACGCCGCTTCTTCAACTCGGACGCCGAGTCGATCGTGGTCGCCGTGCTCGCCTCCCTGGCACGCGAGGGCAAGGTCTCCTGGGACGACGTCAACGACGCCGCCGAGGAACTGAACCTGACCGACCCCACCAAGGCCTGATCTGGCCTGATCTGGCCTGAGCAGGCGCAAGCGGGTTCCATCCACCTGATTGGTAAAGTGGTCCCCGACAGTGACGGGACCGCACGACCCTCTAGAAAGGTGGATGTCCGTGGAGATTTCACCGGATGCCCGAGACAAGCTCGCCGAGAAGCTCGGCGGGGAACCTGCCGACGATGCCGCGAAGGGGTCACGCCCCGCGCGCAACGCCCGCAGCGCCTCGGTCGACCCGGTGACCAGGATCTCCATGATCATCGAGGACGCCACCGGTGTCGACGTCGAGGAGATCAGCGCCGACAGCGACCTGACCGACGACCTCCACATCGACTCGGTCTCGCGCATCGACATCGCCATCCGCATCGAGGACGCCTTCGGCGTGCGCGTCGAGGAGGAGGACCTCGACTCCGCGCGCACGGTGCGTGACATCGTCCGGTTCGTGGAGGCCCGCTCCACCACGGACGCGTAGGTCCATGACAGCGCAAGACGCCGCGAGCGCCGACATCCTCGCCGCGGTGGACGCCTGGCCGGTCGACACCGTCGCCGCCGGCCTCCTCGCCCCGGGCGGTACGGCCACCCACGGGGATGTCGACCGGTTGTTCCCGCTGGCCAGCGTGAGCAAACTGATCACCGCCTACAGCGTCCTGATCGCCGTCGAGGAGGGCGCCTTCGCCCTCGACGACACCGTCGACGACGTCGTCGCCGAATACGGTGCGACGGTGGACGGTCCGTCCGACGCCACCGTGCGTGAACTGCTCAGCCACGCCTCCGGCGTAGGTA
This sequence comes from Corynebacterium sp. AOP40-4SA-5, assembly GCF_052377355.1. Taxonomy (NCBI): domain Bacteria; kingdom Bacillati; phylum Actinomycetota; class Actinomycetes; order Mycobacteriales; family Corynebacteriaceae; genus Corynebacterium; species Corynebacterium sp. AOP40-4SA-5. The sequence continues at coordinate 6,011 of NZ_JBQSWS010000014.1, forward strand.
TGAGCTCGCGGGAACGCGAGAAGCCCGCACGGACGCGGCGGATCTACTCCTCGGCCGGATACGAGATCCTCGCCGACCTCGTCTCCGCCACCGGTATCGACTTTGTGGACTACACGCGCGCCGCCGTGTGCGAGCCGCTGGGTATCCCGGAGGCCGACCTGGACCTCTCCGGCTCGGCCGGGCACGGTTTCAGCGCCACCGTGGCGGCGATGACACGCATCGCCGCCGAGTTCCTCTCCCCCACCCTGATCTCCGGGCAGACCTGGGACGAGGCGCTCACCGCACAGTTCGCCGACCTGGACGGCATCGTGCCGGGCTACGGGCGCCAGACGCCGTGCCCCTGGGGGCTGGGCGTGGAGATCCACGGCACCAAGTCACCGCACTGGGTGGGTTCCTCGATGCCTCAGGACGTGGCCGGGCACTTCGGTCAGTCCGGCACCTTCCTGTGGTTCCACCGTCCCAGCGGGCAGGCCGCCGTGGTGCTGACCGACCGTGCCTTCGGCCCGTGGGCGAAGGAACGTTGGGCCGGCTTCAACGACGACCTGTGGGACGCGCTTCAGACCTCCAGCTGATCGAGGCGGGCGTAGCTCGTCTCCATGCCGTCGACCATGCCGGTGCCGAGGATCATGTCCCGGGCCGCGACGCCCGGGTAGTGATCAGCAGCGTGAGCAGCGTACCCTCCGCCACCGGGGCGAGGGACAGTTCATTGCGGGTCACCGGGCCGTCCGGCACGGGCGTGCCCTCCCCGTCGGTCATCATCTCGGTGGTGACCGCGCGGTAGGGTTCCTCGGCCTCCAGGACCTCGCCGGTGAAGCCGAACGCCGGGGCGGGCTCGGCGGTCGCTGAGGCGTCCGGCGTGGCGTCCGGCGTGGCGTCCTGCTGCCATCCGAAGCGGTAGGACTCCCCGACGGTGCTGGACACCTCGCACACGGGCATCGACCAGCCGTCCGGGCCCAGCTGCCACCTGCGCAGGACGTCCGCATCGTGGTGCGCCCGCCAGGCGTGCCGCACGTCGCCGGCCAATACCCGGGTGATGCGCACGACGGTGTCGGAGATGACCGTCAGCTGCGTCCCGGTCCCGGGCGCGGCGGAGTCCGGGTCGGCGAGGACGCCGTCCAGCTGCCCCATAGCTGCCTCCAGACCCTCCGCCATGCCCATGCCCACGAGTTTGTCCATGTCCTCGGAGCTGGCGAAGGAGGTCACCATGGTCACCGTCGCGCCCTCCTCCGTCGCGTCGAACCGGAAGGACATCGTCATCTCCGGGGCGTCGGTGTTGGGGTTGCCGGACGCGTCGGCGAAACCGTCCGTCACCACGAAGGAGTGTGGTGCGTGGACCTCGGTGAAGGACCAGTACCCGTGGGAGGTGTCCCCCTCCGGACCGGTCATGTAGTAGTGCGTGTGGCCGCCGACGGCCATGTCGTTGCGCACCACGGTGGCGGGGTAGGTCGGTGGTCCCCAGAAGCGTTCGAGCTGCGAGGGGTCCGCGTAGGCGTTCCAGAGACGGGACGGGGAGACGGGGTAGTCGCCGGTGATCTCGATGCTCGAGGTCTCCGGTCTCATACTGACGGTTCTGACAGGCATGACGACGCTCCTTAGGCGGGAGGTCCAGTATATGCACAGCGCACAGGCCTGGAACAGGGCCAAACGGACTCACGCGTTGCGTTGCTTCAACTCACGTTCAGCGGGGACGGCCTCAGTTCCTGTGGGCGCGGGGCTGTGCCGGAGAAGGTCTGCGAGCACCCACACGACCAAGAGCACGTGAAGGGTGATCATCACTACCAGCGCGACGATATCCGTCCCAGGAGTCTGGATACTCGCCGGTCCGATCAGCCCCTGTGCCGAAATCCACAATCCGTAGCTGGAGACCAGGACGACGCCGACGGCGCCGAGCGCAGCCAGTGGGCGTGCTGAACGCTGCAGGCCGGCGCACAACCCGGTCACGCATCCCACGGCCACACCCGTGAGGGTTCAGTACGCAACGGCTTCGACTGCGAAGTCCTCCAGCGTGCCTAGTGCCAGCTGTACCGGGTAGTACGTCGCGCCTGCTATTCCGGTGGACGCTGCGCCGAGCACCGCGGCACGAAGTGGTCGGGCCTGCCGGTCGACCAGGCGAACAACGAGATAGCCCCACCAGCTCCAGAGCCAGGCAACTCCGAAGATCTGGCTGAGTACCGCCGACCCGGGAAGCACGCCTGTGTACGTCACAACAGTGACCACGGTCAGGGCGACACCCGCGCCCAGAGCGATGAACACGGATCGAATGAAGGAAGAAACGGTGAACCCCCGGATATAAGAGCGGTACCCCGCAGGAGCGAGGTCCTACTTCAACGTGACAACGACGAGACTACTGGGGCAGACCAGTAGGAGTTGCCGGTTCCGTCAACCTGGATCCCTGCTGGTTGGGCTGAGCGAAGCAACTAAACGAAGAACCCCAGGTGGCACAACCATTGGTCGCACTACCTGGGGTTAGATGCTCCTCCAGCTGGACTCGAACCAGCAACCCTTCGATTAACAGTCGAATGCTCTGCCATTGAGCTATGGAGGATTATGTCGGCGGGGCATGCTCTGCCCTGCAACGGAATGGAACTTTACAGAGCGTGGCGCGAAGGATCAAATCAGTGCCTTCACCTGCAATGACACCGGTGTTCGCCGCACCCTGCTCACGGGCGCCGGCACGGGCGGAGAACCCCCTCGGCGACCAAGGGGCACCTGCCCGGAGGGCTCATCGCCGTGTGCTTAAATGTGCCTACGGGGCTATAGCTCAGTTGGTTAGAGCCGCGGACTCATAATCCGCTGGTCGCGGGTTCAAGCCCCGCTGGCCCCACAAAAAGCAGAACCCCCGGTCGCCACCGACCGGGGGTTCCTCTTGCCTTGGAGGGACGCCAGGTTCACGTCTCCCGGGGCCTCTCAGTCAATGAGAATACCGAAGTACTCCGCACCAGCCCTCCCCTACTTCAACAGCCGCCCGACGGCCGCGGAGACCTCGTCGAGCTTCTCCAACGCCTCGTCCTCCCCCTGCTGTGCCGCGTGCAGCACGCAGTGCTGCATGTGGTCGTCCAGCAGGGCCAGGGCAACACCTTTGAGCGCCGACTGCACCGCCGACACCTGGGTGAGGACGTCGATGCAGTACGTGTCCTCGTCCACCATGCGGTGCAGGCCACGGACCTGCCCCTCGATCCGCTTCAACCGGGCGAGGTAGCGCTTCTTGTCCGCACTGTAGCCGTGCACACCGTCCTGCTCATCCACCCCGTCGCCGGCGCTACCGGAGGTGTGGGTGCCGCAGCCGCAGCCGCCCTTGTCGGCGTCAGTACCGGCGCCGGCGTCAGCACCGACCACAGCGTCGTCGGTCAACAGGTTCTCAGGCACGTCCCACTCCTTCATCCAAATATTTCTTTCACCCCCGACAATACCCCTGCAGGGTATGCGGATCAATAGCCGCGGGCGATCCACTCCTCCAGGTGCGGTGCCTCGTCACCGATCGACGTCGCGTCACCGTGACCGGTGTACACCTCGGTCTCCCCCGGCAACGTCAACACCTTCGACCGCAACGACTCGACGATCGTGTCGAAGTCACTGAACGAACGCCCCGTGGCCCCGGGACCACTGGCGAACATCGTGTCGCCGCTGAGCAGCACCTTCGCCTCCGGCAGGTACAGGCAGCACGACCCCGGCGAATGCCCCGGCGTGTTGATCACCCGCAGCCGGGTCCCGGCCACGTCGAAGACCTGACCGTCCGCCAGGTCCTCGTGCCCCACACCAGGGTGGGTCTGGTTCCACAGCATCTGGTCACCCGGGTGCACGTGGATCTGCGTGTCCAGACGCTCCGCCAGCTCCGGGGCCACCGTCACGTGGTCGTTGTGCGCGTGCGTGCAGATCACCCCACGCACCGTCCTGTCCCCGACCGCGTCGACGATCGCGTCGGCGTCATGGGCGGCGTCGACGACGACCACCTCGTCATCGTCACCGATGACCCAGATGTTGTTGTCGACCTCCCACTCACCGCCGTCCAGGGCGAAGACCCCGTGGGTCACCACCCGGTCGATGCGCAGCCCGGTACCCGAGCTGCCCGAAACCCCGGTCGATCCCTGCGCGTTCACAGCTCCACCACCGAACGCAGCACCGAACCCTGCTTCATCTTCTCGAACGCCGCCTCGACGTCGTTGATGCCCACCCGGTCGTCGACGAAGTCGCCCAGCGGGAAACGGTCCTGCAGGTACAGCTCCGTGTACATCGGGAAGTCCCGCTCCGGCAGGCAGTCGCCGTACCAGGAGGACTTCACCGCCCCACCACGGGCGAACACGTCCAGGAACGGCAGCTCCAGGGTCATCTCCGGGGTCGGCACACCGACCAGCACCACACGTCCGGCGAGGTCACGCATGTAGAAGGCCTGGGTGAACGTCGCCGGCAGACCGACCGCGTCGACCACGACGTCCGCACCGACCCCGCCGAGGATCTCCTGGACGGCCTGTACCACCGGCTGGTCCTCCCCGGTGCCCTCGCCGGACAGGTCGGACGGGTTGACCGTGTGCGTCGCACCGAACGTCAGGGCCCGCTCCAGCTTCGCCTCCGACAGGTCCACGGCGATGATCGTCGTCGCCCCGGCGAGCTTCGCCCCGGCGATCGCGGCCATGCCGACACCACCGGCACCGATGACGGCCACGGTCTCGCCACGCTTGATCTCACCGGTGTTGACCGCGGCACCCAGCCCGGCCATCACACCGCAGCCCAGCAGCCCCACGGCCGAGGGGTCGGCCTGCGGGTTGACCTTCGTGCACTGGCCCTCGTAGACCAGGGTCTTCTCCGCGAACGCGCCGATGCCCAGCGCCGGCTCCAGCTCCGTGCCGTCGGCCAGGGTCATCTTCCGCGAGGCGTTGAAGGTGTCGAAGCAGTACTTCGGCTCACCCTTCTTGCACGCCCGGCACTCCCCGCACACCGCGCGCCAGTTCAGCACCACGAAGTCGCCCTCGGCGACGTGGGTGACGTCCTCACCGACGGTCTCCACGACACCGGCGGCCTCGTGGCCGAGCAGGAACGGGTAGTCGTCGCTGATCCCGCCGTCGCGGTAGGCCAGGTCGGTGTGGCAGACCCCGCAGGACTGCACGCGTACGACCACGTCGTTGGCACCGGGGTCCGGGACGACCACATCCACCAGCTCCACCTCGGCGCCCTTGCCGCGTGCGATGACTCCCTTGACCGTTGTACTCACTTGGCTGCTCTCCTCATGTCCGTGACTTTATGGTGCCCACGAGGATACGGATGATTCCCCGCGGTCGCGTGAGGTCCTCGGGGTAGGGTGGGGGTCGAACGTCACCTTGCCCGTCCTGCCCCCAGTACGCACCAGGAGAGAATTTTCATGATCCAGCTGGTCATCGGAGCCGCCGCCGGATACGTCTTCGGCACCAAGGCCGGACGCCGCCGCTACGAGCAGATCCGGCGCGGCTACGAGGCTGCGGTCAACTCCCCGGCAACGCGTCGCGCCGTCCAGGCCGGTCGCAAGGCCCTGGCCGACCGGATCGACCCGGAGCCGCGCATGCGCGAGCTCCGCGACGTGCGCGGAGTCAACGGCACAAACGGGATCGACGAGCTGGACGTCCTCGAGAACGACGCCGCCGAGTACGAGGAGGACATCTTCGTGGAGGCCGAGCAGCCGCGCATGCGCGACGCCAAGGGCCGCCCCGTCAGTGAGCAGGACGGCTCGGGTGCCGCCTCCACCGGACGGGCGGGCAGGTTCGCCCGCCGACGGGCCTAACCGCGCAGGTCGCCGTAGCTCTGCGCCTGCTCCTGCAGGGTGCGCCGGTACTTCTCCAACGCCATGAGGTCGGCGAAGGTGTTGTTGTACTCCTGCTTCTTCGCCCCGCCCTGGTCCGGACGCATGCGCTGCATCCGTGACTTCAGCTCGGCGATCTCCATGCCGACCCAGCGCTCCTCCATCCGGGCGACCACCGCACCGGCGTAGAACTGCAGCCGGTCGCGCTCGCACCGCGGCACCTCCACGGCCAGCTCGCTGATCACCGCGCGGCACATCACGTCGTCGGTGGCGGAGGTGACCGCGTCGATCCAGTCGGCACCGGCGGCGTGGCGTCCCCCCTCGCCCACCGAGCCGACCCCGCCGGCGGCGGCGAGCGCCGAGGCCACGGCCACGTAGGTGGGGTGCTCGAAGGAGTCCGGCAGCAGTCCGTCGGCGTCCGAACCCACCATCTCCGGCTCCTGCAGCATCAGCTTGAGCACCTCGCGCGCGGGCTCCAGGTACATGTCCGACGGGTCCGGACGGCTCAGCATCGAGGTCACGTTCGACCCGGCGGCCGCCCCGGCCTTCTCCGCCTCGGCTGAGCGGCGTGCCAGACGCGCCACGCCCTCCTTGAGCTCCGGGCCCTGGCTGCCGCGGCGTCCCTTCGCTGCCTCCGCACGCACCTGGCTGACGACCTCGGTGGGGTCCGGCCAGCTCAGCCAGCCGGCGGCCTGGCGGGCGTACTCGTCACGCAGGGCATCGTCCCGGATGCCGGCGAGCACCGGGACGATCCGGCGCATCGCCTCCACGCGGCCGTCGATGTGGTGGGTGTCGTAGCCGCGGATCACCGTGCGGATGACGAACTCGAACATGGGGATCCGGTCGGCGACGATCTCCCGCACCGCCGCATCACCCTTCTCCATGCGCACGTCGCAGGGGTCCATGCCGTCCGGCGCGACGGAGACGTAGCTGCGTCCGGTGAACTTCTGGTCGCCCTCGAAGGCACGCAACGCGGCCTTCTGCCCGGCCTCGTCACCGTCGAAGGTGTAGATGATCTCGCCGCGGAAGAACTGGTCGTCCACCATGAAACGACGCAGCATCTGCAGGTGGTCCTCGCCGAAGGCCGTACCGCAGGCGGCGACGGCGGTCGGCACGCCCGCGGCGTGCATCGCCATCACGTCGGTGTAGCCCTCCACCACCACGGCCTGGTGGTCCGAGGCGATGGACTTCTTCGCCAGGTCGATGCCGAAGAGCACCTTCGACTTCTTGTACAGCAGTGTCTCGGGGGTGTTCATGTACTTGCCGAGGTTGTCGTCCTCGAAGAGCTTGCGCGCGCCGAAACCGATCACGTCGCCGGCCACCGAACGGATCGGCCACAGCAGCCGACGGTGGAAGCGGTCGATCGGGCCACGGTTGCCCATCCGGCTCAGGCCGGCGTCCTCCAGCTCCTTGAACTCGAAACCGCGGCGCAGCAGGTGCTTGGTGAGCGTGTCCCACCCGGCGGGGGCGTACCCGCAGCCGAAGGTGTCCACGATCTCCCCGTCGAACCCACGGTCGCGCAGGAACGCCCGCGCGGTCTCCGCCCCGGCGTCCTCCTGATCCTTGAACCGCTCCATGTAGAACTCGTGGGCGGCGCGGTTCGCCGCCACCAGACGCTGCCGGGTCCCCGGCTCGACCCGGTTCACCGGGCCACCGCCCTCGTAATTGATGCGGAAGCCGATGCGCTCGGCGCACTGCTCCACGGCCTCCGGGAAGGTGACGTGCTCCATCTTCATCAGGAAGCTGAAGACGTCGCCGCCCTCGCCGGTGGCGAAGCAGTGGAAGTAGCCCTTGTTCGGGCGGACGTGGAAGGACGGTGTCTTCTCGTCCTTGAACGGGCTGAGCCCCTTCATCGAGTCCACACCACCCGGGGTGAGCTGGACGTACTCGCCCACCACCTCCTCGATCGGGGTCTGCTCCCTGATCGCGGCGATGTCGGTGTCCGGAATCCGCCCTCGTGCCATGCGACCATGATAGCCACCCGCGCCAAACCCGCCGCACATACACCGGATGTGGTCCGGTGTGGTCTACTGACCACCGTGGCTACACCGAACAACAAAGTCCTCGGCGGTCTCGCCGGCGCCGCGATCGTCCTCGTCGCCGGCTACCTCGGCATCGACGCCGTCACCGACGACAACAGCAGCGACAACAGCTCCGGCAGCTCCGGCAGCGAGGCCGACACCTGCGCGGTGGCCTCGCTGCCCGAGGACGCCGACGAGGTCATCGACTCCATCCTCGGCGACGGCACCTTCGCCCACCCCGACCACGACGGCAAGCATTTCGGCAACTACGAGGGCGTGCTGCCCGAGGAGTCCGGCGACTACTACCGCGAGTACACCGTCACCACCCCCGGCCTGGACCACCGTGGGGCGAGGCGCATCGTCGTCGGCGGTGGGACGGACACCGACCCGGACGTCTGGTACTACACCGCCGACCACTACGAGAGCTTCTGCGCCATCCCCGACGCCGAGGACTGACTCGGTACTTAACCCCAGGCGGCGCTGATCGCCGAGGCCGACCGGTCCAGCCGTTCCAGACGCGCCTCGGTCAGTGAGGCGACCTGGTCGATGACCACCCGCAGGCGGTCGGCGTCCGTCGCGGCGGCCTCCCACCAGGGACGGAACAGCAGGTCCAGGCTGCCCGGCGCGCCCTGCGTGAGGTAGTTGGTGACGCGGAAGATGCGGTCGCGCTGGCGCTCCTGGTCTGCCAGGTGGCGTCCCTCGTCCATGACGTAGAGCACCGCCAGGGACTTCAGCAGCACGACCTCGGCCTTGACCTCCGCAGGGATCGCCAGGTCGGCGGCGTAGCGCCCCAGCGGGACACGGTGATCACCGGCGCCGTCCGACAGGTGGGCCTGCCGGGTGGCGGTCACCGCCGCGGTAACGAAACGGCTGACCAGCTCACTGGTCAGGCCCTTGAGCGCGGCGAGGTCCTGGAGGGTGCCGTGGAAGTCCGCGGCGCGCGCGATCGGCGGCATGCGACGCAGGCGGTCCGCGGCGTCCAGCAGCTCCTCGGGGTCGCCGCCGAAGGCGCGCGCACCCTTCTCCGCCAGGGCGGCGAGTTCCACGAGGTCCCACAGCACGTTCATGCTGATGCGCCCGGAGACGATGCCGTCCTCCACGTCGTGCACCGAGTAAGCGACGTCGTCGGCCCAGTCCATGATCTGGGCCTCGAGGCACTTGCGTCCCTCCGGGGCGCCCTCACGGATCCAGGACAGCACCTCCAGGTCGTCGGTGTAGCAGGAGTACTTGCGACGCCGCGTCCCGTCGGGCGCCGTCGGCCCCCACGGGTACTTGCAGGCGGCGTCCAGCGACGCGCGCGTGAGGTTCAGCCCGTAGCTGCGTCCGTCCGGCCCGACGGTCTTCGGCTCCAGGCGCACGAGGATGCGCAGGGTCTGCGCGTTGCCCTCGAAACCGCCGCAGGACGCCGCGGCCTCGTCGAGTGCTCGCTCGCCGTTGTGCCCGTACGGCGGGTGGCCGATGTCGTGCGTCAGCCCCGCGAGGTCGGCGAGGTCCGGGTCCACGCCCAGGGTCTTGCCGATGCCGCGGGAGATCTGGCCGACCTCGAGGGAGTGTGTGAGCCGCGTGCGCGGGGTGTCGCCGGAGCCGGGCCCCACGACCTGCGTCTTGTCCGCTAGACGCCGCAGCGCCGCACTGTGCAGCACGCGCGCACGGTCGCGGTCGAAGTCGTCGCGGGCGTCGGGCACCGCGCCGTCGACACCGAGCGACTTGCCCGGCACCCCGATGATCCGGTCCAGGTCATGGGCGGTGTAGCCGTATCGTTGCACGGTGGTCCTGCTCCCTCTTCTCAGTGGTGGTCAGTCTTCGTCAGTCTTCGTCGACGGTGTAGTCACCGCCGCCTTCCTCGGTCGCCCGGTAGTACATCAGCCCACCGGTCTCGTGGATGATCGCGTCCAGCTGTTCCTTGCGGCTCGACACCGCCGGCCCCTGCCTGGTCGGCGAGGCGTGGGCGTCGACACCCTGGTCGCCGACCATGCTCGTGGCGCGCAGCGAATGGTTCGGGTCGGTGACGACCAGCACGCGGTCCCACCCGTTCTCCTCGGCGACCGGGGCGAAGGCCTCGGCCGAGCCGAGGGTGTCGGCCCCCTCGTTGATCTCGGTGATCGCCTCGTCCGGCACGCCCTGCTCTCGCAGGTAGTCCGCGCCGGCCTCGGCCTCGGTGTACACGTCGCCCTCGAGCTTGCCACCGATGGTGGTGATGTGCGCCGACACCCCCTCCTCGTAGAGGTCCACGGCGTGGTCGAGACGGGCGGCGAACCACTGCGACGGGGTGCCGTTGTACTGTGCCGCGCCGAGGACGAGGATCGTGTCCGCCTGCGTCCGGTCGTCCTGCCGGGCGTACGCCCAGACGTGCGCCGCCGTGGCGAGCGTGAGGACGATGGCGATGACGACCGTGCCGACGACCATGTAGATCAGTCCACGTATGCCCGCACCGGCGGTACGTCCTGCGGTGCTGCCCAAGGTTCTGCCGTTCATGGGCCTAAGACTACGCACCCGAGTTCGCGGATTTCGTTATTGTGGGATGCATGTATGCTGCGAATCACTCCCGGAATCTTTCCCGGCCCTCCCCCTCCGTCCGACTCCGGCGCTTCGCCGCCTCGGTCGCCGTCGCGGGGATGGCAGGGGCCGGTCTGGGACTGGGGCTGGGGGCCGGTTCCGCCGCCGCGGCACCTGCAAAGGACGTGGCCCAGAACGTGGCACAGGACGCTGCGACGACCGTGCTCGCGCAGGGCACCGCCACGGAATCCGACGCCTCCACCGACATCACCCTGGACTCCCAGGTCGTGGACCAGGCAGGCGTGCTCTCCGACTCCGAGCGCAGCTCCATCGAGGAGACCCTCGCCGACGGGCCGTCCGAGACCGGGGTGAAGGGGTACCTGGTGTACCTCGACGGCGTCGAGGACCGAGATTCCCTGGCGAACCAACTGCAGTCAGAACTCCAGATCAACAACGGACTGGTCATCGTCGTTGACACCTCAACGGGAGGAATCAGCACGGTTCCTGGCGAAAGCGTGCCCAACAGCGTCACCGAGGACGTGAACTCGACGATCAGAGACAACATGGGAGGTGGAAACTGGGCGGCAGGTGGTCAGGCCGTCGCCGACGTTCTCGCCGACGTCACCCCGGCCTCCACCTACGCCTGGGGCGGCGCTGCGGCCGTGGTCGTGGTCGGCGGTGCCGGCGGCGCTGTCTGGTACTCGCGCAAGAAGAAGCACGAGAACGAGGCCGAGCAGCTGGAGTCCGCCCGTACGATCACCCCCGACAACACCGACGACCTGTCCCAGCAGCCCACCCACGTCCTGCGCACGCTGGCCAGCGAGGAACTGCACAGCACCGACGAGTCGATCCGCAAGGGTCACCAGGAGCTCGACACCGCTGAGGCGGAGTTCGGTGAAGAGCGAACCCGCGACCTACGCAAGGCCCTGGAGGTGTCGAAGAAGGCGCTCGCACGCGCCTACGACACCCACCAGCGGCTGCAGAACGGGCTGTTCAGCGGCGAGCACGAGGAACGTGCGCAGCTGATCGACATCATCTCCTCCTGCGGCACCGCCGACGAGAACCTCGACGAACAGGCCGAGCGCTTCGCCACCCTGCGCGAGAAGCTGATCGACGCCCCCGAGATCGTCGAGAAGTTCTTCCAGCAGACCGTGGAGCTGCGCTCGCGGATCCCGCGGTCCAGGGAGATCCTGGAGTCCCTGTCCAGCAAGGTCGACCCGGAGCTGCTCGAGTCCGTGGCAGACAACCCCGACATCGCCGAGGCCGAGATCTCCGAGGCCGAGCAGGCGATCACCCGTGCCCGTGAACTGCTGAACCTGCCTGCCGGCCAGCAGGGCGAGCTCATCGACGCCGCCGGTTCCGCACACCTGGCGATCAAGCAGGCAGACAGTCAGCTCTCCGCCGTGGAGCACGCCGAATCCCAGCTGCACGAGGCGCAGGCCAGCCTCGACTCGCTCATCCAGGAGGTCGACGAGGAGATCACGGAGGCCACACACCTGGCCGCGAGTAACGCCGAGATCGACCGCGCGGAACTGGGCAAGGCGGTGGAGCGGGCGAAGACCGCGCTCGCCGCGGCACGTGAGAAGGGCGACAAGGATCCGCTGGGCACCTACTCCGAGCTGCTGGACGCCGACGGTGAACTCGACATCCAGCTCGACGAGGCCCGCGGGGCGGAGAACAACTACCAGCGCACCCTCGGGATGGTGGACCGCACCATCGCCGACGCCACCAACCACCTGCGCGCCGTCGAGGACACCATCCACACCCGTGGCCGCATGATCGGCGTGGAGGCCCGGTCGGCCGCACAGTCGGCCGGTCAGGCCCTGGACGCCGCACACCAGCAGCGCGACACCAAGCCCCGCGCCGCCTTCACTGCGGCTCAACAGGCCAATGCCCTGGCCCGCCAGGCCTCCCAGCTGGCCCGTCGTGACATCGAGGAGTACAACCGCCGCAACAACTACTACGGCCGCGGTGGTGGCGGAGGCGGAAACCTCGTCGCCGGCGTCGTGCTCGGTTCACTGCTGAGCGGCAACGGTGGATTCGGCGGAGGCTTCGGTGGTGGAGGCGGTGGCTTCGGTGGCGGGGGCGGTGGCTTCGGTGGAGGCGGCGACTCCTTCGGTATCTGACGCGCCACATCCCCCCCCCAACCCAGGTCACAGGTTCCCGGAAGGGATCAGAGGCCTGGGTTTCTCCATGTTCGAGGCCCACCGAGGTACCCGACTACCCTCGGCTCCATGACCACCCACTACTTCACCGCGTCCAGTCTCGACGGGTTCATGGCCACCGCCGACCACTCACTGGACTGGCTGACGTCCCAGGACTTCGACTGGGACGGGCCGATGTCCCCCGAGCAGTTCACCGAGGGGATCGGCGCGCTCGCCATGGGCGCCACCACCTACGAATGGCTGCTGGCCAACGCCGACGACTGGCCGTACAGTGCGCCGACCTGGGTCTTCACCCACCGTGACCTCCCCGGCGTCGAGAACGCGGACATCCGGTTCACCCAGGATCCGGTGGCCGAGGTGCACGCGGCGATGACGTCCGCCGCCGGTGACAAGGACCTGTGGATCGTGGGGGGCGGGGATGTCGCCGGACAGTTCGCCGACGCCGGTCTCCTCGACGAGGTGTGGATCCAGTACGCCCCCGTCACCCTCGGGTCCGGCGCTCCCCTGCTCCCCCGTCGCCTCGACCTGGAACTCGTGGAGACAATGAGAAACCGGGCGCTGGTCTGCGCCCGGTTTCGTGTCGTCCGCTAGAACGGACGTCGGCTAGGACCTCAGAGGAACCCGAGGAAGTAGAGCACCAGGAACGGGATCAGCACGATCAGGAAGATCGACAGCCGCCAGGTGGTGGACAGCACCCGGGTCTCCATCGCGTGCCGTGCGACCCACGACAGGAACACCTGCACGTCCAACGGGAGCTTCTTGCCCGACCCCACGAAGGAGACGTGCACGTTCTTCAGCCCGCCGTTCTCCGAGCTGAACTGGCCGATCTTCCTCGCATTCGACAGGTCCAGCGGCTCGTCCGGATCCTCTGGCGCCTTGAACAGCACGAAGTCCTTCTTCGACTCCGCGTGGATCAGCACACGGTGCCGGTCGGCGACGCAGCTGACGTTCTTGGACGCGCCGAAGGTCTTGGCGTCCCCCACGGCGGTGAACACCTGCGAGCCGGTGTCCTCACCCGTCGTCGCCGTCATCCGCGGCCCCTCGTCCGCCTCGAGCTGCCAGGTGTCGCCACCGAAGCGGATCGACGCGACGTCGCGCTCCACGGAATACTCACCGACCCGGTCCATGTCGCTGGGTAGCCCGGCGTAGATCGGGAAGGTGTGTCCGTCGGACGGGACCGTCCAGCGGATGTCAGGGTTCGGCATAAGGGGATCCGTCCTCCGTCTAGCAGCCGGCGAGACGCTCGGCGAGGTATCCCTGCAGCTTGTCCATGCTGACACGCTCCTGGGACATGGTGTCGCGCTCGCGCACGGTGACCGCGTTGTCCTCCAGGGAGTCGAAGTCGACGGTGACGCAGAACGGCGTGCCGATCTCGTCCTGACGACGGTAACGACGCCCGATGGCACCGGAGACGTCGTAGTCGACGTTCCACAGGCCACGCAGCTCCTCGGCGACCTTCTCGGCCGTCGGGGTCAGCGTCTCCTTCTTCGACAGCGGCAGGACGGCGACCTTCACCGGCGCCAGACGACGGTCCAGACGCAGGACGGTGCGCTTGTCGACGCCGCCCTTCGTGTTCGGCGCCTCGTCCTCGAAGTAGGCGTCGACGAGGAAGGCCATCATCGCACGACCCAGGCCGGCGGCCGGCTCGATGCAGTACGGGATCCACCGCTCGCCCGACTCCTGGTCGAAGAAGCTGAGGTCCTCACCGGAGTGCTCGGCGTGGGTCTTCAGGTCGTAGTCCGTACGGTTGGCGACACCCTCGAGCTCGCCCCACTTCGAACCGGCGAAGTTGAAGGCGTACTCCACGTCCACCGTGCGCTTGGAGTAGTGGGACAGCTTCTCCTTCGGGTGCTCGAACAGACGCAGGTTCTCCGGGTCGATTCCCAGGTTGACGTACCAGTTGAACCGGTCGTCGATCCAGGTCTGGTGCCATTCCTCGTCCTCGCCCGGCTTGACGAAGAACTCCATCTCCATCTGCTCGAACTCGCGGGTACGGAAGATGAAGTTGCCCGGCGTGATCTCGTTACGGAACGACTTGCCGGTGTTCGCGATACCGAAGGGCGGCTTCTGACGGGACGCACCCATCACGTTCTTGAAGTTGATGAAGATGCCCTGGGCGGTCTCCGGACGCAGGTAGTGCAGGCCCTCCTTGTCGTCCACCGGGCCCAGGTAGGTCTTGAGCAGGCCGGAGAACTCCCGCGGCTCGGTCCACTTTCCGGGCTGGCCGGTGACCGGGTCGTTGATGTCCGCCAGGCCGTTGGGGGCCTCGTGGCCGTGCTTCTCCTCGTAGGCCTCCAGGAGGTGGTCGGCACGGTAGCGCTTGTGGGTGTACAGCGACTCCACCAACGGGTCGGAGAACACCTCCACGTGGCCGGACGCCTCCCACACCTGCGTGGGCTGGATGATGGAGGTGTCGACACCGACGACGTCCTTACGGGAGGTCACCATGTGACGCCACCACTGGCGCTTGATGTTCTCCTTGAGCTCCACGCCCAGGGGACCGTAGTCCCAGGCGGAGCGCGTACCGCCGTAGATCTCACCTGCAGGGAACACCAGTCCCCTGCGCTTGCAGAGGTTGACGACGGTCTCGATGTTACTTGCGGCCATGGGCTCCGGGCACTCCTCGAAAGACGGTGGGGTAGACGGTCGTTCAGACAATCACGCCCATGATACCGGGGACGTCACACGGAAGCACCCGGCGGGTCCGACCCCACCCGCCGCCGGCACGGGCCGGGCTCATCAAGGCATTAAAAAGGACCCGCGAAGGGGGGGGGTTATCGCGGGTCCCGGCCACGCTGTCCTCCGAAGAGGATGGGGCCTTGTTCCCCGTTTGGTGGGATGGACTTAGGGGGGGACAAGCCATCCCTGGGGAACTGGCCTTAATTTACGGGTGCCCAGCCACCCCTGTCAAGTCCGACACCACGACCTCAGAGAAACCACCCTCACCTGCATTTTCCTCGGTCACCACCCGTCGCCTCCCCGTCCCCCGAAGGTCCCACCAGCGGGGCTGCAGGACGATGCCCCGCAATGTCGCTAATACGCGACTTTTCCTTCCCGCGCGCAGGCGCGAACGGTTAGGCTGGGGGCACGATGAACACACCCCAGATCGGACAACGAAACACCCGTCAGCGTGCCGCCGTGGTCGACACCCTCGACGGGATGACGACGTTCGCCAGCGCCCAGGACATCCACGCCACCCTTACCGAGCGCGGGCACAAGGTCGGTCTGACGACGGTGTACCGCACCCTCCAGCAGCTCAACACCCAGGGCATGATCGACACCCTGCAGGACGACAGCGGGGAGATGCTCTACCGCAGCTGCAGCTCCGTGCACCACCACCATCACCTGGTCTGCACGTCCTGCCGCAAGGCCGTGGAGATCGACGGCGGGCCGGTGGAACGCTGGGCCGCCGAGGTCGCCCAGCAGCACGGCTTCGTGATGACCGGGCACACCGCCGACGTCTTCGGCCTGTGCGCCGACTGCGCGAAGAATCAACGCAAGGGCTGAGCAACCGGCAGACCCGGACGGGTCACTCCGTCGCCACGTCGCCACTACGTCGCCGCGACGTCGAACAACGTGCCCAGCGCGAACGTCGCCGCCGCGGCACCCAGGCCGATCGCCAGCTGACGCAGCGCCCGCTTCCACGGGGACATCCCCGACAGCAGCCCGACCAGCGCGCCGGTCACCAGCAGCACGATGCCCACCAGCACGCACGCCACCACGATCGACGACAGTCCACCCATGCCGAAGATCAGCGGGACCACGGGCACCAGTGCGCCGACACCGAAGCACAGGAAACTCGACACCGCCGCCGACAGACCCGACCCGCTGGACTCCGCCTCCGCGACGACCTCGTCGTCGACCTCCGCGTCGAACTCCACGTCCGCAGCGTCAGCAGTGTCCGCGGAGTCCTTGATGACCTCCAGGCGGGCGATCTCGGCGAACACCTCGCGCGCCTTGCGTCCGGCGGCCTCGGAATCCATGCCACGGGCGCGGTAGACCAGCTCCAGCTCATTGCGGTCCACGTCCAGCTTCGGCACGGCCGTACTCGCGTTCGGGTCCGGGTGGGACGCCTCGAGCAGCTCCTTCTGGCTCGTCACCGAGACGTACTCCCCCGCCGCCATCGACAACGCGCCGGAGAGCAGCCCGGCGATGCCGGCGGTCAGCATCGTCGCCTGCCCGGCACCCGCGCCGTACATGCCGAGCAGAAGAGCGAGGTTCGACACCAGACCGTCGTTCGCCCCGAAGATCGCCGCACGGAAGTCGCCGGACATCTTCGCCCGCCCCCGGGCCGCCAGACCACGCACCACCTCGGCGTGGATCGCCTCGTCCGCCGCCATCTGCTCGGTGGCGTCCTCGTCGGAGAGGTAGTGGTTGCGCGACTCCGCCGACTGCAGCAGCGCCAGCACGAACACCGACCCGAACCGACGCGCCATCCACGCCATCAACCGGGTGTTGACCCCCGCCTTACGCGGCAGGCCGACGTCGTCGCCGAGCCGCTCACGCCAGTACTCCTCGTGCCGCGACTCCGCCTCCGCGATCGCCAGCAGGATCTCGCGCTCCTCCCCGGTCCGCTTCCGGGCGAGCTCGCGGTAGACCGCACCCTCCGCGCGCTCGTCGGCGAGGTAGCGGCGCCAGCGGTTGAGCTGCTGCCGCGTCGGCGCAGCGTCCGGTGTGTCGTCCGGTGTCTCGTCCGGTGCGGTCATTTCACACCCCCGAACCGTCGGTCACGTCTGGCGTACTCCAGCACCGCGGCCTGCAGGTGCTCCGGGGTGAAGTCCGGGAAGAGCACGTCCTGGTACACCATCTCCGCGTACACCGACTGCCACGGCAGGAAGTTCGACGTTCGCTGCTCGCCGGAGGGGCGCAGGAAAAGGTCCACGTCGGGCATGCCCGGGTCGTTCATGTAGGCCGACAGGGTCTTCTCCGAGATCTCCCGCGGCTTCATCCGCCCGGCGGCGACCTCCGCGGCGATGGCGCGGGTGGCGTCGGTGATCTCGGCGCGTCCCCCGTAGTTCACACACATGACCAGCGTCAGGCGGGTGTTGTCCTTCGTCTGCTCCTCGGCCTTCTGCAGCTCGGAGATCACCGAACGCCACAGCCGCGGCCGGCGCCCCGCCCACACCACGCGCACACCCTTGGCGTCCAGCTCGTCACGACGCCGACGCAGCACGTCCCGGTTGAAACCCATCAGGAAGCGCACCTCGTCGGTGCTGCGCCGCCAGTTCTCCGTGGAGAACGCGTACGCCGACAGGTAGCCGACCCCCAGCTCCAGGCACTCGTCGACGATGTCCATCAGCACGCCCTCGCCCCGCTTGTGCCCCTCGGTGCGCGGCAGCCCCCGCTCCTGCGCCCACCGGCCGTTGCCGTCCATCACGATGGCGACGTGGCGGGGAATGAACTCGGCGGGGATCTCAGGTCTACTCACGACCAATATTGTGCCAGACCACCACTCACAGGGACGAGAAAGCACGGCAGGGGGTCTCCGTCTGGTTGCGCACGTGCGACACCAGCAGCTCATGGGCGATACCCAGCACCCGGGGGCCGTCGGACGCCGCGGCGACCTCCGCGACGGCCGCCAGGTCGCCCGCCCTCCCGCGCGAGAGCAGCCACAGCACCCGCACCGACTGCGCCGGCGGCGTCGACGCCCCGGGAGGACGGCACGACGTACAGACCGCCCCACCCGCCAGCGGGTGGAACGCCCGGTGCGGGCCCGGGCGCCCGCACTGCGCGCAGTCCACCAGGCTCGGCGCCCAACCTGCCATCCCCAACGCGCGCAGGACGAACCGGTCCGCCTGCGTCCGCGGCGGGATCGCCGGGACGTCCTGCGCAATATCCGGTGCGGCGAACGCGGCGAGCGACTCGTCGAGCAGGTCGACGACGTGCGCGGCGTCCTCTCCCGACCCCTGCACCGTCAGCTCGGCGACCTCCAGCATCGCCACGCCGGCGTAGAACCGGTCGACGTCCGCGCTGACCTGCGGGGCGTAGGTGTGCACGGTGACGGCGTCGGTGACGTTCGCCAGGCCCCCGTCCGGCTTCGACCGGTTGCGCCCCGGATAGACCTGCACGTTGACCAGGCAGAACCGGTCCAGACGGGCGCCGAAGCGCGACTTCGAGCGTCGGACGCCCTTGGCCACCGCACGGACCAGGCCGTGTTCACGGGTCAGCAGCACCACGATGAGGTCCGCCTCCCCCAGCTTGTGGGTGCGCACCACGAAGCCCTCGTCCCGGTACTGGGGACGAGGGCTCCTGGACATGGTGACCAGTCTACGACTGGTCGGCCGGTTGCCGTCTACCGAGGCCTACCGAGGCCGGACGACGTCAGTGCCGGCCGGTGGAGCGGTCGTCGCGCTCCAGCAGACGCTGGTCGATCGCCTGCGCCGACTGCGCGATACGGATGTTGGAGAGGTAGAACTCCAGCATCATGCGCAACGACATCAGCATGAACAACATGCCGACGGTGAGGATGATGATCCCGAACAGGCCGAGGAAGAAACCGCCCACCCCGAGCTCGGCGGCCGGGACGAACAACGCGAAGAGCACGTAGCCCACCCACATCAGGGCGATGAAGGCGAAGCCCAGCGCGTAGGCGAACTTGATGATCGACGGGGTGGCATAGCGGGTGAAGCTGAAGTCAAACAGCGCGGAGAAGAAGGAGTCCTGGCCGGTACCCACGCCCTGCCCGGGGCCGGACGGTGCGGCATGGGCGCCGTAGGCGTAGGAGTCGTCCCCCGACTGCGGCTGGGCACCGAACGAGGGGAACGCACCCGGATTCGGGTTCGAACCTGCGCTGGAACCCGCGCTGGAACCCGCGCTGGAACTGCCGGCTGAGCCGTCGCCGGGGTTGCTCCACCGGTTCGGACGGTACTCGCCGTTGCTGTTTCCGCCGTTGTTGCCGTTCTCGTTGCCGTTCTCGTTGCCGTTCTCGTTGCCGCTGTCGCCGGGCGTGGTCATCAGTGTCTCCTGGGAAGCTGGTGATTGGTCCCGTCGAGAATATCACCACGCCCCCAGGAATCCGGGCCGAGCGCGCAGAGCGGAGAGTGACCCAGAAGGGCGGAAATCGAGCGTGGGATGCTTGAACCGGTCGATTCAACCATCCCACGCTCGATCTTCGCCCCTGCGTCTGCGGGCACCGGGTACCAAGTTGGACCTGGCGGCGTTGAGTTGCCCTAACTCACCGCCGCCAGGTCCAACTTGGTACCCCGGCAGAAGGTCGGTGCCCTCTAGAAGCCCAGGCGCCCGAGCTGCTTGGGGTCGGACTGCCAGTTCTTGGCGACCTTCATCCGCAGATCCAGGTACACGTTCTGGCCGAGCAGGTCGATCAGGCTCTGGCGGGCGTTGTGGATGATCCGGCCCCACCGGCGGTTGTCCTTGCCGCGCAGGATGCGCTTCTGGCCCTCGCGCTCCAGGAAGATCACCGCGTGGACCTCGAGGACGTTCTCTCGCTCCTCGGACGGCAGGACCTCGTCGATCTGGACCGCCACCGAGTGCGGCAGCTCGTCGTGCAGGCCCGACAGCGCGGCCTCGCGGATCAGCTCGGACATCCGGGTGTCCCGGTCGTCGTCGGTGACGTGGTCGTCCGGGTAGAACTTCGGCCCCTCCGGCAGCAGGCCGGTGAACACGTCCAGCAGGACGTCGAGCTGCACGCCGTCGGCGGCGGAGACCGGCACGACCTCGCCGGCGTCCAGCAGGTCGTGCAGCGCCATCAGCTGTGCACCGACCTCGTCCTTCGACGCCTTGTCCAGCTTGGTGACGATACCGACGACCGGGGTGCGCGGGGCGGCCTTGCGCACCGCGTCGAGGATCCAGCGGTCGCCGGGGCCGATCTTCTCGTCGGCCGGGATGCACAGCCCGATCACGTCGACGTCGGCGTAGGTCTCCTTGACGACCTCGTTGAGCCGCTCACCGAGCAGGGTGCGCGGGCGGTGCAGCCCCGGGGTGTCGACCACGATGATCTGCGAGTCCTCCCGGTGCACGATGCCGCGGATCGGGTGACGCGTGGTCTCCGGCTGGTCGGCGGTGATCGCGATCTTCTCCCCGACCAGCGCGTTCGTCAGCGTGGACTTGCCGGTGTTCGGGCGGCCGACGAAGCTGACGAACCCGCTGCGGAAGCCCTCCGGCGCACTGAAGTCCACCGGCGCCACCATGGCGTCGGACGGGACGTCCGCCTCGTCGGGGAAGTCCGGGAAGTCGGGGAAGTCGGGGGTCTCGCTCATGGTCGGTCCTGCTCTCTGTCGGTCATGCTGTCATTCTCGCTGTCGGTCATCTCAGTATCCCCTGCGCCGTCGCCACCGGCATCATCGGCGGGATCGTCGGGTTTCGTCGGCCCGGACACCACCACGGTGCGTACCTTCACCCGGCCTCGCCGGTCCCTGCCACCTTCGCACACCATGTGCAGTCCGGCGACGTCGAACTCCGCACCGGGCAGCGGCACCTTGCCCAGTTCATAGGCGGCCAGCCCGGCGACGGTGTCGACCTCGTCGAGGATCTCCTCGGGGAACTCCAGGTCCACGTCCTCGTAGAGTTCCTCGAGGTCACCGAGGCTCGTCCACGCCTCGACCCGGAACACGCCGGGGTCGAGGGGTTCGACGGCCACGTCGTCGCCGTCGTCGTACTCGTCGCTGATCTCACCGACGATCTCCTCGAGGATGTCCTCGATGCTCACCAGGCCCGCGGTCCCGCCGTACTCGTCGACGAGCACGGCGATGTGCACCTGGTCGCGCTGCATGTCCTCCAGCAGGTCGTCGAGGCTGCGCGAGTCCGGGACGAAGACCGGCGGACGCATCACGGTGCTCACGGGCACGGAGCGGTCGGCACGTGTGGCGTCGTAGGTCTCGGCGACGAGGTCCTTGAGGTACACCACACCGACCACGTCGTCGACGCTCTCCCCGACCACCGGCACCCGGGACAGACCCGAGCGCACGCACAGCCGCACGGCCTGGGCGGCGGTCTTGTCGTCCTCGATCCAGAGGATCTCCGGACGCGGCACCATGATCTCGCGGGCGGTGGTGTCGGCGAGGTCGAAGACCGACTGGATCATCCGGCGCTCGTCGACCTCCACCACGCCACGTTCCTGGGCGATGTCGACCATCTCGCGCAGCTCGATCTCGGTGGCGAACGGGCCGGTACGCAGACCGCGCCCGGGGGTGACCACGCCACCCAGCCAGACCAGCACCCGCGCCAGCGGGCCCAGGACCTTGCGGAAGACCACCAGCACCGGGGCGGCGCGCAGCGACACGCTGTAGGGGTTGCGGCGTCCCACCGTGCGCGACACCACCCCGACGATCACGTAGATCAGCAGGGTGACCAGCACGATCGCGGCCACGAGGGCCCATCGGCGATCACCGATAACCTCGAGGGCGACCATGGTGACCAGCACCGCGGCGGAGGCCTCGCACACGGTGCGCAGCAGGACGAGGAGGTTGATGAAGTCCGGTCGTTGCTGCACGACCTGCAGCAGCCGGGACGCCCCCGGCCGCTCGTCCTTGACCATGGACTCCACACGGGCCACCGACAGCGAACTCATCGCCGTCTCGGTCGAGGACAGCACCCCCGCCAACGGCAGGATGACGAGTAGCGCCACCACCGCCGCGAGGATGACCGCAGGATCAGGCATCCGGTTCCGGCTCCCCCGCCGACTCCCCCGGCTCACTGAACGGCGGCGGCACCGGGTTCACCCAGCGGTCCGTCCCGGCGTCCGAGGCGCTGGGGAACGCCGCGGCACCGGTGGGCTTCGGCCCGAAGGACACCCCGCGCTCCTTCTGCGAGTCGTACCAGTTCACCAGGATCTCGTTCTGCAGCGCGAACATGCGCTGCTCCTCCTCCGGCACCACGTGGTCGAAGCCGAGCAGGTGCAGCACACCGTGCACGGTCAGCAGGTCCAGCTCGTGGGCCAGGCCGTGGCCGGCACGTTCGGCCTGACCGCGGGCGAACTCCGGGCACAGCATGATGTCGCCGAGCACGCCCGGTCCCGGGGGCGGGCCGTCCTTGCGTCCCCACCCCGGGGTGAGCTCGTCCATCGGGAAGCTCATCACGTCGGTCGGACCGGGCAGGTCCAGCCAGCGCACGTGCAGGTCGGCGATGGTGTCCAGGTCCACGACGTGGATGGACAGCTCCGCCGAGGAGTGCACGTCCAGGCTCCACAGGGCGAAGCGGGCGACGTCGATCAGCTCCTCCTCGTTGACCTCGCCGAAGCCGGACTCGTTGAAGACCTCGATGCTCACCGGGTACCCCTCTCGTTGCGGTTCTTACGTTCCTGGCGTTCCTGCCTGTCGAGCCGGTCCTGGCGGGCCAGTTCCGCCTCCTCGGCCTGCTCCGTCTCGTAGCGGTCGTAGGCCTGGATGATGCGTCCGACCAGGTGGTGGCGCACCACGTCGGTGGAGTCGAAGTCGGTGACGGTCACGCCGTCCACCCCGGACAGTATCCGGTGCGCCACGCTCAGCCCGCTGGACTGGTGGTTCGGTAGGTCGACCTGGGTGAGGTCGCCGGTGACCACGATCTTCGTGCCGAAGCCCAGGCGGGTCAGGAACATCTTCATCTGCGCCGGGGTGGTGTTCTGCGCCTCGTCGAGGATCACGAAGGCGCCGTTGAGCGTGCGCCCACGCATGTAGGCCAGCGGGGCGACCTCGATCACGCCGGACTCGATGAGCCGCGGGATGGACTCCGGGTCGAGCATGTCGCGCAGGGCGTCGTAGAGGGGGCGCAGGTAGGGGTCGATCTTGTCGCCGAGGGTGCCG
Source organism: Corynebacterium sp. AOP40-4SA-5 (assembly GCF_052377355.1). NCBI lineage: Bacteria > Bacillati > Actinomycetota > Actinomycetes > Mycobacteriales > Corynebacteriaceae > Corynebacterium > Corynebacterium sp. AOP40-4SA-5. The sequence goes on from NZ_JBQSWS010000014.1 coordinate 29,196, forward strand.
GGCAGGAAGCCCAGCTTCTCGCCGGCCTCCACCGCCGGACGCGTCAGGATGATCCTGCTGACCTCGCGCTTCTGCAGCGCCTGCACGGCCTTGGCGACGGCGAGGTAGGTCTTGCCCGTACCCGCCGGCCCACTGCCGACGACCACGGTGGACGCGTCGATGGCGTCGACGTAGCTGCGCTGGCCCACCGTCTTGGGACGGATCGACCGGCCGCGGTGCTCCACGATGACCTCACCGGTGACTGCGGCCATGCTGCCGGACGCTGCATCGGACGCGCCGCCGGGCAGCGCCTCGCGCGCGGCCTCGTCGGCGCGGCGGTCGGTCTCGTCGACCAGTTCGATGGTCCGGCGGGTCAGGTCCGGGCTCACCTCGGAGCCGCGCACGGCCATGGCCTCCAGCTCGCGCAGGACGCGACGGGCCCGCGCCACCTGCGAGGCCTCGCCCCGCACGGTCACGTGGTTGCCCCTGCTCAGCAGGTCGGCGTCGATGTGGTCCTCGATGATGCGGAAGTTCTCGTCGGCCATGCCCGACACCGTCTGCGCGGTCTCGGGGTCGAGTTCGACGGAGGTGGAGGCGATACGCCTTGGTGGTTGCTTCAAAACTCTTCCGGGTTCTCCTGTGGATGTGTGACTTGGTGTCGTCACGTGAAGTTTAGCGCCCCCACCGCGTGGTGAGCACCCCGATGGCGCCGAGCGCGACGGCCGCGGCCGTCGCCGTACGCAGCACCTCCGGGCCCAGGACGATCGCCTGACCGTCCTGCGCGCCCGTCACCGCCGCGATCTCCCGGTCACTGACACCTCCCTCGGGCCCGACGACCAGGACGACCTCGTCGACGTCGAGGTCGACGTCACGCAGCGGCGTCGCCGCGTCCTCGTGCAGGACGAGGACGCGCACGCGCGCCGCAGCGTCCTGTCCCTCGTGCTGGTCCTCGTCCTGGCCCCAGGGCCGGTCTGCCAGGTGCGCGGGTAGCTCGGCGATGTCGGTGAGCAGGTCGCCCACGTGGGCGCCGGACAGGCGGCGGGACTGCTTCATCGCAGAGACCGCGGTGGCCTCCCAACGTGACCGTGCCTTCGCGGACTTGTCTGCCTTGTCCGACTTGCCCGTCCAACGCGACACGCAGCGATCGGCCTGCCACGGGATGATCCGGTCCGCACCGGCCTGCACGGCCAGGTCGACGGCCAACTCGGCGCGCTCGGACTTCGGGATGGCTTGCACCACCGTGACCCGCGGGCGCGGGGTGTCCTCGTCGACCCGGCGCTGACCCGTCACTGTCCCACCGGAGCCACCGGAGCTGTTCCACGTCCCGGCGACACCCGTCCCGGAACCGTCGGTGAGCACCACCGCCTCACCCTGGCGGATGCGCTTGACCGAGGCGTGCTTCGCCTCGGAGGCGGGCAGGGTGAACTCGCCGGTCTCCCCCACCGCGGCGAGCTGCGCGGTGAGGTCGGGGACGACGAAGACGGGGTCGGTCACGTCAGTCCTCCGCTACCGGCCGAACTTCTGGCGCAGCCGCGAGAACAAACCGCCGGAGTGCTCGTCCCCGGAGGACTGCAGGCCGGCGACGTGGCCGGTCTCACCACGGAACTGCTCCAGCAGCTCGCGCTGCTTCTTGTCCAGCTCCGTGGGCACGGTGACGTCCACGTGCGCCACCAGGCTGCCGTGGCCCTCGCGGCGCAGGTGCGGCATGCCCTTGCCCTTGACGCGCACCACGGCCTCCGGCTGCGTACCGGGCTCCACGGTGACGGTGGCCACCGAGTCGTCCAGCAGCGGCACCTCCACCGTGGTGCCCAGTGCGGCGTCCACCATCGGCACGTTCACGGTGACGTGCAGGTCGTCGGCGTCGCGCAGGAAGTAGTTGTGCTCCTTGACCTGGACCTCCACGTAGAGGTCGCCGGCGGGGCCGCCGCCGGGGCCGACCTCACCCTCGCCGGACATGCGGATCCGCATGCCGTCGCGGATGCCGGCCGGGATCTTCACCTCGATGTCGCGGCGGGCGCGCACGCGGCCGTCGCCGGCGCACTCCTGGCAGGGGTCCTCGATGATCTCGCCGACACCCTGGCACCGCGGGCAGGCGCGGGCGACCTGCACCCGGCCCAGGATCGACTGCTCGATCTCCATGACCTGGCCCTGACCGTGACAGGTCGGGCAGGTCACCGGGGCGGACTTCGACTCCGAACCGGAACCGTCGCACTCCTCGCAGAGCACCGCGGTGTCCACGGTGACGTCCTTGGTCACACCGGCGAAGCACTCGTCGAGGGTCAGCTGCAGGCGCAGCAGGGCGTCGTTGCCCGGGCGCACGCGCGAGACCCGCGGGCCGCCGGCGCCACCGGCACCGCCGCCGAAGAAGGCGTCGAAGATGTCGCCGAAGCCGCCACCGCCGAACCCGCCGGCACCGCCACCGCCGCCGGGGCCCTGCTCCTCGGGGTCGCCGCCGGCGTCCACGATCTGCCGCTTCTGCGGGTCGGTGAGCACCTCCTGCGCCAGGGAGGCCTCACGGAACTGCTCCGCGGCCTCCTCGGACGGGTTCACGTCCGGGTGGTACTTGCGGGCCAGCTTGCGGTAGGCCTTCTTGATCTCGGCGTCCGACGCGTCACTGCTGACACCGAGAATTCCGTAGTAGTCACGTGCCAAGGTGGCTGTTTCCTTCTCACCGTTAGTTGGGGACTGTCCATCATCCGGCCCCGGGGCTTTCCCCGGCGGGCCGAAAACCGGGGCCCGAAAAGGCCCCGAAAATCACCCCGACAAGTGTAGTACGTCCTACTCGCCGGCGAGAATGCGGGAGACGTAGTGGCCCACCGCCTGCACCGAGCTGATCGTACCGGGGTAGTCCAGGTACGTGGGCCCAAGCACCCCCATACCGCCCATGACCTCGTCGCGGGCACCGTAACCGGTGGACACCACCGCCGCGGACTGCAGCTCGGCGGTGCCGTTCTCCTCGCCGATGGTCACGCTGACCCCGTGGTCGCGCGCCGTGGAGAGCAGCCGCAGCACCACGACCTGTTCCTCCAGGGCCTCCAGCACGCTCTCCAGCTCGCCGGCACGCACCAGGTTCGGTGTGCCCGCCAGGATCAGCCGGTCGGTGGGACGCTCCAGCATCGTCTCCACGAGCACCGTCGCGCAGTTCAACGCCGGGGCGCGCAGGCGCGGCGAGACCCGTTCGTCGTCGCCGGCGGCCATCTCGGCGATGGCCGCGGAGGCGTCGTCGAGGGTGTGGCCCACGAGGGTCTCGTTGATCAGCTCGCGCAGCTTCGGCAGGTCCTCCGCCGACAACGGGTCGGCGAGGTCCACGTTGCGCTGTTCGACCTGCCCGGCGTCGGTGATCAGCACCAGCAGCAGCCGGGTGTCGCCGAGCTGCACGATCTCGCAGTGCTTCACCCGCCCGCGACGCAGGTCCGGGATCTGCACCACCGCGACCTGGCGGGTGAGCTGGGCGAGCAGCTGCACGCTGCGGCGCAGCACGTCCTCCATGTCCACCCCGTCCTCGAGGAAGCCCAGGATCGCGCGGCGTTCCGGACGGCTCAGCGGCTTGATCTGAGCGATGCCGTCGACGAACGTGCGGTAGGCCTTCTCCGTGGGGATGCGCCCGGAGCTGGTGTGCTGCTGGATGATGTAGCCCTCGGACTCCAGCACCGCCATGTCGTTGCGGACCGTCGCCGAGGACACCCCCAGCCGGTGACGCTCCACCAGGGCCTTGGAACCGACGGGTTCGTGGGTGGAGATGAAGTCGGCGACGATGGCGCGCAGCACCTCGGCACGCCGTTGCTCGGTCCCCGTCATCGCCTTAGCCGCCATGGTGTGTGCCCTGCCTTTCTGTCTCCCGCCAGTATGGCACGCACCCCCGGGCACGTGTCATCCCTGCTGTGCTCATCCCTGCCGGGTTCATCCCTCTTCGGCGAGCAGGATGTCGGTGATGATGCCGTCGGCCAGCAGCCGGCCGCGGTCGGTCAGGCGGGTACGCCCGTCGACTCGCTCCAGCAGGCCGAGCTCCACGTGGTGCTCGACGGCGGACGCCGCGGACGCCAGCACCTCGTCCGCCAGCCCCTCGCGCAGCCGCAGGCCCAGCATGACCCGCTCAGTGTGCAGGTCGCCGCGGCTCAGCGGCTCCACGGTGGTCACCGGGCTGCGCCGCTCGGACGCTCCGTCAGTGCCGTCGGCCCCGTCCGTCCCTTCGCCGAGCGCCTCGGCGTAGCGCCGCGGCAGCTTGGCGTTGACCAGACGGGTGATACCGCTGAACTCTGTGCCGGACGTACCGGACGCGTCAGCCGCGACCGGCTCCACGCCGCGGCCGGTGACCGGGTCGTCCACAAGCCGCACACACCCGTGGGCGCCGGGGCCTGCGCCCCACCACTGCCCCGAGCGCCAGTAGACCATGTTGTGGCGGCACTCCCCGCCCGGGCGCGACCAGTTCGACACCTCGTACCAGCCCATACCCGCCTCGCTGAGTGCCGAGTCGATCATCTCGTACCGGTCGGCGTAGACGTCCTCGTCGGGCTGCGGCAGCAGACCCTTGCGCACCTTGCGTGCCATCGCCGTGCCGTCCTCCACGATCAGGGAGTAGGCGGAGACGTGGTCGACGCCGGTGGACAGCACCTGGTCGAGGGTGAGCCGCAGGTCGTCGTCGGTCTCGGTGGGGGTGCCGTAGATGAGGTCGAGGTTGACGTGCTCGAAACCGGCGGCCATCGCCTCGCGGGCGGCCTCCGTGGCGCGCCCCGGGGTGTGCGTGCGGTCCAGGACCTTCAGGACGTGGCCCGCCGCGGACTGCATGCCCAGCGACACCCGCGTGTAGCCGGCCTCCAGCAACGTGTCGAAGAACTCCGGGGACGTCGACTCCGGGTTCGACTCCGTGGTCACCTCCGCCCCCGGCGCCAGGCCGAGGGTGCGCTTGACGGCGCCGAGCACGCGCGCCAGGCCGTCCGCCCCCAGCAGCGACGGTGTGCCGCCGCCGAGGAAGACGGTGGACGGCGGGCCGGTGCGGTCCCAGTCACACGCGGCGAGGTCGAGCTCGGCCTCCAGCGCGGAGAGGTACGTCGACATCGAGGAGGAACCGGTCTCCCCCGGCGTGTAGGTGTTGAAGTCGCAGTAACCGCACCGGGTGCTGCAGAACGGCACGTGGATGTACAGGCCGTGACGGTCCTCGGGGATGCGGGTCATTGGGACCATGCTATCGGTCGGACGCCACGGGGCCGCAGCGGGGCCGCAGCGGGGCCGCAGCGGGGCCGGGCCGGGGCAGTCTCAGCCGGCGGCGACGCGGCGTGAGCGGATCTTCGACAGCACCTGCTCCACCCGGGCGCGCTCGGCGAGGAAGCGCGGCGGGGCCTCGCCGCGTAGTTCGCCGACCAGCGCGGGGTGGTCGCCGACGACCTCGCCGCGCCAGCGCGACGCCACGTCGCGCGCGTGCTTCTCCGCCCTCGCCAACGCCTGCGGCAGCAGGACACTCTGATCCTCGACCGCCAGGCGGGTCTGCTCCACCGTCCACTCCGCCAGGTCGGCGAGCATGTCGGTGAGTTCGGTGTTGCGCCGGCGCAGGTTCACCCGCAGCGTCGCCGTGCTCACGATCGGTGCCGGCTGCGGCTCGACCGGGGTGACCGCGTGGTCGCGCAGGAAGGACAGGGTGCGTCCCGGGTGGTTGTCCACCACCGTGGCCGACAGTGACCCCGAGCGGATACCGGAGACGAACGCCTGACGCAGACCGTTGAGCTCGGCGAGCGCGGCACGGACCTCGGCGCGTCCCACGGAAACGGACTCCGCGAGTTCCAGGAGGCAGTCCTCCACGAGCTCCTCGTCCCAGTCCGCCATGGACTCGGAGAGGTTCTCGATGAGTTCGGCGACCTCGTCGCCGATGTCGTAGACGCTCTGGGTGAGCTCGCGCAGTCGCAGTCGGGCGGCGTCGTGCACGGATGGCTCCTCTCGGCAGCGTCAGAAGTCGGTTTATCTCGCGGGTCGCGACTGAAGGACAGTCTAGGACACGACGAACCCCGGCCCATGGAGGCTGGGCCGGGGTGGTGTCGGGGATTACCAGAATCTAGCGGGAGGTGTAGATCCAGGCGATGTCGTCGGCGAAGTGCTCGGCGACGGTGTGCCGCTTGACCTTCATCGACGGGGTGACCTCGCCGTCGTCCTCGGTGAAGTCGCGTCGGCAGATGCGGAACTTCTTGATGCCCTCGGAGTGCGAGACGGTGTCGTTGGCCTCGTTGATCGCGTCCCGGATCTCGGCGCGCAGCACCGGGTTCTTCGCCAGCTCCTTGACCGAGGTGTCGGCGTTGAGGCCGTTGCGCTTGCGCCAGCCGACCAGGGCCTCCTCGTCGAGGGTGATCAGGGAGCCGACGAACTTCTCGTTGTCGCCGACGACCATCGCCTGGGAGATCAGCGGGGCGGAGCGCAGGATGTCCTCCAGCGGCCCCGGGGAGACGTTCTTGCCACCGGCGGTGACGATGATCTCCTTCTTGCGCCCGGTGATCTTCAGGTGGCCGGTGGGCAGCAGCTCACCGAGGTCGCCGGAGATCACGAAGCCGTCGTCGCTGAAGCTCTCCTTCGTGGCCTTCTCGTTGTTCCAGTAGCCGTCGAAGACCACGGTGCCCTTCATCAGGATCTCACCGTCGTCGGCGATGCGCACGGTGTTGCCGCCGACCGGCTTGCCGACGGTGCCGATGATGTTGTCCGGCTCGAAGTTCACCGCGATCGCCGCGGTGGTCTCGGTCATGCCGTAGCCCTCGTAGATGCGCACGCCGATGCCACGGAAGAAGTGCATGAGCTCCGGGTTCAGTGCCGAGCCGCCGGAGATGGCGTACTGCAGCTCGCCGCCCATGGCCGCCTTGACCTTGCCGTAGACCAGCTTGTCGTAGACGGTGCGCTTGACCTTCAGGCCCAGCGAGGGCCCCTCGGCGGAGTCGAGGGCCTTGGAGTACTCCACGGCGGTCTTCTCGGCGCGCGGGAAGATCTTGGCGCCGATGCCGCCACCCTCGGTGGCCTTGGTCTTCACCCCGGCGTGCACCTTCTCGAAGACGCGCGGGACGCCGAGGATGAGGTGGGGCTGGGAGCGCTGGAACTCCGGCACCAGGGTGGACATGTCCGCCCAGTGCGACTGGGTCGCCCCACCGATCGTCGTGGCCAGGGAGACCGCGCGCGAGAGCACGTGGGCCAGCGGGAGGAAGGTCAGCGTGCGGTTGCCCTCCACGGCGATGCCGCCGATGGGGTGGGTCAGGATCGCGCGCGCCTCGCCGAGCCAGTTGGAGTGCAGCAGCCGACAGCCCTTGGGCCGTCCGGTGGTGCCGGAGGTGTACACCAGGGACGCCAGGTCGGAGGACTTCGTCGCGGCGATGCGCTCCTCGACCTGCGCATCGTCGACGTCCTTGCCTTCCTCGACGAGGGTCGCCACGGCACCCTCGTTGAAGGACAGGACGCGGCGCAGGTGGGCGGTGCCCTCCACCGGCTCACCCTCCTTGACGAAGGTGCGCAGGCGCACGGCGTGGCCGGACTTCTCGGCGATGCCGAGGCGCGCGCCGGAGTCCTGCACGATCCACTCGCACTGCGAGGTGGACGAGGAGGGGTAGATCGGCACGGAGACCGCACCGGCGGCCATGATGGCGAAGTCCAGCAGGCTCCACTCGTACCGGGTGTCCGACATCAGCACCACACGGTCGCCCTGGCCGATGCCGTTGGCGATGAGTCCCTTGGCGACGTCGTAGACCTCGCGCAGGAACTCGTCGGCGCGCACGTCGACCCACTCGAACTTCCGCGGACGGCTGTACAGGATGGTCTGGGGACGCTTCAGGGCATTGTCCCTGATCGCGGTCAGACAAGTCTCGTTCTCGCCGACGGTGTACAGCGCCTCCGAGGAGTACTCCTGCATGTCTCTCCAATCACAGTGATGTCAGGTGGTCGTTCAGCTCACACCCGGGAACCCTGCGTGTTCCAGTCCACAACGCTAGCTGACGTCTGTATCGATATAATGAAAATCGCGAATCCCGTGGGGCACAGGCGGGATGTCAGAGGAAGTAGCTGATCAGCCAGGCCACCACGAGCAGGACGATCAGCAGGATGAGGGCCTGCCTCACTCTGGAATGGTGCTTCACCGTTTCTGCCTTTCCTCTCGCGTCTCGCCGGACGGTCCGTCCGCCGGTCCGAAGGCCTGCCGCTCCTCGTGGCTGAGGGGAAGCAGGCCGAAGGCCACCTTCATCAGCACCACGGCGATGACGGAGGCCACCAGCACCAGGACGATCAGGACCAACGGGGTCTGCAGCCACAGCGGGAGGTCGAGGACCCATTGTTCTATGCCGTCAGTCACAGGAAACGATCCTACCTTCCAGTCCGCGCGGGAGGTTACCCCGCCGAGTCCGCCGCCCCTGCGAGCCCACGACGGCGCAACAGCGGCTCCACACTGCGCTGTTTACCGCGGAACATCCAGAAGGCGTCGTCGTAGTCGATCGTCGCCCCGCGCGACAGGACCATGCGGCGGAACCGGTCACCTGCGAAGCGCACGTCGTCCGGGTCGACCCCGTCACGCCCGGCGGCGTCGGTGTCGACGAAGCCCTCGAATCCGTCGGCGTCGAGCACCTCGGCCCACAGGTAGCTCCAGTAGTCCGCCGAGTAGCCCCCGGCGAAGATGTGGTTGAAGTAGGTCGAGGAGTACCGCGGCGCCAACGCCGGGGCGTCCGCGCCACCGCCCACCGCGCCGAAACCGGCGGCCTCCAGGGCGTCCTGCTCGAAGGACGCCACGTCCGTGACCGCCGCCGCCTGCGCGGGGGTGAGCCGGTGCCACGCCAGGTCCAGCCAGCACGCCGCGAGGTACTCGGAGGTGGAGAAGCCCTGACCCCACGCCGCCTGCCGGCGCACCGCGTCCACCATCTCCTGCGGCAGCGGCTCCCCGGTCTCCACGTGGCGGGCGTAGTTCGCCAGCACCGCCGGCTCCAGGGCCCAGTTCTCGTTGATCTGGCTGGGGAACTCCACGAAGTCCCGCGGCACGTTCGTGCCGGACAGGCTCGGGTAACGCACGTCGGACAGCAGCCCGTGCAGGGCGTGGCCGAACTCGTGGAAGACGGTCATCACCTCGTCGATGCTCAGCAGAGCCTCGCCCCCGGCCTCACCCTCAGCGGGTTTGGCGATGTTGAGCACGTTGACCACCACCGGCGTCTGGCCGAGCAGGTTGTTCTGGTCCACGAAGCTGCTCATCCACGCCCCGCCACGCTTGGTGGGACGGGCGTACATGTCGGTGAGGATCAGGCCGATCGCCTGACCGCCGGCCGCCTCTTCTTCCCTGACCTCCCAGACCCGCACATCCGGGTGGTAGCCCACGAGATCCTCGCGCGGGGCCACGGTGATGCCGTATAGCCGTTGCGCGGCGAAGAAGGCCCCGTCGCGCAGCACACGCTCCAGCGGGAAGTACTTCTTCATCTCGGCCTCGTCGACGTCGAGCTCCTCGGCGCGCAGCTTGGCCGCCCAGTAGGGCCAGTCCGACTCGGTGAGGGGGTCGCCCGCACCGGACTTGTCGAGTGCCAGCTTGTACTCGCCGGCGGCGTTGGCCACCGCCGCCGGGGTGAGCGTGCCCAGCAGGTCGTCGACCGCGGCGAGCGAGCCGGCGGTCTCCTCCTCGGCGACGAACTCCGCGTGGTTGGGGTACCCGAGCAGTTCCGCCCGGCGCGCCCGCAGCCGGACGATCTCCAGCACCACCTCGTCGTTGGTGCCGCGTCCACGGGCACGGGACGCCTCGGTGACGCGGGTGCGGGCGGCCGGGTCGTCGAGCTCCTCGATGACCGGCTGCACGCTCGGCAGACCCAGGCGCACCAGCCAGCCGTCCTGCCCGGTCTCGGCGGCGTCGGCGGCGAGCCGGCGCCTGTGCGCCGGGCTCAACCCCGCCAGGTCGTCCTCGTCGGTGAACAGGACGGCACCGGCGTCGGTCGCGGCGACGAGGTTGCGTCCGAAACGCGTCGAGAGTTCCGCCAGGCGAGCGTCGATGGTGGCCAGCTCGGTGCGTCCGGCGTCGTCGAGGGCGGCGCCGCCGCGGCGGAAACGCCGCAGCCAGTGCGTCAACAGAGCCTCGTCCTCACTGCCCTCGGGGAGCTGCGACCGGGCGGAAAGGGCATTCACCCGGGCGAAGAGGCCGGCGTCCATGTTCACCGCGCTGACGTGCTCGGCGAGCTCGGGGGCGACGGTCTCCTCCACCGCCACGACCTCGTCGGTGGCGTCCGTGCCGGCGTAGTTGAAGACGATGGCGAGCACCCGGTCGAGCAGCTGACCGCTGGCCTCCAGGGGCTCCATGGTGTTCTCCCACGTGGGCTCCTGCGGGTTCGCCACGATGGCGGCGATCTCCGCCCGGTGGTCGACCACACCGGTGCGGAAGGTCGGGACGAGGTCGCTGAGCGCGATCGCGCGGAAGTCGGGCAGCTCGTGGTCGAGGTCCGAGGGTTCGAGCAGGGGGTTTCGTGAAGTGGTGTCGCCGGTCATGCGCGCCAGCTTAACGTGCCGCCCGACGGGGATCAGGGGGCGGATACACCCGAGATATTTATTTTCCGTAGTATATCAACCATGTCAGCCCCGGTAGAATACAGCACCACCACCACGCCCACCGACGAGAAGGCGCCCGTGAGCTCGTCGAACACCACGTCAGACAGCTCGTCAGACAGCTCAAACGACAAGGCGAAACCGCGCCGCCGGGCACGAAACCGCCGTGCCGACGGGGAGCGCTCGCGCCAGCGCATCCTCGCCGCCGCCACGCGGATCGCCGCCGAGCGCGGGTACGACGGGACGAGCATCGCGGAGATCTGCCGGGAGTGCGGGCTGCCCGCCAGTTCCCTGTACTGGCACTTCCAGGACAAGGACGACCTGATGTCCCAGGTCATCTCGAAGAGCTTCGACGCCTGGAACAAGGCCTGGGACATCCCCGTCGACGAGGACATCCTGCAGCACCTCCCCCAGATCGCCGAGCAGCTCCTCGACGCCCTGGAGAACCACCCGGAGTTCATCCGCCTGTGCCTGCCTCTGGCGTTGCAGAAGCGCAGCGACGACCCCAGCCCGCGCCGCATGTACCTGCAGATGCGCGCCGACGTCATCGCCCGGCTCTCCGACATCGGCGCCGCCCACTTCGCCCACGTCCCGGAGCACCGGCGGACCGCCATCGTGACCTACATGGTCTCCGGGGTGGAGGGGCTGTTCGTGGACCACGAGATGAACGAGTCGTCGAACCTGCGCCGTCAGCTGGACCTGCACGCCATGGGGGTCATCTCGATCATCATGCAGGAAGCCAGCAGCCACCGCTGACCCGATGAGGACCGACCCCGCCACCGGCGACCCGTTGCTGTGCACCCCGTCCGGCACCGTGCGGGGATCCTGGCGTGAGGACCCCGACGCCGGACGCCACCGCGTCGCCGTGTTCCGCGCGGTGCCCGTCGCCGCACCCTTCGACAGTGGCGACGTCCTCTTCGCCACGCCGCGACCGGCCCCGGCGTGGGAGGGCACGCTGGACTGCACCGACACCGCCGGACGTCGCGGGCTGCGCGCCGCACACACGGCCACGGTGTACTGCCCGTCCGGCGGGCCCGGGGCACTGCCGGTGATGGCGTGGGTCCACGGCGGACGGTTCGAGACCGGCCACGCCGACGAACCCTGGTACGACGGCTGCGCCCTCGCCCGCGAGGGCTGCGTGGTCGTCGCAATGAACTACCGCAAACGCTTCGAGGGCTTCCTGCCCCTGCCGGGCCCGGGTGCTCAAGGAGCAGAAGAAGGTGCAGACGCCGCCACCTTCCGGGGCGTCGAGGACCTGTTGCTCGGTCTGCGGTGGATCAGGGACTGCGCCGGAATCGCCGGCGGTCTGGACGCCGACGCCGACCGGGTGACGCTGGCCGGCCAGTCCGCCGGCGGTGCCCTCGTCGCCTGGCTGCTCACCGACCCCCGTGCCACCGACCTGTTCCACCGGGCCGTGCTGATGTCACCGGGCGCCCCTCGTCGCGGCTGGACGCAGCGCCGGCTGACCACGCGTCTCGCGTTGCGCGCCGGCCGTGGCGGCCGTACCGGCCGTGGCGTCGCGCGCGCGCCGTCCGTCGACATGCTCGCGTCGTTGACCCCCACCCAGCTCAGTGCGTCCTACCGACGCTTCGCCCGTATGCACCTCACCGACTGCGCCGTGGGCGTGTACCCGCTGGACCCCGGCACGCTGCGTGCGGTGCCCGTGCTCGTGGGCACGATGCACGACGAGTTCGTGCGCTTCCCGCTCGTGCGCCAGACCGACGGTCTCCTGCGCCGCGTGCTGGGCCGGGGGCTCCGCCTGCCGGGGACGGTGGACGCCCGGCTCCTCGCCCCGTCGATGCGGGGCCTCGGCGTGCCGCTGCGCCACCTGCGTGCCTGGTGCCGGGTGGTGGGGACCACCGCCCCGGTGCACCCGTTGGGACGCACCGTCGGCGACCGGACGATCCGGCGCTGGGCCTCCGCCGTCGCCGAGGCGCTCGCGGGAACCGGCGGGCAGGTGTGGGCCTACGAGTTCCGCGGCCGTCCCGGCATCCCGGCCCAGCACTGCGCGGAACTGCCGCTGCTCTTCGACCGTCTGAACGTGGACACCACCGAGGTCGAGGCCGTGTGCGGGCCGGACGCGCAGCACCGGCTCGGCCGGCCGGGCGGGGTCGGCGAACAGTTCCGCACCACCGTCGTCGACTTCGTCCACGGCCGGGACCCGGACTGGGAACCCTTCGGCACACCGGCGCGCACCGCGCGCGTCTTCGACATGGGTGGCGACGCGCAGGACGCCACCACGCGCGACCCCTGGCGCGCGGTACGTACCCTGCTGGGCCCGCTGTACTGAGGCCACCTGCAGCCTCCTCCCGCTGTCCCCTGCATCCTCCCGCGTCCGGGGGTGGCGGTTAGAGTTGTCGGCATGGCTCTCACCTTCCCCACCCTCGACACCCTCCGCAACCGCCGCACCATGAAGTGGACGGCCTACGAGCCCGACGTCCTGCCCCTGTGGGTCGCCGAGACCGACTTCGACACCTGCCCCGCCGTCGCCACCGCCGTGCGCGACGCCGTGGACCGCGAGTACTTCGGCTACCCCGAACTCGGTGCCGGCTCACAGCTGCTCGCCGAGGCGCTGGCGTCGTTCTCCCAGGCCCGCCACGGCTGGACGATCGACCCGGGCAACGTCACCGTGGTCCCCGACGTGGTCAAGGGCATCGTCGTGGCCGTCGACAACCTCACCGCACCCGGCTCGTCGATCGTGGTCCCGCTACCGGCCTACCCGCCGTTCCAGAAGGTGCCGGCCGCCACCCGCCGCCCCGCCACCTACGTGCCCATGGGCACCGGCGACGACGGTGAGGCCGTGTTCGACCTCGAGGCCCTCGAGCGCGCCTTCACCTCCACCGACAACCCCCACGGGGTGGGCAGCATGATCCTGTGCAACCCCTTCAACCCGCTGGGGCGCGCCTTCACCGCCGGGGAACTGCGCGCGGTCACCGACCTGGCCGCCAAGCACCACGTGCGCGTGATCTCCGACGAGATCCACGCCCCGCTGGTCTACTCCGGCAACCACGTGCCCACCGCCACCGTGTCCGACACCGCCGCGCAGGTCACCGTCACCGTGACCGCCACCTCCAAGGGCTGGAACACCGCCGGGCTCAAGTGCGCCCAGCTGATCACCACCAACAACGACGACACCCGCGACATCGCCCGGCTCTCCAACCTCGTCACCGGCGAGGCCTCCACCATCGGTCTGGCCGCCGCCACCGCCGCCTACACCGGGGGCCTGGACTGGCTCACCGAGGAGGTCGACTACCTCGCGGCGAACTGGCGTCACCTCGCCGAGCGCCTGCCCGAGGTGCTGCCCGGCGTGCGCCTGCCGCAGGAGGAGGCAACCTTCCTGGCGTGGCTGGACGTCTCGGACGTCGACCGGCTGCGCGGCGCCGACGGCACCGTCACCGCACCCGCCGCCCGGCTGCGCACCCTGGCACGCGTGGGACTCAACGAAGGCACCGACTTCGGACCGACCGGTGCCGGCCACGTCCGGCTGAACTTCGGCACCTCCCGCGAGATCCTCGACGAGGCCCTGGACCGTATCGCCGCCGCCGACCTGCGGAGCGGAGCCCCGTGCGAAGCCTGACCCGAATCGTCAGCTCCATGAAGGAGCTGTGGCCGTACTACACGATGGTCATCATCGCCGCGACGGCCACCGTGCTGCTCTCCCTGGCCTCGCCGTTCCTGATCAGCCACGCCACCGACACGATCGTGGGCTCGGTCGGCGGGTCGATCTCGACCGAGGCAGCCACCCGCACCGTCATCGGCGTGGCCCTGGGCCTGCTCGCCGCCGAACTCGCCCACACCGTGATCCACAACGTGGGCGGCTGGTTCGGCGACGTCATGGCCATGCGCATGCGCCAGATCCTGTCGAACCGCTACTTCGCCAAGCTGCTGGCCCTGCCGCAGAGCTACTTCGACCGGCAGATCACCGGCACCATCATCTCCCGGCTGGACCGTTCGATCATGGGGCTGACCCAGTTCCTGCAGTCCTTCGCCAACAACTTCTTCTCCATGGTGCTCACCGTGATCGTGGTGCTGGCGATCTCCGCCTGGTACTACTGGCCGCTGGCCCTGCTGCTGATCATCATCTTCCCGATGTACCTGTGGCTCACTGCGCTGACCAGCAAACGCTGGATGCGGTGGGAGAAGACCAAGAACGAGCACATCGACACCGCCCAGGGCCGCTTCGCCGAGGTCGTCGGCCAGGTGAAGGTGGTGAAGTCCTTCGTCTCCGAGCTGCGCGAGCTGCGCCTGTTCCAGACCCACTTCGCCGAGACCGTGGACGTCACCAAACGCCAGTCGCGCTGGTGGCACATGATGGACATCTTCCGCATGGCCGGCATGAACCTGGTGTTCTTCGCCATCTACCTCGTGCTGTTCCTGCGCACCCTCAACGGCTCCTTCACCATCGGCGAACTGGTGCTGCTGGTGCAGCTGGTGGCGATGGCGAAGCAGCCGGCCACGATGATGAGCTGGATGGTCGACTCCGCCCAGCGCGCCGCCGCCGGCTCGAGGGAGTACTTCGAGGCCATGGACGAGCTCGAGGAGCCGACCACCTCGCCGGTGCTGCTCGCCGCCTCCCGCGAGTACGGCCCCTCGGTGGTCGACGCACAGGCCGTGGAGGACGCCGTGCCCTCCCCGCCGGAGCCCGTCCCCGGCTGCGACCGTCCCGGCGGCACCCCCGTGTTCGAGTTCGACGACGTGAGCTTCGGCTACGACGCCGACGAGCAGGTCATCCACCAGGTCAGCTTCGCCGCCGGGCACAACGAGAAGGTCGCCCTGGTCGGCGAGTCCGGCGGCGGCAAGTCCACCCTGGTCAACCTGCTGCTGGGGCTGTACCGTCCGACCGACGGCACGCTGCGGGTCTGTGGCCACGACATCCGCGAGCTCTCCGCCGCCCAGCTGCGTGGCATGGTCGGCGTGGTCTTCCAGGACGCCGCACTGTTCTCCGGCACCATCCGGGAGAACATCGCCTACGGGCGTCCCCACGCCACCGACGAGGAGATCCGCGAGGTCGCCGAGCGTGCCAACGCCGACGCCTTCATCCGCAACTTCCCCGCCGGCTACGACACCCTCATCGGTGAGCGCGGCCTGCGGCTGTCCGGCGGGCAGAAGCAGCGCATCGCCGTGGCACGCGCCATGCTGAAGGACGCCCCGATCCTCATCCTCGACGAGGCCACCTCCGCCCTGGACACCCGCGCCGAGCGCGCGGTGCAGGCCGGTCTGGAGGAGCTGATGGTCGGACGCACCACCCTGGTCATCGCCCACCGGCTGTCCACGATCGCGACGGTGGACACCATCGTCACCCTCGACGCAGGACGGGTCGACGAGACCGGTTCGCCCGCCGAGCTGGCGACCAGTGGCGGCATCTACGCCGAGCTGCTGCGCCTCACCGCCAGTTCCTCGGACGCCGACCGCGCCCGGCTGCGCCGCTTCGGCTTCCACGGCGACGGTGGGCCGGAGGTCGACTCGGAGGAGAGCGGGGAGAGCGGGGCCCACCCGGAGGAGTCGGCAGACTCCTGACCCTCCTCACGCACCGAGGGGCGAAGATCGAGCGTGGGATGGCTGAATCACCGGGTTCACCATCCCACGCTCGATCTTCGCCCCTGTTCCGGCGGTGCACATGAGCGAACCCCTCCACCGTTCCCGTGCGGGAGGTGGAGGGGTCCGCGTCTACAGCGTGACGCCGGGGAGGGTCAAGGACTAGTTGTCCTTGAACTTCCCGATGACCTCGTTGGCCTTGTCGGTCGCCTTCTCCTTGACGTCCTCGAACTTCTGCTTCGCATCGGACTTGACCTGGTCGGCCTTGCCCTCGTTCTTGAGGTCGTCGTTACCGGCGGCGCCGCCGGCAGCTTCCTTGGCCTGGCCTGCTGCGTCCTCGGCCTTGTTCTTGATGTCGTCGATCCCTGACATTAAAGCTCTCCTTCGCTGTTGACGTAAAAAGGCTTGCGGGCACGAGCATAGTGAAATCCGTCGCGCCGTGCAGGGACCCCCGGGGGTATCTATGCGTAGTCGTAGAAACCCTTGCCGGACTTGCGTCCGACGTGTCCGGCCTGCACCATGCGGCGCAGCAGCGGCGGGCAGGCGTAGGACGGGTCGCCGAACTCCTCGAGCATCACGTCGGCGATGAACGCACAGGTGTCGAGGCCGACCATGTCCGCCAGGGTCAGCGGGCCCATCGGGTGGTTCGCACCGAGCTTCATGCCGGTGTCGATGTCCTCCTTGGTTGCCACGCCCTGCTCCACCATGCGCACCGCCGAGAGCAGGTAGGGCACCAGGAGGAAGTTCACGATGAACCCGGAGCGGTCCTGCGCCTGGATCGCGGACTTGCCCAGCACCTCGGTGGCGTAGGTGCGTGCGGTCTCCACGGTGGACTCGTCGGTCGTCAGGGCCGGGATGACCTCGACGAGCGGGAGCACCGGGACCGGGTTGAAGAAGTGCAGGCCGATGACACGGCCGGGGTTCTCGGTGGCCGAGGCGATGGCCTGGATCGGCAGCGAGGAGGTGTTGGAGCACAGCGGGGCGCTCTTGTCCTCGACGATGGCGTCGAGCTTGGCGAAGACGTCCTTCTTGATCGCCTCGTTCTCGATGATCGCCTCCATGACCAGTTCACGGTCGGCGAAGTCCTCCAGGGCGGTGGTGAAGGTCAGGCGTGCCAGCGCGGCGTCGCGGTCCTGCTCGCTGAGCTTGCCGCGGTCGACGGCCTTGGCCAGCGACTTCTCGATCTTGGACTTGCCGAAGTCGAGGGCCTCCTGCTTGCCCTCCCAGACCAGGACGTCGCTGCCGGCCTTGGCCGCGACCTCGGCGATTCCGCCGCCCATCTGACCTGCCCCGATGACGCCTACACGCTGAACCATGGTGTTCTCCTTCATGCTCGTGAGAGCTGTCGTTCCTGCACTTGCGTATATGGTTATGTCTACATAGTGTAACCCGGCTCACGGTCGGCGGCGAACCGCGACCGGCGTCACCCCGGTCGCCCGCCCGAACCGTCCGGACCCTCCGGACCGTCCTGCGCGTCCTGAGTCTCCCCCAGCGCGTCGTAGTCCTCGGGATCGGCGTCGCCGATGCCGCCGACGACCCCGACGTCACCGGCGATGATCACGCTGCCGGGGACGATGAGGTTGCCGTCGGCGTCGTAGGACGCCCGGGGCAGCTCCTCACCGTCGTCGTCGTAGCCGGGTGCCGGCTTGCTCTCGTTCTCCTCCAACGCCTCCGGCGAGTCGGTCTTGTCCCACTGGCGGGTCACCGGCTCCGGCCGGGCGTGGAAGTCGTTGTTCATTCCCTTGAGCAGTGAGTACATCATCACGAAGAACATCAGGAAGAACGGCAGCCCGATGATGATCGACACCTCCTGCAAGGCCTCGATCCCGGCGTCCGGCGACATGACCAGGATCGCCGCGGCCACCGCACCGATCGACACCGCCCACAGCACCCGCTGGTAGGTCGGTGTCACGTTCTCCTCCCCCACGGCGAACATGTCGGTCACCAACGCCGAGGAGTCGATGGAGGTGACGAAGAAGATCGCCACGACCACCAGTGCGAAACCGCTGACCAGGGTGCTCCACGGCATGGTCTCCAGCAGGATGAACAGGGAGGACGCCGCGTCGCCGTCCTCGACGACCGGCCCCGACAGGCTCCCCGGGTTCGTGCGCTCGGCGTTCAGGCCGGCGTAGCCGAACACGGCGAACCAGATCAGGATGAACAGGGCGGGCAGCACCAGTACGCCGCCGACGAACTCCCGGACCGTCCTGCCCTTGGAGATCCGGGCGACGAACATGCCGATGAACGGCGACCAGCAGATCGTCCACGCCCAGTAGAAGACCGTCCAGGTGCCCTGCCAGCCCTCACGGGTGATCTGGTCGGCGTCCGACCAGAACATCAGTCTCGGCAGCCACTCGGCGTAGAGCGAGGCGGTGTCCATGGTGCCGCGCAGCAACAGCAACGTGGGCCCGGCGACGAGCACGAAGACGAGCAGCACCACCGCCATCACGATGTTGATGTTCGACAGGTTCTTGATGCCCTTGTCCAGGCCCGCGGCCACCGACCAGCAGGCGGCGCCGACGATGACCACGATGATGCCCACCAGCAGCAGGGTGGAACCCTCGATCCCGAACACGGTGCCCAGGCCGGACTCGATCTGCAACGTGCCCAGGCCCAGGGACACGGCGATGCCGAAGACGGTGCCGATGATGGCCAGCGCGTCGATGAGCTTGCCCGGCCAGGAGTAGATCGCCCCGCCGAGGATCGGCGCGAACACCGAGGACACCCGCGGCGGGAGGTTCCGCTTGTAGATGAAGTAGCCCAAGGCCAGTCCCGGCAGGGCGAAGATCACCCACATGTGGATGCCGAAGTGGTACATCGTGAAGCCCATGGCCTCGTTCACGGCCTCGTGGGACATCGGTTCGGCGTCCTGCATGGGCACGTTCACCGCGTGGTTGATCGGTTCGGCCACACCCCAGAACATCAGGACGCTGCCGAGACCGCCGGCGAAGAGCATGGCGAACCAGCTCTTCAGCGAGTACTCCGGTTTCTGCCCGTCGGGGCCCAGGCGCATGCGTCCGAAGTGGCTGAACGCCACGGCGATGAGGAAGAGCAGGGCGATGGTCACCCCGCCGATGTAGAGCCAGTTGAGGTTCGTCATCAGCCACTCGGAGACCACCGCGAAGTTGTCGCGGGCACTGTCGCCGAAGATCACGCACACCGCGACGAACACCACGATGAACCCGGCCGAGACCCAGAGGATCAGCGGGTCCGGACCGCGCCTGGCTCCGCTGCTTTCGTCCACCCCCTCCCCTGACGCGCCGCGTGTCGACTGACTGGCAGGTGAGCTGTCGGTCGCTGAACTGTCGGTCGGGGAAGTCACATCAATTCCGGTTCCTCCGGGGACACCGGCCGATCAGGGCACCGTTGTTCCCGGATGGTTGAGGTCGTGTGGACAACGTGGCATCCGAGTGTACATAGGGGGCCAAAACCCGGCCGTGCGTACGCAGACACAGATGACCCCCGGCTCCTGACGAACCGGGGGTCATCTGCTGACGTTTCAAGAGGAGAATGCTCAGCTACCGAATACGGAGTCCTTTCGCGACGGCAATTCTGGATATCACCTCGCCATCTGTGGTGGCGATGTCTCCGACACTACGATCGCAGTCTTGGAGTTTCCTGACAGCCCACTGGAGCGTCCTTCAGAGGTGACTCCGGAAAATTCGGGAGAACGGCAACGAAAAGGTCACGCCCCGACGGCCGGGAGGTGCTCACGGGTCCCGTCGAAGGTGTTGAACAGCACCGGGGTGCCGTTGGACAGGGCACCGACGATGTGGCGCTTGCCGTCGGCACCGGCGACGTGCAGCGGGCTTCCGGAGTCACCGCTGATCGCCGGGATCAGGGCGGTGATCTCCTGGGAGTCGGTGTTCACCGCCAGGACCGGCCCGCAGGTGCGCCCGGACATCGTGCCGTCCTTGCAGACGATGGAGCCGACGAGGTTCTGGGTCACCGGGACCGGGTCGCCGAGGGGCTGGCTGTGGCCACGCAGCGCGTCGTCGAGCACCGGGATGCCCGTGTGCGCGGTACTGGAGACCTCCCCGTCATTCGGGGTGACCGACTCGTCGAGACGGAACCAGCCCACGTCGTCGAGTCCGGCGTAGGGGTCGAAGGGGTTGGCCTCGCCGCCGAGCTCCACACCGCCGGCGGCGATGTCCTCGGCGTCGGCGAGCAGCTGCCCGGAGTCGGTGGAGACCTTCACCACCGGCGAGCCGATCTCCGCCTCGCTGAGGCAGTGCCCGGCGGTCACACCGTAGAACGTGCCGTCCTTCTCGACGACGGAGTTCAGGGTGCACAGCGCCTCGGAGCCGTCGCCCAAGGTGAGCACGATGCCGGCGCCGGCGTGGGTCGAGGTCTGCGCGCCCGCCACCGCCGGCGCCACGACGGTGGTCCCGCCGGTCACCAGCGCGACCGCCATCGCCCCGGCGGACAGGACGCGTCCTGCCTTGCGCCCCGAGAAGAGTTTCGGGATGCGGCTCAGGGCACGGCTCGAACGGGTTCCGGAGTTCCCGGCTGACTCGGTTGTTACGGGCATGCTCGATCTTCCTTCGCTGTGGCAGGGAGGATGTACGTGGGGCATTGTAGCCGGTGTCGCCGAAAAATGCTCTCCACCGAGAAACTACCGGGGCACGGGAGCATGCCGTGTCGGTAGCCTCGGGGGAATGCGACTGCGCCTCCCGTCCTCCCCACCCCGACCGCCCGACCGCGCACTGTCGGAACGCGACCTCACCTACCCCGGCGAGTTCCGCGGACTGTCCGCCTCGGTGCACGACCTCGACGGCCACTCCGGGGTAGCCGACCGCCTGGAGCACCAGGGGTTCCACTGCCTGAGCACCAGCCGGGTCATCGGGCACGGCAAGGACGACCACGCCCGCGCGCTCGACAACCTGCTGGGAGGGCGGGCGCACCGGCTGGCCGGCGCACCGCTGCACCGCGCCGGAACACCGCTGGACGACACCGCGCCGATGGCGGTCGGCGACGTCGTGACGGTGACCCCGGGCCGCGGCCTGCTCACCCCGCTGGACTCGCCGTGCCTGGTCCTCACCGCCGGGCCGGACTCCCTTGTCTACGGCACCCTGCCGGGTCACGTGGAGTGCGGCGAGGAGGCCTTCACCGTGACCCTGCACTCCGACGGCACGGTCACCGCCACCGTCAGCGCGTTCTCCCGGCCCGGCACCCTGCTGACCAGGTTGGGTGGCCCGGTGGGTCGCCGCGTCCAGGCCCGGATGGCGAACGCCTACGTGCGCGGGATCGCCGCGCAGCGACCCTAGCCTCCGGTCAGTAGCCCTTTAGTAGCCCTTCGACGGGTCAATCTCGGTGGGCATGCGCTCCCCGGAGAGGAAGGCGCGGTAGTTGTCGACGGTGGGCCCGGCGAGCTGGGCGTCCATCGAGGCGCGGGTGTTCGCCGAGTGCGTCGTGATCGTCACGTTGTCCATCTCCCACAGCGGGTGCCCGTCCGGCAGCGGCTCGGGGTCGGTGACGTCGAGTCCCGCGCCGCCGAGCTGCCCGGACTCCAGGGCAGCGACGAGGTCGTCGGTGACCACGACCGGCCCCCGTGCGACGTTGACCACGGTCGCCCCGGGACGGAAGGACGCGAACAGGTCGGCGTCGAACAGGCCGCGGGTGGCGTCCGTCAGCGGGACGGCGACGACGGTGTGGTCGGCGGCCGCCACGGCGTCCGACACCTGCTCGATCGGCAGCGTGCGCTCCGCCCCGTCCACCGGGTTCCCGGTGCGGTTGACCGCGATGACCGACGCCCCGAAGGGGGCGAGCATCTCGATGAGGTGCCGGCCGATGCCGCCGGCGCCGACGACCGCCACGGTGGTGCCGTGCAGCCACCGGGTGTTGTCGTCGACCTCACGCCACACCGACCAGCTGGCCGCCCGGGCGATCCTCTTGTGCATGTGGGTGACCGACAGGAGCAGCGCCATCGCGCTCTCGGCGACCTGGCGTCCGTACACCCCGGACGCGTTCGTCCAGCGGCGGTCGCCCTGCGCGCCGGCGTCGATGACGTCCTGCTTGAAGAAGCCCTCGATACCGGCCTGGCACAGCTGCACCCACTTCACCCGGTCGGGCAGCGTGGGGAAGTCCGCGGGGGCCACACCGTGGCAGATGAAGGCGTCGGCCTCGGCGAGGTCGTCGACCATCACCGCGCCAGCGTCCTCCAGTGCCGCGCGGGTCTGCGGCAGGGGGAACGTGGAGGTGAAGATGTTCAGGGGTGATGCTTGTCGGCTCATGCAACAATTCATACCTGCCACCCCCGGTGCCGTGCCCGGGCACGGGGGTGGGCCCGGTCAGGCCCGCTGGTCAGGCCCGCTGGTCAGGGCAGCTGGTCACGGAACTGGTCCAGGGTGTCGTTGAGCTGGTCCATGACATCCGGGTCCAGGCTCGGCAGGTCCGGCAGATTGCTGGGCAGGTCCTCGAGGTCCGTGGGGATCTCGATGTCGCTGGGAAGTTCGATGTCGCTGGGCAGCTGGAGCCCCGGTGACGACGGTTCGCCACCGTCGTTGTCCTGGTTGTCCTCGTTGCCCTGGGTCTCCTCCGGTGTCTGCTGCGTGGTGGTCGTCGGGGCGGTCGCCCCGTCCCCGCTGCGGTTGAAGACGAACGTCACCAACGCCAGCACGATCGCGACCAGTGCGGCGACGACGAGCACGATGACGGCGAGCTTGCCGCCACGCTTCTTCCCGCCGCCGTTGTCGTCGGGCTGCCCCGCCCCGAACTGCGGCTCACCGTACTGCTGCTGGTCGTAGGGCTGCTGGTCGTACTGCTGCTGAGCGTAGGGGTCACCGTAGTACTGCTGCTGGTCGTACTGGGGCTGACCGTACTGCGGCTGCCCGTACTGGTCGGCGGGCTGACCGGGCCGGATGACCTGCGTCTCGTCCTCGTTGCCGTACTGGTACTGCGGAGGCTGGGGTGACTGGGGCGACTGGGGCGGTTGCGCACCGGCGCCGCCGTTCCACACCGTCGTCGGGTTCTCGTCCGCGGGAACGTCCTGCCCGTTTCCGTCCTGCCGGGGCCGGCCCGCGGGGTCCCAGGCCGTGGTCGGGGTCTCGTCCCCCTGCCACTCGCCGTCATCCGGCGTACCCCATCGACCGTTCGAGCGACCGTCCGAACTCATGGCCGTGTCCTTTCCTCGTGGGATCCTCATGGGCACGGTCATTGCCACCGGCCCGGTCCAGGCTCACAGGGTACCGCGCCGAGGCGCGGACACGGGCACCGAACACCGCACCGGTCGGCCTCAGGGCCGCCCCCGGTGCGTGCGGGGTGGGGCACGGGAAAAGGGCCGGTCCCGCGTTCCGGACGCACCTGCGGGGTTGCCCGTGTACCGATGCGCAGGTCCGACCAACTATGCTCATGGACGAGTACCCCACGGGAGGACGTGACTACCTCCCGCTGATCCACCGCTGACTCACTCAGGAGAGATGAGATGACCCGCACCCGCCGGACCACCGCCCTGCTCGCTGCCGCCGTTCTGGCGCTGGGGGCGACCGCCTGCCAGCCGCCGAGCGAGAACGACAGCGAACGAACCGCCCCCTCGACCGAGGTCACCCCGGACAGCGGCTACGAGGGCGCCGGCGTTCCGTCGAGTTCCTCCGCCTCCTCCAGCGAGGAGCCCTCCGAGGGCGCGACGGTCTACGGCACCGACGGCGAGCCGGAGACCGTCGGCGACACCGAGCCCTACGCCCCGGGCGCCCAGTCCTCCCCCGTCTCATAGGCGTCTGCGACTGCTCCTTCACCGGCGGTGACGTCCCGGCCCCCGCACGACTGGCGGGCAGGCGGGACGTCGCCGCCGTACGTGCGTTGGAACGACGTGCCGGGGAACCCTTCCGCACCGTCGGGCTCGACGTGGTCGCTGACGACGACCCTCCGGGCGTCGCGGAGCTCACCGCCGCGGTGGACGCCCACCACGTCCTCGTCGTCGACGGTGCCGGGGACGGTTTCACACACCTCGTCGCCTGGTTGTGGGTGGGGCTGGCCGACGGCGACCTCCTGATCGAGCAGGTCTCGGTGGATCCGTCGTGCCGGGGCCGACGCCTCGGCACCTGGCTCATTGCACTGGCGGTGGAGCATGCCCGCGCCCGCGGGTTCCCCGGGGTGTGCCTGACCAGTTTCGTCGACGTGCCCTGGAACGGCCCGCTCTACCGCAGTCTCGGATTCCTCCCGCTCGACGCCAGCGACCTGCGTCCCGATCTACGCCCCGACCTGCATGCCGTACGTGCCGCAGAGCAGGACGCCGGGCTGGACGTCGCACCGCGCGCCGCCTTCCGCCTCCCGCTGCGCTGAGCGGCCCCCCGTCTCAGCGCAGCGGCGCCACCGGCAGGTCGTGTTCACGGGCCCACCGACTCCAGTGCTCCAGGGTGCCGGCGGCGAAGAACTCCCGGAGATCCTCCGCGGTCACCTCGAACGCAGACTCCTCCCCCATCAGTGCTGCCAGTGCCGCGGCGAAGTGCGGTTCGATCGCCGCCACCGCCACGAAACCGTCGCTGGCCGGGTAGATCCCGTAGAGCGGGTAGCCGCCGCCCAGGATCGTCCCCGGCCCGGAGAGCCCGCACCGTGTGGACGCGGCGAAGTCGTCGACGACCCCGGACAGCGCGACCTCGACGTGGTGCCCCTGCCCGGTGCGTTGCGCCCGGAGTACCGCGGCGATGCCGTCGGCGACCGCCCGTTCGGCGCCTCCCAGATCCGCGGCCGGCAGCGTCGGCATCACCGGGACACCGTCATGCCGGGCGATCGTGCCCGCCGCAGCCTGGTAGGTCAGGTCATGCCCCGGGGTGTCCGCCGCCTCCCCGGGACTGCCGGTGATCGCCACCTGGCTCAGGTGGGGATGTCGGGCGTGCAGGTCCTCCCAGTCCAGCCCCAACGCGGCCAGCGCCCGCGGCCGGTGCGAGGTGACCAGCAGGTCAGCGTCCTGAAGAAGGGTGTGCAACCGCTCGGAGCCGGCGGTGGACTTCAGGTCCAGGGCCACCACGTCCTGGCCTGCGGCGAGGTGCGCATAGTACTCCGGGGCGACGAGCGACAGCGGGTCGCCGGACGGCGGCTCGACCTTCGTCACCGAAGCACCCAGGCCGCGCAGCCGGTGCGCGGCGACCGGGCCGGGCAGGTTCACCGCCATCGAGACGACCCTGACCCCGGCAAGCAGTTCATCGCTACTGTCATCCATGGCGGTGATGCTACGTGGGGTCGGCCTCAGGCGGTGGTGGGTTCGGGAAGAAACATGGCGCCGACCATCGCCACCACGAAACCGGCGAGGATGACCAGCCACACGGACTTCCAGTGCCGCAGCGGGAGCACCGGCAGCTCCTCCGGACGAGCGAAGACGGCCCGCTCGTCGTCGGCCAGCATCTGCCAGTTGACCCGGTAGTCCTGGTTCGTCTGCAGCCACCTCTTCAGGGTGCGCGAATCACGCCGGTTGCACAGCAGCCAGTACGCCCCTGCGTTCGAACATCCGGGCCCCGCGAGACCGCCGAAGCCCCCATTACCTAGTTTCGTTACCTACTAAGAGCAGGGATAGGATGAGTCTCATGAGCACCCTCACCTCCCTCCTGTCACAAAGCAGGATCGACCTGGATGTGACTGCCGCCGACTGGAAGACAGCCGTCGCGCACTCCGGGGAGCTCCTGGAAGACACCGGCGCGACCGACGCCGCCTACACGACCGCGATGATCGACTCGGTGATCGACAACGGCCCCTACATCGTCGTCGCCCCCGGCTTCGCCTTCGCCCACGCCCGCCCCAGCGAGGCCGTGCACGAGACCGCGATGAGCTGGGTGCGCCTGGCCGAGCCCGTGGAGTTCGGCCACGAGAAGAACGACCCGGTCACCCTCGTCGTCGCCCTGGCCGCCACCGACGCCACCACCCACACCAGCGCCATGGCGCAGCTGGCCAAGGTCGTCGGACGCAAGTCCACCCGCGCGAAGCTGGACGCCGCGCAGACCCCCGAGGAGATCCTCGCCATCCTCGACGGACGCGACGCGCCCGCGTCGGACGCCGGCACCGACAGCACTGCCGCTGCCAGCACCGCCAGCGCCGCCGGGGCGTCCTACTCGATCCCCGACGGGGAGCGCTACCCCGGCGGGAACTCGCGCAACCACATCCTCACCGTGTGCGGCAACGGGCTGGGCACCAGCCTGTTTCTGAAGAACACCACCGAGGACGTCCTCAAGCGCTGGGGCTGGGACGCGCTCGTCTCCGTGGAGGCCACCGACACCATCTCGGCGAAGGGCAAGGCGAAGGACGCCGACCTGATCCTCACCTCCGGTGAGATCGCCAAGACCCTAGGCGACCCCGGGATCCCGGTCTGGGTCGTGGAGAACTTCACCAGCCCCCGCGAGATCGACTCCGCGCTCCGCGCGCTCTACGCCCTGTAAGAACGGCCCCCTCAAAAGGAGAATCCCCCATGGACTGGTTGCTCGCCATTCCAACGTTCATCGTCAACGAGATCCTCGCCGTCCCGGCGTTCCTCATCGGTATCTTCACCGCCATCGGCCTGATCGCCATGCGCCGCAGCGCCGGGCAGGTCGCCGGCGGCGCGATCAAGGCGATCCTCGGCTTCCTGCTCATCGGTGCCGGCGCCACGCTGGTCACCGCCTCGCTCGACCCGCTCGGCGTGATGATCGAGGGCGCCACCGGCATGCACGGTGTGGTGCCCACCAACGAGGCCATCGCCGGCATCGCCCAGGAGGAGTTCGGCTCCCAGGTCGCCTGGCTGATGATCCTCGGCTACGTGGTCAGCCTGCTGTTCGCGCGCTTCACACCGCTGCGCTACGTCTTCCTGACCGGTCACCACGTGCTGTTCATGGCCACGATGATCACCATCATCCTGGTCACCGCGGACTACGCCGACTGGATCGTCGTGGGCCTGGGCGCGGTGCTGCTCGGCGTGCTGATGGTCGCCCTCCCCGCCCTGGCGCACCCCTGGACCCGCAAGGTCACCGGCGACGACTCGGTGGCCATCGGCCACTTCGGCACCGCCGGCTACATCGCCGCCGGTGCGGTGGGCAAGGCCGTCGGCGGCAAGGGCGCCAAGGCGTCGAAGTCCTCCGAGGACCTGAAGGTCCCCGAGGGCCTGCGGTTCCTGCGCGACTCCATGGTCGCCACCGCCCTGTCGATGGTGCTGATGTACCTGGTCCTGGCGATCCTCTACGTGGTGCGGGCCGGGCAGGACGAGGCCTTCGCCGCCTTCGGTGAGGACTCCGTGGCCACCGACCTGGGCAACTACCTGATGCAGGCGGTGACCCAGGGTCTGCAGTTCGGCGTGGCCGTGGCCGTGATCCTCTTCGGTGTGCGCACCATCCTCGGCGAGCTCGTGCCCGCCTTCCAGGGCATCGCCGCCAAGGTCGTCCCGGGTGCGATCCCCGCGCTCGACGCCCCGATCGTGTTCCCCTACGCGCAGAACGCCGTGCTCATCGGCTTCATCTCCAGCTTCTCCGGTGGCCTGGTCGCCCTGGTGATCCTGTCGACGTGGCTGAACCCGGCGTTCGGCGCCGCGCTGATCCTGCCCGGCCTGGTGCCGCACTTCTTCACCGGCGGTGCCGCCGGCGTGTACGGCAACGCCACCGGTGGACGCCGCGGCGCGGTGCTCGGCGCGTTCGTCAACGGTGTGATCATCACGATCCTGCCGGCGTTCCTGATCAACGTGCTCGGCGACATGTCGGGCGAGAACACCACCTTCGGCGACGCCGACTTCGGCTGGTTCGGCCTGCTCATCGGCAACGCCCCGGCCGGGGTGTGGGGCCTGGTGGTCATCGTGGCCGTGGCCGTGGCGGTCTTCGCCGCCGCCCTGGTCGTGCAGAAGAAGCTCGTCGACGGCAACTGGGACGCCGCCCCTGGCCGCTCCGCGGGCTCCTGGATCGGCGAGGGTGCCGAAGAGGGCACAGAGAACGCAGGAGACGCTGCAGGTGCCGGCGCCACCGGTGCCATGCAGGACGCCTCGGCCGGTGCGTCCGGTGCGACCGCGGCCTACTCCCGCATCGCCCCGCCCAAGGGCGCGCCCACCCCGCCGGCACCGCCGGCGGAGTAGGGTCCGCGAGCCTCCGGGGAGCCTAGCTCCCCGCCTCCTGGCGGGACACCATCTCCGCGATCCACGCCGGCGCATACGGTGACGTGCAGTTCTTCGGCGTCGGGTAGTCCTTCAACACGCCGAGGCGCTCACCGATCTCCACGGCACGCTCCCGGAAGTCCGGGTGGTTGATCCCGATCTGCGCCAGGCACTCGTTCTGCGCCCACTGCAAGGTGTCCGGACTGTCCGCCATCGTGGACTCGATCAGGTCGAGCAGGCCGGTGATTTCACCGGCCTGTTCTGCCTGTTCCTCTGTCACGGGGTCCCAGGCAGCCACCTTCTCGGTGGTCAGTGCCCAGCCGGCGGAGGCGACGGTGGGGTCGGTGGCCGGGTCGGTTTCCTCGAACCAACGCTCTCGCAGCTCGTCGACGTGCGCGCTCTTCTTCACCACGTAGCTCAGCAGCCAGGTGTGCACCTTCGGGGTGCCCGCCTGACGCAGCATCGTGTCCAGGGCGTCGGCGTCCAGCGACTTCGGACGCATCAGCAGCGTCGCCGCCAGACGGCAGGCCGAGTCCCCGGTCTCCCACAGGCCAGCGCCAGCTCGTGTTTCACCGCCGGCTTGCGCCCGGTCCCGGCCTCCTTGGCCACCGCGCGCAGCTTGGTGAGGTTCACCGCGTGGTCGTCACCGTGACGCTCGTTGACCACCAGCACAGCCGGGTCCGCCAGCGCGTCCAAGGCCTCGCGTACGTCGGCTACGGCGGTGTCGGCGGCTTCTGCCTGACTGTCGTCGGTCTCACTCATGCCGCCATCCTATTGACTCCGCCGGTCGAGCGCAGCGTCATCACTGCAGCGGTCCTGCCGCCGGCCTGGCCCCCGGGTCACCGACCCTGGTCTGCCAGCTGGTCGTGTAGGTCATCGGCGCGTCGTCCTGCAGCACCTCGCCGTGGAACCAGTCGACCTGGGTGCGGGTGGAGTCCACGTCGACGACCATCATGCCGTGGCGGGTCAGGTCCACGTACTTGTACCAGTGGTCGATCGTGGTCAGGGCGTCCTGCCCCACCCGCAGCGCCTCCTTCACCGCCGGGGCGGCGACCGGGGACGGCACGATGGCGTCGTAGGCGCTGCCCGCGGTGACGGAGGGGACGATGAACTCCGCGGCGACGACGTCCATGTCGCGGCGCAGCCGGTAGTCCGCCGCCGACGCCGGGATGTCCGCCGCCCACGAGGAGTGGATGTCGCCGGTGAGGAAGACGACGTTGAGCCCCGGCTGCGACCCCTTCGCCCGTCGCTCGGCGATGAGGTCAATGATGCGCTGACGCTCGACCATGTAGCCGTCCCACTGGTCGGTGTTGAGCGCCACCCCGTCCGGCGGCACGCCGACCTGGTCGACGAGCCAGTCGTGCACCCGCGGGTCCAGCGTATTCGGCAGGGTCATCGGGGCGAACATCACCGAGTTGCCGATGAGCTGCCACGTCGTCGAGGAGGTGGTCAGCACGTCGCCGAACCAGCCGAACTGGTCGGTGCCCATCATCGTGCGCGAGGAGTCGTTCACCGTGTTCAACGGCCCCTGCAGGTCACGGTAGGTGCGCAGGTCCGGCAGGATCAGCTCGAAGAGCCGGCCGTAGCGCAGGTGGCGGTAGAGGTGACGGTCCTCGCCGGTGTTGAAGCCCTTCCCGGCGCGCACCGGCATCCACTCGTAGTAGGCCTGGGTGGCCGCGCGGCGCACCTCGGCGTACTCCGCGGGGCCGCCGTACTCGGAGTCGCCGGTGGCGCCGTCGCGCCAGGCGTTGTCGAAGAACTCGTGGTCGTCCCAGATGCAGATCATCGGCTTGGCGGCGTGCAGGTCGGCCAGGTCGCGGTCCCGGTGGTAGTGGCCCTGGCGGATGCGGTAGCCGGTGAGGGTGCGGGTGCGTTGCGCCGGTTCCACGGTGCGCACGATCTCTCCGTAGGCCGCGCCGTACTCGCCGGAGTCGTACTCGTAGGTGTAGTCGCCGAGGTGCAGGATGAACTCCACGTCCCCGCGGTCGGCGAGTTCCCGGTAGGCACGGAAGTAGCCGGCCTCGTAGTTCGAGCAGGAGCACACCCCGAAGCGCACGTTGTCCGGCTCTGCCTCCAGCGCCGGTGAGGTGCGGGTGCGCCCCACCCGCGAGGTCGCCCCGGTGGCCGGGCCGTCGAGCACGGTGAAGCGGTAGTGCAGGTCGGTCGCCGGGGTCAGCCCGGTGACGTTGACCTTCACGGTGTGATCCACGGTGGCGTCGGTGACCTGCTCGCCGGAGGCGACGGTGGATGCACCGAATCCGGGGTCGGTGGCGACCTCCCAGCGCACCTTCGTCGGCGCGCCCGCCCCCGAGCCGGGCGTGGCCTCTGGCGTGGGGGTGACCCGGGTCCAGATCACCACGCTGTCCGGCCAGGGGTCGCCGGAGGCGACGGAGTGCAGGAAGGCGCCGGACGCACCGGACGATACAGCGTCCTGCGCGCCGCCCGGGGCGTCCTGCGCGTAGGCCTGCCCGGCGCCGCCGGCGACGGTGAACCCGGCACCGGCGACGACCGCCCCGGTGAGGAAGCGGCGGCGGGTGACACCCCCGGGTGCCGTCGCGTCCTGCGGTGTCCTGTTTCCCGGCGTCCTGATTCCCAGCGGCCTGGTCGGCACAGTCGTGTTCTCCATCTTCTCGCATCGGCAGCGGCCGTCCACCGGCTGCCTCGTCGGGAAATCACGCTATCGGCCCCCGGGGGTCGCCGCCGGGCGAGAAGAGGGTTGTCGGGGACTGTTGTCGCAGTGTTCATCCCGGGTTAACGCACGGGCCCCGTCCCAGACAGTGGGACGCAAACTGTCGCATTTTAGGATAATCATTCTGGGGCCGATACATTCGTGAAGCATGACGAGTCACGACAGAAGCTCCCCCGCTGCATCCACAGCCGCGCCCACCGCCGCACACTCCCCTGAGGCCCGGCACAAGGAGGACCGCTCCGCGGCCATCGCCGTCACCGCTTTCCCGGTGTTCATCCTCGCCGGCACACTCGCCGCCTTCCTCGCCCCGGCCGTGTTCATCCCCCTGACCGACCACATCAACCTCTTCCTCATGGTCATCATGTTCACCATGGGGCTCACGCTGACGATCCCCGACTTCAAGGTCATCGCCACCCGGCCCACCCCGGTGATCGTGGGCGTGATCGCCCAGTTCGTGATCATGCCGCTGCTGGCCATCGGCGTGGCCAAACTGCTCGGCCTCAACCCGGCGCTGGCCGTGGGACTGCTGATGCTCGGCTCGGTGCCCGGCGGCACCGCATCCAACGTGATCGCCTACCTGGCCAAGGGCGACGTCGCCGTCTCCGTCGCCATGACCAGTGTGTCCACCCTGGTCTCCCCCATCCTGACCCCGGCGTTGATGCTGCTGCTCGCCGACACCCGCACCGAGGTCGACGGTGCCGGCATGGCCCTGACCCTGGTGCAGACCGTGCTGCTGCCCGTCGTCGGTGGCCTGCTGATCCGCACCGTGCTCAACCGGTGGGTCGACAAGGTCGCCCCCGTGCTGCCGTGGCTGTCGATCCTCGGCATCGGCGGCGTGGTGTTCCCCGCGGTGGCCAACAACGCCGAACGCCTGGCCCAGGTCGGCCTGATCGTCTTCGCCGCGGTGCTGCTGCACAACCTCTGCGGCTACCTGCTGGGATACCTCACCGGACGGCTCTTCCGCCTGCCCGAGCCGGTCAACCGCACGATGGCGATCGAGATCGGCACCCAGTCCGCCGGACTGGCCTCCGGCATGGCCGGACGTTTCTTCTCCCCCGAGGCCGCGCTGCCCGGCGCCGTGGCCGCGGTGCTGCACAACATCACCGGCGCGGTCTACGCCGCGCTCGTGCGACGCCGCCCCCTGCCCGGCGAACGCGACGCGGCGCCCGGTGCAGCGACCGGTGCAGCGTCCGAGGCTTCAGTTCAGCAGACTCAGCCGACGATCTCGTAGGAGTCGGCGGTGACGCGCGCAGTCACGCCGTCGGCGGTGATCAGCGCCGCGTCCGGCTGCGTGGTGTCCACCACGAAGCGGTCGCCGACCTCGGTGACCGCACCCTCGTCGAGCGTGCCGGCCTGGTTGGGGCTCGCGGCGTTGCCCAGCAGCCCGTAGAGCTCCGGGTCGCCGCCGACACGGTAGGCGACACCGTTGGCGTCGCCGCCGCGGGTGGCCTCCCACCCGGCGTGGAAGTTCTCCGCCTGGCAGCCCCAGTCGAAGCCGTCGGCCTCCTGGCTGTCACGGAACATGCAGATCATCGAGTCCTGACCGTTCAGCGGGACGGTGTAGTCGGCCAGCTCCACACGGTTCTGCTGGGTGGCAACCTGCTCGTCGCCGGAGGACGGCGCGGGGTCCGGTGCCGGGGCGCCGTCGGCGACGGCACCGGCCGAACCATCGGTGGACGCCGCGCCCGGCGTCGGCTCCGGAGCCTCCCCGGCGTCCTGCTCGCTGGTCATGTCACCCGACAGGGCGGCGTCGGCCGGGTCGGCGCTGACCGAACCGCCGCCTTGCGCCTCCTCGACACCGGCACCGTCGTTGTCGCAGGCGGCGAGGAAGAGCCCTGCTGCGGCCGCCAGGGCGAGCCCTGCCGCGGGCAAGGTCGTGCCTCGTCGAGTTCCAGTCACATCACGCACAGGACTCATCTCCAGTATCTGTAGTTCACAGTAGTGTCACCACCACCGTGCCACACCGGTCCGGTGGCGCGCCAGAGAACGGGGTCTTCCCCGCCTCGCGCACGACCCGGGTCGTTACCATCGGAGAAATGGCCTTGTCAGTGTTCCGGGACCGCCGCGGCCCCGTCCTCGTCGCGATCATGCTGTCCTCCGCGCTCATGGCGGTGGACGCCACGGTGCTGGCCACCGCCGTGCCCAGCATCGTCGACGACCTCGGCGAATTCTCCCGTTACCCGTGGCTGTTCTCCGGGTACCTGCTCGCCCAGGCCGTCACCGTCCCGGTCTTCTCGAAACTCGCCGACACCTACGGGCGCAAACCGGTGATCCTCACCGGCATCGGCGTCTTCGTCCTCGGCTCCGCCCTCGCCGTCGCCGCCCCCTCGATGACCGTGCTCATCCTCTGCCGCATCATCCAGGGCGTCGGTGCCGGCGCGGTGCAGCCGATGGGCCAGACCATCGCCGGCGACATCTACTCCGTGCGCGAACGCGCCAAGGTGCAGGGCTACCTCGCCAGCGTGTGGGCCATCTCCTCGATGCTCGGCCCGCTGCTCGGTGGGCTGTTCTCCCAGTACGTGTCCTGGCGCTGGATCTTCGTGATCAACATCCCCCTGGGCCTGCTCGCCGCGGTGATGGTGTGGCGCAACTTCCACGAGAAGGTGGAGCGCACCCGCCACCGCATCGACGTCGAAGGTGCCCTGCTTCTCACCCTCGGGCTCACCCTGCTGCTCCTCGGGCTGCTGGAGGGCGGCGAGGCATGGTCCTGGACCTCCACCGCCTCGCTGGTCTGCTTCCTCGGCGGCGCCCTCACCCTGGCGGCGTTTGTAATGGTGGAACGCCGCGCCGCCGAACCCGTGGTGAACCTGCACCTGCTGTCGCGGCGCCTGATCGTGCACGCCGTGGTGATCTCCGCGGCCATCGGGGCGATCGTGCTCGGGCTGACCAGCTTCGTACCCACCTACCTGGAGCGCGCCGCCGGGGCCACCCCCGTCGCCGCGGGCATCGCCGTCGCCGCCCTGACCATCGCCTGGCCGCTGGCCAGCGCCAACGCCGGACGCATCTACGTCCCGCACGGCTTCCGCGCCTCGATCACGTTGGGCACCTCGATCGTGATGGTCGGTACGCTCCTGCTGCTCCTGGTGGTCGGCCAGCAGAACATCTGGCTCATCGTCGCCGTCGCCCTGGTACTGGGCGCGGGCATGGGCTTCACCGCCGCACCGAACGTGGTGGCCGCGCAGTCCTCGGTCGGCTGGTCCGAGCGCGCCGAGGTCACCGGGCTGACCATGTTCGCCCGCTCGGCGGGCAGTGCCGTGGCCGTGGCCGTCTACGGCACGGTGTCCAACGCGGTCTACTCCGGCGGCGGCTCGGTGGTCGACGCCACCACCGGGGTGTTCTACGGGGTCGTCGTCGCGGCCGTGGTCCTGCTGGTGGCGGCGTGGACGCTGCCCCGGCGGCAGGCGGGGCAGACAGGGCAGGCGGAGGAGGTGCGACCGGCCTGACACGGTGGTGCACGGCGTGACCAGTCAGCGTGACCAGTCGATGTCACCTGAGTCATGCCCCGGGGAGAAAACGGCCGGTTCTCGACCTGGGGCATGAGTCAGATGGCATCCCGGATGGCCTTGCGGCGGTCGGCTCACCCACCCCACGACCGCACGCCGATGACGCTAGCATGGGGGCCATGACAATCCTGCGGTTCGTCCTCAACATTCTCTGGCTGGTCACCGGCGGAATCTGGCTGTTC
Source organism: Corynebacterium sp. AOP40-4SA-5 (assembly GCF_052377355.1). Taxonomy (NCBI): domain Bacteria; kingdom Bacillati; phylum Actinomycetota; class Actinomycetes; order Mycobacteriales; family Corynebacteriaceae; genus Corynebacterium; species Corynebacterium sp. AOP40-4SA-5. The sequence continues at coordinate 63,636 of NZ_JBQSWS010000014.1, forward strand.
CTCGGCTACATCCTCTTCGGCCTGATCGCCTGCGTCTTCATCATCACCATCCCCGCCGGCGTTGCCTCGTTCCGGATGGCGAGCTACGCCCTGTGGCCCTTCGGCCGCACCGTGGTCACCAAGTCCACCGCCGGCTTCGGCTCCGGGCTGATGAACGTCATCTGGTTCCTCGTCGCTGGCCTGTGGCTCGCCCTCGGGCACATCGCCACCGCCGCCCTGCAGGCCATCACCATCATCGGGCTGCCGCTGGCCTGGGCGAACCTGAAGATGATCCCGGTCACCTGCTTCCCCTTCGGCAAGGCGATCGTCGAGGACTCCTCGGCGCGGATGATCCCCGAGCCCAACGCCTGACCTCCCGGCGCCGCATGAACCGGCGCGCCCTCACCACCCCCGCCCCGAGGACCGCGAGTACAGGTGCTCGGGGCGTCCTGAACTTCCGTACCGCAGCCGCACGGTGACGACCCCGCGTCCGGCCAGCGCCGATAGCCTGCGCTGCGCGGTCGCCCGGGACACCCCGGCGACCTCCGCCACCTGCGCCGCGGAGTGCTCACCGGAGCCCAGCGCCTCGAGGACGAGGTCCTCGGTGGAGCTCCCGGCCGCGGTGACCGGCTGCGTCGTCGCGTGCATCACCGCCATCGCCCGGTCGATCTCCTCCTGCCGCAACGGGTGAGGCGTCCCGGTCACCCGGCGGAACCTGATGTAGCGCTCCAGGCGCTCCACGAGCTCCCTGCGGTTGAAGGGTTTCACCAGGTAGGCGTGGACCCCTGCGGTGAAGGCGCGCCGCACGGTGGACGCCTCGACGGCCGCGGACAACACGAAGGCGTCGACGCGTGCCGCACGCACCAGCTCGATGCCGTCCCCGTCGGGCAGGTAGACGTCGGCGAGCACGAGGTCCGGGACGAGCCCCGGCACGACGTTCGTGTCCCGCCCCTCCAGCACCGCCCTGGCCTCCGCGCAGGTGCCGACCGTCGCCTGGACCTCCAGGCCCGGTACCGAGGCGACGATGTCGGCATGGATCGAGGCGACCCGGAAATCGTCGTCGAGGACGAGCACCCGCAGGTTACGCGGTGTGCGGGTGGTCGACCGGGCGTCCTGGTGGTGTGTCATCGTGTCTCCTCGTCTGGATTGGTTGAGCCCTCGGCCGTCCCGAACACCCCGGGTAGTCGCACGCCGAAGACCGCCCCGTGCCCCGGGTGCGTGCCGCCGCGGTCGATGACCCAGAGTTCGCCGCCGCGACGGCGCAGCATCTCGCGCGACAGCGCAAGCCCGATCCCGTGGCCGTGGATCGGGTCCGAAGCAGGGGCGGGGTCTTCGGCGGGGACGGGGTCGCCCGCGTCCAGTCCGGGTCCGGAATCGGCCACCATGAGGGTGAGCGCCAGGTCGTCCTGCATCGCGGTGACCTCCACCCACCTCTCCCCGTCGGTATCGTCCGCGCCGCCTGCACCGTCGCTACGCAGGGCGGCGGCCACGGCATTGTCCACGAGGTTCCCCAGGACCGTGGCCACGTCCTCGACCGCACCGTCGCCGCCGATCTGGCCGAGGACCAGCGTCTCCTCCCCTACCCGCAGGCCCACACCACGTTCACCGGCCTCCATCGACTTGCCGCCGAGGAAGGACTGCAGGAACGGTTCGTCGAGCAGCTCCGCGCCCTGCAACGGGAAGTCCACCGGGCCGCGCTCGGCCATGTCCTGCAGGAACGCCCGCGCATCGTCGATCCGTCCGGCGTCCAGGAGCCCGGAGGCGGCGTGGATCCGGTTGGCGAACTCGTGGCGCTGCACCCGCAGCGTGGACCCCATCGCCTGCACGGTGCCCAACCTGCGGGTCAGTGCGGCCAGGTCCGTGCGGTCACGGACCACCACCACGGTGCCGAGGTGGCGTCCCGCCCTGGTCACCGGGTGTGAGTCGAGGTAGAGGACGCGGTCGCCGACGACCACGTTGTCCAACGACGCCGGACGCGCCCCCTGCCGGGCGCCGGTCGCACCGTCCCCGGTGAGCTCGCGGACCACCCAGGCAGGAAGACCCAGCTCAGCGAGCGTGACCGTGACTGTGGAACCGGTGCCGGTGCCGGTTCCGACCCCTACGCCGTCCGCGCCGAGCAGCCGCGCGGCGACCTCGTTGCACACCTCGACCGCACCGTCCGGGGTCACCGACAGGACGCCGTCGTCCACCCCGTCGAGCACCGCGGACTGGTGGCGGACCAACGCCACCAGCTCTTCGGGCTGCACCCCGAGCGTCAGCCGCTCCCAGCGACGACGCATCAGCACACTGGCGAGCACCCCGATGGCCAGGGCCGTCGCCCCGGCCGCGGCGACCCCTACCAGGACCAGCGGCAGGTCGTCGAAGACGCTCGCCCGCCGGAACCCGACGCTGACCTCGCCGACCGGCTCACTGTCGGCGACCTCCCGCGCCGAGGCGTCCGGCGCGTACACCGGGACCTTGGCCCGGGCGGACTGCCCGAGCGTGCCGGTCTCCCAGGCCGTGACCTCCTCGCCCCGCAGGGCGGCCTCGTGGTCGGTGCTGACCCGCTCCCCGATCCGCCCAGGGTCCGGGTGCGCCAGCCGGATGCCGTCGGCGTCGGTGACCACCACGAACAACGCACCGGTCCGGGCCTCCACCCCGGCGGCGAGGTCCACCAGGGCGGCACCGTCCGCGGCGTCCGACCCCGTGTCCCTGTCGCCGCTATCTGTCCCGTCAGCCTCGTCCGCCACCGCGGCGCGCACCTGCGGGTCCTCCGCCACGGACCGGGCGATGGACACGGCCGAGTCCATCGCCTGCGACTTCAGCCGCTCCACCGAGATCCAGGTGAAGACCCCCGAACACACAGCGACGACGGCAACCACCGTCGCGAGCTGCAGCAGCAGAACTTTCGTGGAGAAACGCACGTCGTGGAGTCTACTGCACCTTTGGCCGAGCCAGTGAACAGAATGCACACAAGTCAATGTTTGCACTCAAGGAGATCTAACGCACACAAGGATCGTCACGTGGTCTGCATCACTTTAATCTTCCACTGTCCGGTCAGACACACCTGAAGGAGATGCGATGACCACCGCAGACACCCTGCTCCTGGCAGAAGACTACAACCTGAGCCACACACCGTCCGACGGGATCCTCGTCGCACACGGCTTCCTGATGATCCTCACGTTCATGGCTCTGATCATGACCAGCCGGATGACACCGATGCTCGCACTGATCCTGGTGCCCACCGTCTTCGGCCTGATCGGCGGCGCCGGCCTCGGCATCGGCGACATGGTCATCGACGCCGTCAAGGACATGGCACCGACCGCCGCACTGCTCATGTTCGCCATCATGTACTTCGGCATCATGATCAACGTCGGACTCTTCGACCCGCTGATCACCTGGATCACCCGGATCCTGGGCAACGACCCGGCGAAGATCGTCTTCGGCACCGCCGTGCTCGCCGGCGTCGTCTCCCTCGACGGCGACGGCTCCACCACCTACATCATCACCACCTCCGCCATGCTCCCGCTGTACCTGCGCCTGGGCATGAGCCCGGTCATCCTGACCTGTGTGGCCGGCCTGGTCAACGGCACGATGAACATCGTCCCCTGGGGCGGGCCCACCGTGCGCGCCGCCGCGGCACTGGGCGTGGAACCCTCCGAGGTCTTCGTCCCCATGCTGCCGTCACTGGCCGCCGGACTGGTGATCTGCTTCGTCTTCGCCTGGCTCATGGGCCTGGCCGAGCGCAAGCGGCTCGGTCGTCTGGAGACCTCCCACCTCACCGGGATGACCCCGCGCACCGATTCCACCGATGCCACTGTTGCAGCGTCCGGTACCGCAGGCGGTGCCGGCGGTGCCGGCGATGTCCCGCCGGTCCACCAGCAGACCTCGATGGCGGACACGATGCTCGACCCGAACCGGGCCTCGCTGCGTCCGACGCTGCTGTGGTTCAACCTCGCACTCACCGTGGTGGTCATGGTGCTGCTCGTCGCCGACCTCTTCCCCCTGGCCTACGTGTTCATGGTCGGCGCGGCGATCGCCCTGACCGTCAACTTCCCCCGCCTGAAGGACCAGGCCAACGAGATCGTGGCCCACTCCAGCTCGATCGTCGCCGTGGTCGGCATGGTGCTCGCCGCCGGCGTGCTCGTCGGCGTGCTGGACGGCACGGGCATGGTCACCGCCATGGCCGAGTGGATCACCGGGATCATCCCCGACTCCCTCGGCGGTTACCTCGCCCCCATCACCGGCCTGCTGTCGATGCCGATGACCTTCTTCATGTCCAACGACGCCTTCTACTTCGGCATCCTGCCCGTGCTCTCCGAGAGCGCCGCCCACTTCGGCATCGAGCCGGTGCAGATGGCCCAGGCGTCCATCACCGGCCAGCCGGTGCACATGCAGTCCCCCCTGGTCCCCGCAATCCTGCTGCTGGTCTCCCTGGCCAACGTCGACCTCGGCGCCCACCACCGCAAGGTGCTGTGGCGGGCGGTCGTGGTCTCCCTGGTCATGCTGGCCGTCGGCATCCTGCTCGGGCCGATCCCCTTCCACGTCGGGTAGACGGGCCCTGCTCAACTCAACTGTTCAACTCACCGGATCAACTCACACGGTCGAAGGTGACCTCGGACATCGTGGACTCGACGTTCACGGTCAGGGTGTTCACCTCACCGTCGGCGGTACTGCCGGCGCTGCCGGTGCTGCCGGTGCCAGTGGCACTGTCTGTGCCACGGACCAGCGTGCCGTCCAGGCTGCCGCAGTCGACGCCCGCCATCGTCACCGACTCGCAGTTCAGGTGCACGCGGTAGGACGGCCCGTCGGTGGTGCGTGGGAACAGCACCGTGACCGAACCCATGGTGGACGACAGGTCGACCACGCTGTCCTGCTCCACCGTAGCTCCGGTGAAGTCCAGCGTCGGTGAACTCATCGTGTAGGAGTAGCTGCTGTGCGCAGGCACCTCACCGATCTGCTGCGCATCACTGGTGAACGTCCCGGAGTAACTGCTGCCTTCCGCGGAGGTCACCCCACCCCACCGGGGAGCCAGGATCGCGCCGAGCGCGATGATTCCGGCAACCACCGCCAGGACCACGGCCAACACCATGGCCACGACCAGGGCGCGCAACCCGCGGCGCTTCTTCTTCGGGGCGCCGGACGCACCGGACGCCGCATCTGCGTCACCGTCGCCGGGCTCACCGGGGTCCGGCAGGTCCCACGCGAAGGGGGCGGTGCCCAGCGGATCCCACGACGGCGGCTGACGACGCGGCGGCTCGAAACCCGGCGCGGCGGAAACGTCGCCGAGGTCGACGGTCGGCGCAGCGTCCTGCCCCTGCGCCGGCTCGTACGTCGGCTGCGTCGGCGCAGCGTCCGACGGCCGGGTCGGCTGTGCCGGCCCCTGGGTAGGCCCCTGCCACCCCTGGTGGTCGTCGCGTTCCAGCAGCCCGACCGGCGCCACCGGCTGGCGCTCGTAGAGCAGCCACCAGGCCACACCCGTCACCGCCGCGCAGACCACCATGCCGGTGAGGGTGATCCCGCCGCTGAGGATGCCGCCGAAGACGAGGAACACCGCGCCCACGATCAGGGTGCCGATCGCCAGCGAGCGGTCCTCGGCGAAGCGCGGGTCGCGCTCACCACGCATCAGCACGTCCAGCGGGGAGCGCGGCACGGTGTAGCGCCGCATGACCAGCAGTGCGATGCCGTAGGCCCACAGGCCCACACCGCCGACGAAGGTCGCCAGGACGAACACCAGGCGCACCAGCAGCGGCGAGACCTGGTAGCGCACGGCGATGCCCTCGCAGACGCCGAAGAACCAGGAGCGGGTGGACTGGCTGCGCGGGAAGCGGACGGGGCGGGTCTCCCACATCCGACGGACCGTGGATTCGAAGTTGCCCCGGGGGCTGCCCGTGCCCGGGCTCGTTGACTGTGCCGTGTAACTCATGGTCCCCATTCTTCGCGGAGCTCCAGCAAAGCACATCGGGGACAGCCCTGAGATCATCCCTGATCATTTCCCTGACCGCGGATCTCAGGGTTTCCCCCGATACCCCGGGGACCCCTGGCCCTGGCAGGCTGGTGGGTATGAGTCACTCCCCTGTCCCGCGTCCCCGGCCGGGCGCGCGCACGACCGGCTCGCCCACGCCCGACCTGTTCCGGGTGTCCGACGGCAAGCTCGTCGCCGGGGTGTGCACCGGGCTGGCCGCGCACCTGGGTGTGCGTCTCACCGTGGTGCGCCTGTTCTTCGCCCTGGCCAACGTGGTCGCCGGTCTGGGGTTCATCTCCTACGCCGCGCTGTGGGTGTTCACCACGCGGGTGGGCACCGCCGCCGAGGCGTGCAACCCCACGTCCGTGGCGTCCTGCCGCGCCCGTGGTCTGGACCCGGGGCTGGTCAACCGACCGGTGCGGGGCGTCGACCGGTTGCTCGTGGCGCTGGCCGTGGTGGTCTTCCTCGCCGGGGCGGCGACGCGCCCGCAGGTCGCGGTCAGCGCGTTGCTGCTCGCCGGCGGTGTGCTGCTGGTGTGGCGCACCTTCGGCCCCAACGCCCTCGCCGGACGCCCCGGGCAGGACGGCCCGGCGTCGCGCGTGCCCGGCGGGCTGCAGTGGGCCAGCCTCGTCGGCGGGCTGCTGCTGCTGGTCGTCGGTATCGGCGTCACCGTCTTCGGCATCAGCCTCGACGACGGCAGCGCTGACGGGACAGGCGGGGTGATCGTACCGGCGCTTATCGCCGCGGTCGCGATCATCGCCGGGCTCATCGTGGTGCTCATCCCGTTGTGGCTGCGCCTGTGGTCGATGGCCAACGCCACCGCCCGCGAGCGTGCCGCCGAGGAGGAACGAGCCCGCATCGCCGCGCGTATCCACGACTCCGTGCTGCAGACCCTCACCCTGATCCAGAAGAAGTCCGGCGAGCCGGAGATCGCCCAGCTGGCGCGCAGCCAGGAGCGTCAGCTGCGCCAGTGGCTCTTCGCCCCCGGCGAGTCGGTGCGCACCGAGACGCTCTTCGGCGCGCTACGCGTGGCCTGCGGCGAGGTGGAGGACACCTTCGGCGTGCAGATACGACCCGTGATCGTCGGCGAGGACCGCGACACCGACGACGCCTCCGTGGCCCTGCTGCTCGCCGGACGCGAGGCGATGGTCAACGCGGCGAAACACTCGGGCTGCCGCGAGGTCAACGTGTACCTCGAGGTGAGCGAGGCAGGCACACTGGAACTCTTCGTGCGCGACCGCGGCCCCGGCTTCAGCGTCGAGGACATCCCGGCCGACCGGCAGGGGGTGCGCTCGTCGATCATGGACCGGATGCGGCGCGTGGGCGGTAGCGTGGAGATCGACTCGGGGCAGTTCGGCACCGAGGTCATCCTGCGGCTGGAAGGGCATGCACAGTGACGGTTTCGGTGTTCCTCGTCGACGACCACGCGATGTTTCGCACCGGGGTGCGCGCCGAGCTCACCGGACGTCCCGAGGTAGAGGTCGTCGGTGAGGCCGGCACCGTCGGCGACGCGGTCGCCGGCATCCGGGACCTCGCACCGCAGGTCGTCCTGCTCGACGTGCACATGCCCGACGGCGGCGGGCTGCAGGTGCTGCGCGACCTCGCCGCCACCGACCACCTTCCGCAGGTGCTGGGGCTGAGCGTGTCCGACGACCCGACGGACGTGATCTCGCTGATCAGGGGTGGTGCACGCGGCTACGTGACGAAGAACATCAGCGGTGACGAGCTGGTGGACTCCGTGCTGCGCGTGCACTCCGGCGACGCGGTGTTCTCCCCGCGCCTGGCCGGCTACGTGCTCGACGCCTTCACCGCCGGTCCCGCCGAGGCACCGGCCGTCGAGCCCACGGAAGGCTCAGAAGCCACAGAACCCGCCGAACCCGCCCCCTTGCCCGAGGACGCCGACCAGAGCGTCCTGTCCACGCTCACCCCGCGGGAGAAGGAGGTCCTGCGCCTGCTCGCCCGCGGCTACACCTACCGGGAGATGGCCGCCCGCCTGTTCATCTCGGTGAAGACCGTGGAGACCCACGTCTCCAACGTGCTGCGCAAGACCCAGCAGACCAACCGACACTCCCTGTCGAGGTGGGTGTCCGACAACAGGCTGGGATGAGCGTGTAGAAGTGGTGGGCATGAGTAACCAGAACGCCAGCTACACCGTCACCGTCGTGCGCGACGATTCTGTGCAGGACATGCAGGACGCACCGGCGTGGTGCGCCGCCGTCGCCGGCGTCGAGGGTGCCGTCGTGTGGGGCGACGACTTCGACGACCTGGAGGCCGGGGTACGTGCCAAGCTCGCCGACCACGCGCCCGGCGTCGACCCCGACCTGACCTGGGAGATCGACACCGGCGACGGTCCCGGCAGCGCCCACCAGACGCCCCTGAACTCGATGTAGGCGCGCCATGGACCCCGCGACCCTCACGCTGCAGACGCAGCTGGCCACCACACCGACCCGCGCCTTCCGCGCGCTGACGCGGGCCGGCCAGCTGCGCCGCTGGTTCGTCGACAGCCTCGACTACGACCGTTCCCTGCTGGTCTTCGGCGCGGGACGCCAGCTCACCTTCATCACCGGAACCGTGCTCGCCGGGCAGGGGCAGGTCACGACCTTCCGTCCGCCGTCGGTGCTGGAGTACAGCTGGAACAACGAGACGCTGCGCTTCGAACTCGACGCCGAGGGCGAGGAGACCTCCCTGACCTTCACCAACACCATCTACGGGGCGCAGGCCGAGGCCATCGCCGAGGCCTCCGTGCCCGACTGGGAGGAGGCCCTGGCCCGGCTGCGCGGACTGTTCACCGGCGACGGACCGGAACTTCACGGCGACGAGGCACAGGAGGGGCAGGAATGACGGGGACCCCGGGGCCTGAATCACCGGACGCCACGCCGGACGACCGGCTGACCAGCCGCTACGGCCGGGCCCAGTCGTGGACGCCGCCGCAGTGGAACTCCACGCTGGACACCGTCACCGCCCACCGCTCGGTGCGGCTGTGGCAGGACCGGCCGGTCGACGACGCGACCCTGGACACGATTCTCGCCGCCGCGCAGTCCGCGCCGTCCTCGTCGAACAAGCAGACCGTCTCGGTCGTCGCCGTGCGTGATCAGGCGGTGAAGGAGGAGTTGGCGAGCATCGGCGCGCGGATGTCCTCGCACGTCGCCACCGCCCCGGTGGTGCTCGTGTGGATGGTGGACTTCTCCCAGATCCGTTTCCACGCCGCGCAGGTCAAGGCAGCGGAGGACGCCGAGGACGCGGAAGCCGCCGAAGGTAGCGCGGGGCCTGCCGAGGAGATCCACGGGGTGTCCTCGCGTCCCCCGCACGACCTCGGGGCACTGGACTACCTGGACGAGCCGGTGACCTCGGTGCTCGACATCGGCATCATCTCGCAGACCGCCGCGATCGCCGCGGAGTCGCTGGGGCTGGGCACGGTGTTCCTCGGCTCGATGCGCAACGACATCGGCGCGGTGCAGGAGATCCTCGGCGTCCCGCAGGACGTGGTCCCGTTCCTCGGGCTGGCGATCGGCTACGGCGATCCGTCGGAGAACGCCGGGGTGAAGCCGCGGCTGCCGATGGAGCTCTTCGTGCACCACGACCACTACAACGACCGTGGTGGCGACGAAGCTGGTTCAGCCGGGGAGCGTGAGCGTGCCGCCCTGCTCGCCGACTACGACGAGGTTCTGGGCGCCTACTTCGCCCGCTACGGCCAGCACCCGCAGTGGTCGACGCAGACGCTGCACCGGGTGTCGGACAAGGCCGCCACGAAGACGAAGCGTCACCTGCTGCGCCGCTTCCTGGAGCGCGCCGGCTTCGCACTGCGGTAGTCAGCAACCCCGGAGGGTGGTGCGACCATCCTCCGGGGTTGCTCCGTGGGGTGCCGCCCGCCCGGACTGTTACCCTGCACAGACATGACACGACGACCGGACTCAGCGTCAGACCTGCGAAGCACCCTGAACGGACTCGACGGTGCAGGCTACGGCGCGTACAAGAAGCTGCGCGGCTCCCACCGGCTGCACACCACCTCCGGCACACCGGTGACCCTGTCGATCGACAAGGTGCAGGCAGACCCCTTCGCCCCGCCGTCGTTGATCCAGGCCAGCGTGCCGTGGTCGGCGACCGGCATCCCCGGCGACGCGTCCGGCGAGGTCCCGCTGCGCGACCACCTCACCCGGCGCGTGGCCACCGCCCTGCGCGCCCACAACCCCTCCGGTGGCAAGGGCGCGGGTTTCCTGTCCGTCGATGCACCCGGCCAGCAGGTCCTGGACCGCAGCAGCGTGGCCGTCGAACCGGCGGGGAGAGCCGGGCAGGACGCCCACCTCACCGTCCGGCTCGAGGCGGCGATGCCCGCCCAGGGCCGACGCATCCGCGGCCGGGCGGCGGCGACGTTGCTGTGCGAGGTGCTGCCCGCGGTGGTGCAGGATGCGCTGCTCGACCTCGATACACCGTCGCTGGACGCTCTCGCCCAGGCCCGCAGAACCTACCGTGACCAGGAGTTCCTGCGCTCCTGGCTCGGCGGGGAGGGCCTGGTCGGCTTCGTGGCGGACGGTTCGGTCCTGCCGCGTGCGGCCGGCAACTCGCAGCGTCCGCTCACCAGCGCGGTCCCCTTCGAGGCCCCGGAGTCCCTGCGGCACACCGTGACGCTGCCCTCGGGCCGGACGGTGAGCGGGCTGGGCGTGCCGACGGGTGTCACCTTGATCGTCGGCGGCGGCTACCACGGCAAGTCCACGCTGCTCAACGCGCTGGAACTGGGGATCTACAACCACGTGCCCGGCGACGGCCGCGAGTTCGCCGTCACCGACGCCGACTCCGTCGCCCTGCGCGCCGAGGACGGACGCCCGGTCACCGACGTGGACATCTCCGCCTTCCTCCACGACCTGCCCGGCGGGACGAGCGGGAGAACTCCCGACACCAGCTGCTTCTCCACCACCAACGCCTCGGGCTCCACTTCCCAGGCCGCCGGACTCGTCGAGGCGGTGGACTCCGGTGCGACCACCCTGCTCATCGACGAGGACACCTCGGCGACGAACTTCATGATCCGCGACGACCGGATGCGCACCCTCGTGCCTGCTGCGAAGGAGCCGATCACCCCGCTGGTCGACCGCGCCCGCTCCCTGCACGATGACCTGGGTGTCTCCACCGTGCTCGTCGCCGGCGGCTCGGGCATGTTCATCGACGTCGCCGACACGGTGATCATGCTGGACGGCTACCGTCCGGTGGACGTCACCGCGCGCGCCGCCGAACTCGCCGAACCTGCCGGACGCACCGAGCCGATGCGGCGTCCTGCGCCCCGCACCCTGGCGCGTGCGTCGTTCTCCTCCCCGGGACGCGGCGGCAAGGGGCCACGGCCCCCGCAGGCGAAGGGCCTGCACACGGTGCGTGCCGGCGGGAAGTCGGACGAGGACCACATCGACCTGGCTGCCTGGTCGCAGCTCGTCGACTCCTCACAGACCAATGCCATCGCCGCCGCTCTCGCCGGGCTGGATCTCGACGGTGCCACTCCCCTGGTCGAGCTCGTCGACGAGGTTGTCGCCCGGGTCGACCACGACGGGCTGGACGTACTGTCCACCCACGGCGCCGGACGCCACCCCGGGCATCTGGCGGGAGTGCGCCGCCACGAGATCGCCGCCGCGGTGAACCGCTACCGCGGACTACGCGCCACCCGGGCCTGACCGGCTACTGGGGCACGGAACCTGGGGGCGTGGCGATGACCACGTCGTCCGGACCATTGCAGATCTCGCCCGCCTGAAGCTCCGCGCTGCGTCCGGCGGACGGAATGGAACAGCTCCACTCCCCGACCATCATGGCCAGGGTGTTGCCGCCGCCCTCGGACGGGGCGCGCTCGCGGTACTCGTCGATCACGCCCTCGGCCGTCAGGCACGACACCGAACCCTCGCGGACCTCCACCAACGTGTTGCCGGACGCCGCCCCGCACGTCGTACCCGCCGACACCGGTTCGTCGGTCTCGGCGTAGTCCTCGGTGATCTCAGGTTCATCGGGGGCCACGTGGTACTCGGAGTCGAGGACGTCGCCGGCGACGGTCATGGCGCGGTCCTCCCCGCTGACGGTCAGGCCGGTGTCGCCGACGGTGCAGTCGAGTTCACCCTCCTCCAGGGCGCAGGATGCCTCACCGACGCTGATCCTTTCCCCGTCCTGCAGTTCCCCCGGGGCCGGCGGCACGCCCTCGAGCAGCGTGTAGGTGACGCCCTCGGCGGTGATCGTCGCCGCACCCGGACGCTGCCGCTCGAAGGGCGGGACCTCGATGTCCGGGGCATCGTCCGGGGCGATACCGCTGCAGGTCACGGACGTGGAGTCGGACGCAGCACTGTCCTCGGCGACCACGCAGAGACCCATGTCCGCCGAATCCGAAGCACCCGTGCGGTAGTTGAAGATCGTGCGCCCGTCCCGCTCGAAGTCGGCCGGGTCGACGTCCACGACCGTCGGGGTGTCGGTCGCCGAGGCCGTCGCCGACGTCGATTCAGGGGCGAAGGTCGGCGTCGGTGCGTCCTGCCCGTCCCCTGAGGAGGAGCAGCCGACGATGAGGGATGCCACGGCAAAGGCACCGGTGGCGAGGGTGGTTATCTGTAGTCTCCGCACAGGAACGTGTCTACCAGGTGGGCGTACGCCCTGACCGTCAAATCCAGATCCTCGAGGTACAGGTGCTCGTCGTGGGTGTGCAGCTGCGCGTTGACCTCGGCCAACGTGCGCTCGCGGGCGTTGAGGGCGAAGCCGTAGCCGACACCGCCGAGGCGCCTGGCGAAGCGAAGGTCGGACCCACCGGCGGCGAGGGCGGGCACGATCCTCGCCTCGGGGAAGAACTCCCCCACCGTCTCCCCGATCGCCCGGTACAGCGCGGAGTCGGTGGTCGACACCTCCGCCGGCTCGGAGATCAGCCGTTCGATGGTCACCTCGTCGGCCAACTCACCGAGGACGGCGCGCAGTTCTGCGTCGACGGAGTCGTCGTCCTGCCCGGGCAGCGGGCGGATGTCGAGCTCCAGGTAACCGCCGGACGGCAGGACGTTGATCGCCTGACCGGCACGCAGCACCGTCGGCGCGATGGTCAGGTGCGACACCGCGTCGGCGTAGCGCGCCAGGTCACCGAACTGCAGGTAGGCGGCGTCGTCTGCACCCGCGAGCAGGGCGTCCTGCACGTCGGGGTCGAAGCGGAAGGCCTCGACGAAGCCCCGCCACAGCGGGTCCTTCGACACCGCCGGACGGTGCGCGGCGATGCGTCCGGCGACCTCAGCCAGGCGGGCGACGGTGAGGTCGCGGCCGAAGGGCTGCGAGCCGTGGCCGGCGTCGCCGGAGACGTGCAGACGACGCTGGGCCGCGCCCTTCTCCCCGACGACGACCACCACGGCGTCCTGCCCGTCGGTGGTGGGCAGGTGCGATCCACCGGTCTCGGAGACGCAGTTGCGCCAGCTGAACGCGTCCGGGTGCTGCTCGGAGAGCCATTTCGCACCCAGCCCGCCGCGGGCCTCCTCGTCGGCGACGCCGACGAAGGTCAGCGTCCCGCGCGGTGGGCGGCCGGAGCTCGCGGCTCCCCGGGCGGCACGGGCGGCCTGCCGGGTGACCACCGCCATCGGCGCGGTGAGCCCCAGCATGTCCACGGTGCCGCGGCCGTAGATCCTGCCGTCGATGACCTCGCCGCCGAAGGGGTCGACGCTCCAGCGGTCGCGGTCGACCGGGACCACGTCGGTGTGGCCGAGGAAGGTCAGCGGTTCGGCGTCCGGGTCGCTGCCCGGCACGGTGACGATGATGCTGGTGCGCCCCTCACGCGGCTGCAGGCGGGTGACCTGAACGGACCCGGCGGCGATCTCCTCGGCGAAGAAGGCCTCCAGGGTGTCGGCGTTGCGGACCTCCTGGCCGGAGTCGGCGGTGAGGTCGTTGACGCAGGCGTTGCGCACCATCGCCTGCAGCAGGTCGAGGGAGTCTGTGTAGAGCTCGCCGTAGGAGTCGCTCATCGCAGCGCCTCCGGCACGTACCAGTAGTCGCCCTCGCCACGGCCGTCGAGGTAGTCGGCGAACTCGTCGGAGCGGTAGGCCTCGACCACGGCGTCCGCCCAGTCGGTGTCGGTGTCCTCACCGCGCACCACGGCGACGAGCTCGAGGTCGGGCAGCAACTCCTCCTGCAGCAGCTGCAGGTCCGGGTCCACCCCGGCGGCGTAGGACATGGAGCCGGGGATCACCGCCCAGTCGACGTCGTCGAGCGCGCGCGAGATCAACCCGGAGTCCAGGGTGCGGATGTCCAGGTCGTGGGGGTTGCCGGTGATGTCGGCGGCGGTGAGGTTGGTCTCGTCGGCGTCGTCGGCGAAGGTGAGCCAGCCGGCCTGGCCGAGGATGCGGTAGGCGCGCGAGGCGTTCGACGGGTCCTCGGGGATGCTCACGGACTGCCCGTCGGCGACGGCGTCGAGGTTGTCGTGGCGCGAGGAGTACAGGCCCGCCGGCACCGTGGGGATCGGCGTGATCGCCGCCAGGTCCGCCCCGGACTCGTTGTTGAAGTTCTCCATGTAGGCGGTGTGCTGGTCGACGTTGAGGTCCACGCTGCCCTCCTGCAGTGCGACGTCGGCCTGCTGCAGTTCGGAGAAGTCGTCGAAGGTGACCTCGTAGCCCTCGTCCTCGAGGATCGGCACCACGCCCTCGCGGAAGAGTTCGCTGTAGGGCCCCGGGGACGTCCCGACGCGGATCGTCCCGTCCTGCGCGTCGTTTGCGCCGGATGCGCAGGACGCCGCGCCCATCGCGAGCGCGGCGGCGACGGTCGTCGCCCCGGCTGCGCGTAGGACGCGGCGGGTGGTGCTGCCTGTGGCGCTGGTGGCGCTGGTCATGCTGGTCTCCTCGTGGTGGGTGGAACGTCGTCCACCCACCACACTAGACCAGTCAGTCTAGTCCGTTACCGGAGGGGGAGACGAGGATCTTCACCGCGGTCTCGTTGCGGTTGATCAGCGTGTCGAAGCCCTCGTCGACCAGGCCCTCCAGGCCGATCTTGCCGGTGATGAACGGGGCGAGGTCGATCTTGCCGGACTCCACCAGCTCGATCGTGGACGGGTGGGAGTTGACGTAGCCGATGGTGCCGCGCACGTCGAGCTCCTTCATGACCAGCTTGTGCATGTCGAAGTCGGACTTGTGGCCCCAGATCGACACCACGACGAGCACACCGGTGGGACGCAGGGCGTCCATCAGCGTGTCGAGCACGACCTGCACCGAGGTGCACTCGAAGGCGACGTCCGCGCCGACCCCGTCGGTCAGCCCGTTGACCTCGTCGACGACGTTGACCTCGGCCGGGTTCAGGACGACGTCCGCCACCCCGGAGTCCAGTGCCTTCTGCCGGCGCAGCTCGGAGAGCTCCGACATGATGACCCGGGCACCGATGGCCTTGAGCACCGCGGCGGTGAGCAGGCCGATGGGGCCGGCGCCGCCGATCAGGGCGGTCTTGCCCTTGGCGTCGGTGGCCAGCAGGCCCGAACGCTCCACGGCGTGGTAGCCCACTGTCAGCGGCTCGATCAGCGCAGCCTGGTCCAGCGGGATGGACTCGGAGATCTTGTGGATCCAGCGGCGACGCACGACCACGTTCTCCGAGAGTCCACCACCACGGCCGGCGAGGCCGATGAAGTTCATGTTCTCGGAGAGGTGGTAGGTGGTGGACTCGGGGCCGGTGTCCACGCCGTCGGCGATGATGTAGGGCTCCACGACCACGTGGTCGCCGACCTTCAGGTCGTCGATGCCCTCGCCGACCTCGCTGACCACGCCGGAGAACTCGTGGCCGAGGGTGACGGGAGCGTCCTCCCCGGAGATCGGGTGCGGCTTGCCGCAGGCCGGACAGAAGATCGGGCCGTCGAGGTACTCGTGCAGGTCGGTGCCGCAAATGCCGCACCAGGCCACGTCGATGCGGGCGGTGCCGGGCTCCAGCGGCTGCTGGTCGATGTCCTCGACCCTGATGTCGCCACGGTCGTAGAAACGTGCTGCTCTCATGGTGCGGTCCAGTCCTTCCGGGAGGGTGTGGGACCACCGGGTTGACGGCCCCGCGACACCCCCGAGATTAGCCACTTCCGGGGCGCTCCGCCGTAAGGATATAACTCCAGAAATAGTTGGATTTATGACCCCTGAACGGCAGATCACAGTGCCTCTCGAGGGGCGTCGCGGAACACAGAAGCTGTGCCTGGCCTGAGCTCCAGCTAGTCTCCCGTCAGCTCCCCAGCACACCACAGGACGGTGTGGTCGCCGCCGCGGCGACCAGCCCGGCAGACAACCCGTTGATATAGCGCGCCTTCTCCGCGTCCGTGATCCCGTGCGCTCCCCCGCCAGTGGCGCTGCCGAACTCACTGTAGACCCAGGGGGTGTCGGCGATCAGGGAGATCACCGGGATGTCGCCCTCCCACAGCGGGTCGCGTCCATTAAAAGAGTTGTCGTGCACAGACACCTGCGTGCCCTCCAGCAGCGATCGCGCACCGGCCACCACCCCGGACATCCGCTGCGACTCCTGCGCCACCGCCGGGTTGTCGAAGGTCACCGTGGCGGACTGTCCGTCCTGCCCGGTGCCGGTGCGCTGACCACCCTGACGCTGCGGGAAGATCGCCGAGTTCGCCCCGCCGGGTGTGGTGTGCACCGACACCCCCACGAAAGCCCCGGCGTCCGACGCGCGGTCGACCCGCTCGCGGTAGGTCACGTCGTCGTCCACCGACTCCTTGAGCAGGACGCTATCCACGCCTGCCAGCACCAAGCGCGACTCGACGGCGCGGGCGATGTCCATCGCGTCGACGTCCTCCTGCTCGTTGGGGTAGTCGATCATGCGCACGCCGGTGACCGGGTCGAAGTCCTCGGTGCGGGTGCCGTTGTGCCCCGGGTCGATCGCGACGACGCACCGGTCCGCCGAGCTGCCCGACGGAAGAGAGGGCAGGGATGACTGGGCGTACGCCACCCCGGTCCCCGCCGCCCCCAGCGCCATCCCCAGCGCACCGACCAGGGCCACACCCATCCTGGCTGCGGTACGGGAGGGGCCGGAGTTATGGATAGGACTGAAGGGACTGAAGGTACGGAAGAAAAGCATGAGGTAATTCTAAGACATTGAGACGGAAACCCTACTCCGGCCACCCCACCGCCAGCGCCCGCTCGATGACCTCGAGCACCGCCACGCTGCCCGCCGGGTCGACCGGCACGGGCCCCTCCCCACGGATCGCTACGGCGAGCTCCCGGTAAAAGGCGGCGTAGTCACCGTCCAGCGTCTCCACCGTGCGCGGCGCGGCCTCGCCGGACACAGTCCCCCACGACTCCGGCGGGGTCACGCCGAAGCCCGCGTCGCCGGGACGCAGGCCGTCCTTCAACGCCTGTTCCTGACCGTCGAGCCCCCAGCTGGTGTAGCCGGCAGCAGAGCCCACGACCTGGAAACGCGGGCCCGGGTTCGGACGCACCGCGCTCATCCACAGGTGCGAGCGCACCCCGGAGGTGTGGTGCAGGGCGAGGAAGACGTCGTCGTCGGCGCTGGTGCCCGGCCGACGCCGGTCGATCTCCACGTGCATCGAGTCCGGCGCCGAGTCCAGATCCACCGGCCCGAAGAGCTGCAACGCCTGGTCGATCACGTGCGACCCCAGGTCGAAGAGCACCCCGGCGCCGTCGACGGGCCGACCGGAGTAGCGCCAGGACTCACCCGGGGTGGGCTCGAACTTCTCGAAACGCGACTCGAACCGTGTGACCTGCCCAAACTCCCCGGCCTCGACGAGGGAACGCACGGTGCGGAAGTCACCGTCCCACCGCCGGTTCTGGAACACGGTGAGGCAGCGTCCTTCCCCGCGCCCGGCGTCCCGCGCCTTCGCGATCAGCGCGCGCCCGGCCGCGGCGGTGAGCACGAAGGGCTTGTCGAGCAGTACGTGCAGCCCGGCGTCCAGCGCCCCGGACGCCAGGGCCTCGTGCGAGTCCCCGGGCGTACCGATGACGACCAGGTCGAAGGCGTCGGCGCGGGCGAAGACGTCCTGGGCGGAGTCCAGCAGTTCGGCGTCCGGGTACTCCTCGCGCACGGCCGCGCGGCGCGCACCGTCGGTGGTGACCACCGCGCGCAGCTCGAAGGCGGGGTCGGCGGCGATGAACGGGGCGTGGAAGATACGTCCGGACAGGCCGAAGCCGATCACGGCGGTACGGACGGGGGCACTGATGGGGGTGCTCATGGCTCCCCTTCTACACGAAGATCTACACGAACACCGAGATCAGCAGCGCCATGAGCAGACCGAAGACGGAGACCAGGGTCTGCACCGTCATGTGCGTCTTGGTGGCCTGGCCCAGCGTCATGCCGAAGGACTCCTTGACGAACCAGAATCCGGCGTGGTTGATCCAGTTCAGACCCACCGAACCCGAACCGATGGCGATGACCACCAGGGACACGTACGCCGACGGCATGCCCACCACCAGCGGGGCGAGGATGCCCGTGGCGCTGACGATGCCGACCGTCGCCGAACCGGTGCAGAACGACAGGATCAGCCCGATCAGCCAGCCCAGCACGATGAGGTTCATGTCGATGCCGGAGACGACGTCGACGATGGCGTCGTTCATGTCGGAGGTCTTGAGCACCGAGTTGAACATGCCGCCGCCGGCGATGATCAGCGCCACACCGGCGACCGAGCCGAGAGAGTTGCCGAAGGACTTCTTCACGTCCGCACCGCTCATCTTCGATGCCGCGGACAGCACCACCCCGGCGAAGAGCACGCCGATGAACATGGCGATGACCGGCTCGCCGAGCAGTGCGGCGGGGGTCTTCAGCGCCGAGTCCGGGGCGACCAGGTCCACCACCGTCTCGAAGAGCATGAGCACCACCGGCACCAGCACGCACACGAACGCCAGCCACGTGGGCACAGGACGCAGCACGTTGCCGGACTCCTCGCCGCGGCGCGGCTCCGTGGCCACCGCGCCGTCCGAGTCGTCCGCGCCGTCCGGGCCGGACGCTGCGGCACCGGTGCCGCCCGCGGTGGGCGCCGCGGTGTCGGCCTCCAGCTGCGCCGGTGTGGTGCCGGTGTACTGGCGCACCAGCTTCTCGTCGGGCTCCAGGGAGATGCGCGGGGCGATGAAGTGACCGTAGACCGGCCCGGAGAGGATCACGGCGGGCACCGCGCACAGCAGGCCCAGGCCGATGGTCAGGCCGATGTTGGCGTCCAGCCCGTTGACGGCGATCGTCGGGCCGGGGTGCGGCGGCAGCATGCCGTGCAGGCAGCTCAGCGCCGCGATCGCGGGGATGAGGATCTTGAGGTACCAGGTCTTCGGACGGCCCGCGGCCACGTCGAGACGCAGGGCGACGCCGTAGATCACCGGCATGAGCACGACCAGGCCGACCTCGAAGAACATCGGGATACCGATGAGGAAGGCCACGCCGGTCATCACCCAGGGTGCGGTGCGCGGCGAGCTGTGCTCCACGACGAGGTCGGCGATGCGTCCGACCGCGCCGGAGTCGGCGAGCAGGCGGCCGAGCATCGCGCCGAGGAAGACGACGAGGCCGGTCTCGCCGAGGGTTCCCCCGGCACCGTCGATGAGGGTCTCCGGGATGTCGGCGAGCGGCAGCCCAGCGGCGACGGCGGCGAAGAAGGACACGACGGACAGCGCGAGGAACGGGTGGAGTTTCGTGCGCCAGTTGATCAGGAAGATCAGCAGGACGATCGACACCGCCAGAACCCCAACCAAATAAGCTGGTGAATCATACATGGAGAGCCAGGTTACACGTTCACCATAAGCGTCTATTGCACCACGGTAGGGCTATTGATGTGTCGGAGGATTCCCGCTCCGGTCAGTGGGAGTTCAGTGAGCGGACACGAGCTCGCGTAGCGCCGTGATCTCGCGCGGGGTTACCCGGCAGCAGCCGCCGATGACGTGCACCCCGGCGTCCAACAGGTCGGGCACGCTCTCCAGCAGGCCCGGGCCCTCACTGCTGCGCGGCACCCACACCCGGTTCACGTGGTCCCAGGTCTCACCGCTGTTGGGGTAGGCGATCAGCGGCAGGTCGGTGAACTCGGCGAGCCGGCGCACGCCGGCCAGCACGTCCCCCGCCGACCCGCAGTTCACCCCGACCGCGCGGATCGCCGAGGAACCGGACGCCACGGCGGCGACCTCCGCCAGATCCGTGCCGTCGCTGAGCACCCCGTCGCGCCCGGCGGCGACCGTCACGCTGAGCAGAGCCGGACGCCCCACCCGGTCGAGTTCCCCTGCCAGCGCCTCGACCTCGCGGATCGACGGGACTGTCTCCGCCAACAGGACGTCCGCCGGAGTGTCGGCGAGGATCTCGATGCGACGCCGGTGCCAGGCCGCCAGCTCGGCGGTGCTCAACCCGTAGTCCCCGTCGTACTCCGTGCCCTGCCCCGGGCCCGCGCCGTAGGGGCCGACGGACGCGGCGACGAGCACGTCGCCCGCTGCGTCCTGCGAACTTTTTTGGGCAAGCAGGACGCTGCGGCGCAGCAGCGACTCCGCGACGTCCGGCGCCTCGGAGGCGTAGACACCGGCGGCGACGAGACCGTCGACGGTGACCTCGTAGGAGCAGGTCGTGGCGATGTCGGCACCCGCGTCGAAGAAGTCACGGTGGGCGGCGGTGACCTCCGCCGGGTCGTCGCGCAGGATCTGCGCCGACCACAACGAACCGGTGACGTCGTTGCCACGGTCGGCCAGGCGGGTGCCGAGGCCACCGTCGAGAATCATTCGAGGAAGAAAGGGGTCTGTCATCCGGTCCACTGTAGACCGGACCGTAGAGTGTCAGCCATGACAGTCTCCTCGGACGCCCCGGACAGATCCGAACCCCCGGAAACTTCGAACACCGGGCTGCAACGCACCATGGCCTCGCGCCACCTGGTCATGATCGCACTCGGCGGTGTGATCGGCTCCGGGCTCTTCGTGTCCTCCGGCTACACCATCTCCCAGGCGGGACCGCTGGGCGCGGTGATCGCCTACGGCATCGGCGCGCTGGTCGCCTGGCTGGTGATGACGTGCCTCGGCGAGCTGGCCGTGGTGTACCCCGTCTCCGGCGGATTCCACGTGTACGCCACCCGGAACCTCGGCCCCGCCTGGGGTTTCACCACCGCCTGGCTGTACTGGCTGTGCTGGGCCGTGGCCCTGGGCAGCGAGTTCACCGCCATCGGCATCCTGATGCAACGCTGGTTCCCGGACGTCCCGGTGTGGGTCTGGTGCGCGGTGTTCGCCGCCGTACTGTTCGCCCTCAACGCGGTGTCCTCGAAGGTCTTCGGCGAGTCCGAGTTCTGGTTGTCCCTGATCAAGGTCATCGCCGTGGTGGCGCTGATCGTGGTCGGCGCGGCCTCCATCATCGGCATCAACCCGCTGTCGGACGGGGCGATCGGGCTCGGCAACTTCAACACCCCCGACGGACTGCTGCCCACCGGCATCGGCGGCATCCTGATCACCACCCTGGCGGTGTTCTACGCATTCTCCGGCACCGAGCTCATCGGTGTCGCCGCCGGTGAGACCAAGGACCCGGAGAAGACGATCCCGAAGGCGATCCGCACCGCGGTGTTCCGCCTGACGGTGTTCTTCATCGGCGCGATCGCCGTGATCGCCGCGATCATCCCCTACTCCACCGCCGGGCTGGACGAGAGCCCGTTCGTGACCGTCTTCGACGTCGTCGGCCTGCCGCACATGGCCGACGTGATGAACTTCGTGATCATCACCGCGCTGCTGTCCGCCGGCAACTCAGGACTGTTCTCCTGCACCCGCATGCTGCACTCGCTGGCCTCCGAGGGGCAGGCACCGGCGGCGTTGGCACGCACCACGCGGCGCGGGATCCCGATGCTCGCGCTGTGCGTGTCCATGCTCGGCGGGCTGGCCTCGCTGCTGTCCAGCGTGGTGGCACCCGGTTCACTGTTCCTGGCGTTGGTCTCCGTGGCCGGCTTCGCGGTGGTGGCGGTGTGGATCGCCATCGCCGCCTCCCAGATCGCCTTCCGCCGCCGCTACACCGCCACGGGAGGGCTGGTCGAGGACCTGGCCTACCACTCGCCGCTGTTCCCCTGGGTGCCCGTCGCCGCGCTGGTGCTGTTGGTCGCCTCGCTGATCGGGGTGGGTTTCGACCCGTCGCAGCGTGCGTCGCTGTACTTCGGTGTTCCCTTCACGCTGGCCTGCCTGGCGTACTACCGCTGGCGGCACGGGCCCGGGGTGTTCCGGGCCTGAGGGACTGGGTGCGGCGGTGAGTGTGGCGGTGGGTGCGGGATGGACTGACAGTATTTGAACACATGCGCACAGTGCGATGACCTGCACATTAGTTCAGTGTTGACGTAGGTTTGACGCGTAGGTTTTGGTAGGTTTTAGGTCATGTCGTCAATCATGAAGTACCTCAGCGGAACCGACAACACGCCCCCGGCGAAGCGGAAGCCTCGATACCGAGTGCAGTACACCGATCCGTCCGGCAAGCGTCGAACCAAGACAGGTTTCGTCACCAAGAAAGCTGCGGAACATTGGGCCGCCGAGAACCTGTTGGAGCGCAACACCGGAAGCTACATCGACCCCACGCGCGGCAACCGGACTGTCGGGAAGGTTGGTGCGGCATGGCTTGAGTCGCAGACACACCTGAAGCCGTCAACGTTCACTCTCGCGGAGTCCACGTGGCGCGTGCATGTCCTCCCGCGTTGGGGTGAGGTTCGCGTGTCGGAGGTTACGGCGGGGGACGTGGAGCAGTGGGCGCACGGTATTGAGGCGGGTACGGCTACGAAGCGGCGTGCGGTCGCTCAACTGAAGCAGGTCATGGACCGGGCGGTGAGGGACAAGCTGCTGTACTCAAACCCGGTGGGGGCGGTGAAGCTGCCCGCGAAGCCGCCGGCTAGGCGGGTGTACCTGTCGTGGGGGCAGTTGCAGACCCTGGCGGGGAACAGCGCTCACCCGGACATTGTGCTGACCCTGGGGACCGTGGGGTTGCGGTGGGGTGAGTTGGCGGGCCTGCGGGTGATGGACGTGGATGTGAAGCGTCGGCGGTTGCATATCCGGCAGAACGCGGTGAGGGTGCGGGGGAGGATTGTTCTGGGCACGCCGAAGACTCACGAGGCCCGGACGGTTGCGGTGTCTCATCGGGTGTTGGATCTCATCGCGCCACAGCTAGAGGGGAAAGCTCCCGCCGAGTTGGTGTGGGCACAGGGGGACGGCACGGCGCTGAAGCCCCCGGGGCATGGGAAGTGGTTGGATACTGCGGTGAAGCGTTGTCAGGCGGATGATGCGACGTTCCCGCGTGTCACGGCGCACGGTCTACGTCACGTCGCGGCAGGGATCATGGTGAACGAAATGAAGGCCACCCCTAAGACTGTGCAGCGTCAGTTGGGGCACGCGTCGGCGGCCATGACGCTGGACACCTATTCGGACCTGTTTGATGGTGCGTTGGACGAGATTGCGGACGCTTTCGACGGTCTTTAGTCGCTGGTGGGGGAGGGTATGCCCCACAAGTTCGGGGCGGACCGTTCATGTGGAAGATTTGCCACACGAGCAGTGACGTATGCACCCGGGCGCGGTCAGCTTAGGCGGCGGCGCAGCTCATCCAGAAGCTCATCGTTCGACGCAGCAACGCCCTTCGGAAGGTGTTCCTCACTGACGTGCCCGGTCTGCACCAGCCCGACTAGGGCGTGTTGCTAAAGGGTGCTGACTTCATCCAGTCCAACGTCGCCGCCAAGCACACC